>NZ_JBIWKB010000047.1:0-71258 GCF_044765425.1 Streptomyces sp. NPDC102462 | reverse complement strand
TCGACACCTCGAAGCGTGAAGAACGGCCGTCCTGCTGTCTCAGGAACAAACCAAGATCAGCAGGTCGGGTGACGGGCGAGGTTAAAGATCAAGCTGAGGCAAACCCAGCCCGCTGTCGAAGAGCGGCATCGAGCTGGGCCCGTGCGGGGCGCGGTCCGTCCGCGGATCACGGTGCGCCCGATCGGAGGCGCGTCCACCGTGACCGGAGGGCCGCGCCTAGGCGTCCGGAATGTCGGCCTTCGCGCGCACCAGCGTCTCGCGGCTGATCACCACGATCCGCTCGTAGTCGGCGCGTGCGGCGTCCGACGGCAGCTCGGAGTCGAGTGCGTCGGTACGGTCCGTACCGATCACCGCGAAGTTCCCGTCCTGCAGTTCAAAGATGTCCGGGCAGGTCTGCCCGTTCACGCTCCCTCTTTCGCGAGGTGAGGCACCAATGCGGCGCACGATCTTCAAGTCGATCCCGGTCCTTGCTTGAATCGGTCAGGGGTTTTCCTCGTGCCGGGCGCCGGGGCATGGGTGTGTCCGGGGCGGCAACGACGTCTGGGCCTGCTGTGACGGCGGGTGTGCACGTGGCAGGCGGGGACAACCTAGCCTGCTCAGATCGCGCTTGGGGCCCGGACTTGGGTGTCTGAGCGAGTGATTCGTTTTTGCGGCCCCGCTCGCCCTGCGGCGGCCACTCGTCTCTGCGAAGGGCACTCGTTTCCGCGGAGGGCGACTCGTCTCTGCGGAGCCAACCCGCCCCTCTGGAGCCAACCCGTCCCTGTGGAACCAACCGTTCCGGTGGACCCAGTCCCTCCCTGTGGAGCCAACCGTTCCGGTGGACCCAGTCCGTCCCTGTGGAGCCAACCCGTCCCCGTGGGCCCAACCGGTCCCCGTGGAGTCAACCCGTCCCTGCGGAGCCCGCTCCCTCGTCCGGGTCTCATTCCTCGGCGGGATGGTCGCCCACCACCCACCACTCGTCCGTGTCGGCCTCGTCCAGCTCCGCCAGCAACTCGTCGGTCATCTTGCCGATCTCGGCCTCCTCCGAGCCGTCCCGCAGGCTCGCCCGGTGGTGGCGCGTGGCCTCCCAGTAGGCGCGGGCCGTCGGGCTCTGGAACAGCACACGGACGTAGCCGCGCAGTTCCGCCCGGGTGAGCAGGCCGATCCGGTAGCCGTGCAGGGCGTGCACGTACAGGGCGTTGGCGAAGAGGTACTGCTTCTGCACGCGTGGCGGCACGTCGCCCTCGTAGGCGTCGAGCACGGGAAGCAGGTCCTGGTCCTTCATCGCCGCGAGCAGGAGCTGCCGGTGATCGCGCTGGTACTCGATGCGGTCCGTGCGCCGGGACGCCTGCCGGCGCTGGTCGTCCAGGGCGTCCAGCCGCCGCAGGATCTCGGCGTTCGTGCGGACGACCGCCTCCAGGGCACGGCGGTACGCCAGGAGGGACGCCGCGGTGCCGGTGATCGAAAGCGCGAGGACCGCGGCGACTGAGCCCGGCCCCCAGTTCCCCGTCTTCTGTGTGGCCATGTCAACCCCCGAATCAGGCGGCCGTCCGCCGGTCGTCGGGGTGCGGGTCGACTGGAGGGGACCGGCGAGCGGTGGGCGGCGCTAGCCGTCTCCCAGAGTGTGCCGAGCGGCTCTGATCGGCGGGGAGGCGGAGAGGCGGCGCACAGAGGGAAGCGAGGGTCGCACACTCCGGCGCCTGCACTTCGTCTGCCCCGCCGTGACTGCTAACAATCGTTCACTTCGGGGTGTTCTCCCTGCTCGTATCCTGGGTCGGCATGCCATCCCCGTCCGTGCGCCGGGCCGTGAGCCCGGTGCACGCGTTCGCGTGAGAGAGGTCGCACCGTGGGGCACCGCCGTAGTCCGCAGCAGATCCCGGTCGTCGTCATCGCCGGATTCCTGGGCTCCGGGAAGACCACGCTCCTCAACCACCTCCTGCACCACAGCGGCGGCAGCCGCATCGGGGCGATCGTCAACGACTTCGGCGCCGTCGAGATCGACGCGATGGCCGTGGCGGGCGCGCTCGGCGACTCCACGGTGTCGCTGGGCAACGGCTGCCTGTGCTGCGCCGTCGACGCGAGCGAACTCGACGCGTACCTGGCCCGGCTCGCCGCACCGGCCACCGGCATCGACGTCATCGTCATCGAGGCCAGCGGGCTCGCCGAACCCCAGGAACTCGTCCGTATGGTGCTCGCCAGCGAGCATCCGGGGATCGTCTACGGCGGGCTGGTCGAGGTGGTCGACGCCGCCGAGTTCGACGCCACCCGCGCCCGGCATCCGGAGATCGACCGGCACCTCGCCCTCGCCGACCTGGTCGTGGTCAACAAGCTCGACCGGGCCGCGGACGGCGCGCGCGTGCTCGGCCTCGTCGGCTCGCTCACCGACCGCGCCGCCGTCGTGCCCGCCGCCTACGGCCGCGTCGACCCCGAGTTCCTTTTCGACCGCAGGCCGGCCGAGGAGCGCGTCGGGCAGCTGTCCTTCGACGACCTGCACCGGCACAGCGAGGACGAGCACACGGGCCATCTGCACACCGGCTACGACAGCCTGTCCTACGTCTCCGAAGTCCCCCTCGACCCGCGCCGGTTGATGCGGTTCCTGGACGGCAGGACCGAGGGGCTGTACCGGATCAAGGGGTACGTCGACTTCGGGGCGTACGACCCCGTCAACCGGTACGCCGTGCACGCCGTCGGGCGGTTCCTGCGCTTCTACCCCGAGCCGTGGACGGGGGCCGGGGAGCGGCTGACCCAGCTCGTGCTCATCGGCTCCGGCATCGACACCGGCGCCCTTCGCCGGGAACTGAGGGCCTGCGAGAGCGACGCCCCGCACACCGACGAGCACGGCATGTGGGGCGTCCTGCGCTATGTGGCGGGCCCGGACGAGCAGGACGCCGTACGGCGGACCGCCGGGGAGCCGGACCCCGAGGACCCGCCGTTCCCGGACCCCACCGAGCCCTCCGGAACACCAGCCCACCCATGAGGCGCGCCCGCCGAGCCACAAGGCAGCCCGCCGAGCCCTCCGGCGTCGCCGCTCAGCCGTCCGGCGACAGCCCCCGAAGGGGCGCGGGGAACTGCACGAGCAGCCACCGTGGTGCCGCGCGACCGACGGCACGGCGCAGTACACCCAGCACAGGGGTGCCGCACGGCCGACGGCACAGTGCGGCACACCCGGCGGCGCGCTCAGTAGGCCGGGCCCGCCACCACCGACACCGTCTTCGGCAGGGACACGCCCGAGCCGTCGCGACGCGGATCCAGGTCCGGCAGGTCCACCGGCGCGCCGTTCTTCTGCGCCGCCCGCGCCGGGACGGCACCGGCCCAGGCCAGGGACAGGCAGTCCTCGCCCTTCAGGAACCGATGGCAGCGCACGCCGCCGGTGGCCCGCCCCTTGCGCGGGTACTGGTCGAACGGGGTCAGTTTGGCGGTCGTCTGCACCGAGTCGTCCAGCGTGCCGCGCGAGCCCGCCACGGTGAAGACCACCGCGTCCACGGCCGGGTCCACGGCGGTGAAGGAGATCACCTTGGCGCCCTCGGCGAGCTTGATGCCCGCCATGCCGCCCGCCGGGCGGCCCTGCGGGCGGACCTGGGACGCCTGGTAGCGCAGCAACTGCGCGTCGTCCGTGATGAACACCAGGTCCTCCTCGCCGGTGCGCAGCTCCACCGCGCCGACGATCCGGTCGCCTTCCTTGAGCGCGATGACCTCCAACTCGTCCTTGTTGGACGGGTAGTCGGGCACCACCCGCTTGACCACGCCCTGCTCGGTGCCGAGCGCCAGTCCGGGGGACGACTCGTCGAGCGTGGTCAGGCAGACCACCGTCTCCTCGTCCTCCAGGGTGACGAACTCCGCGACGGGCGCCCCTCCCGCGAGGTTCGGCGCGGTCGCCGTCTCCGGCAGCTGCGGCAGGTCGACCACGTTGACCCGCAGCAGGCGCCCGGCGGACGTCACCACGCCCACCTCGCCGCGCGCCGTCGCCGGGACCGCCGAGACGATCACGTCGTGCTTGACGCGCTTGGCGCCGGCGTCCACCGGGAAGGGCTCCCCGTTCGCCGTGCGGGCCAGCAGCCCGGTCGAGGACAGCAGCACCCGGCACGGGTCGTCGGCCACCTGCAGCGGCACCGACGCGACCGGGGTCGCGCCCGACTCCAGCAGCAGCGTGCGGCGCGGGGTGGCGAACTTCTTGGAGACCGCGGCGAGTTCCGCGGAGACCAGCTTGCGCAGTTCGGCGTCCGACTCCAGGATCCGGGTCAGCTCCGCGATCTCCGCGTTGAGCCGCTCCTTCTCCGCCTCCAGCTCGATCCGGTCGTACTTGGTCAGCCGGCGCAGGGGCGTGTCCAGGATGTACTGCGTCTGGATCTCCGACAGCGAGAAGCGCCTCATCAGCCGCTCCTTCGCCTGCGCGCTGTTCTCGCTGGAACGGATGAGGCGGATGACCTCGTCGATGTCGACCAGCGCGGTGAGCAGGCCCTCCACGAGGTGCAGCCGGTCGCGTCGCTTGCCGCGGCGGAACTCCGAGCGGCGGCGCACCACGTCGAAGCGGTGGTCGAGGTAGACCTCGAGGAGTTCCTTCAGGCCCAGCGTGAGGGGCTGGCCGTCGACCAGTGCCACGTTGTTGATGCCGAAGGACTCCTCCATCGGCGTCAGCTTGTAGAGCTGCTCCAGGACCGCCTCGGGCACGAAGCCGTTCTTGATCTCGATGACCAGGCGCAGGCCGTGCTCACGGTCCGTGAGGTCCTTGACGTCGGCGATGCCCTGCAGCTTCTTCGCGCCGACCAGGTCCTTGATCTTGGAGATGACCTTCTCCGGTCCGACGGCGAAGGGCAGTTCCGTGACGACGAGGCCCTTGCGGCGTGCGGTCACCGTCTCCACGGTCACCGTGGCCCGAATCCTGAACGTGCCCCGGCCGGTCTCGTAGGCGTCGCGGATCCCGGAGAGGCCGACGATCCGGCCTCCGGTGGGCAGGTCGGGGCTCGGCACGTGCTTGATCAGGGCGTCCAGGTCGGCGTTCGGGTGCCGGATGAGGTGCCGGGCGGCCGCGATCACCTCGCCGAGGTTGTGCGGCGGCATGTTCGTGGCCATGCCGACGGCGATCCCCGACGCGCCGTTGACCAGCAGGTTCGGGAACGCGGCGGGCAGTGCCGCCGGCTCCTGCTCCTGCCCGTCGTAGTTCGGGGCGAAGTCGACGGTGTCCTCGTCGATCGAGTCGGTCATCAGGCCGGCGGCCTCGGCCATGCGGCATTCCGTGTACCGCATGGCGGCCGGCGGGTCGTCGTTGCCCAGCGACCCGAAGTTGCCGTGGCCGTCGACCAGCGGCACGCGCATCGAGAAGGGCTGCGCCATGCGCACCAGGGCGTCGTAGATGGACGCGTCTCCGTGCGGGTGGAGCTTGCCCATGACGTCGCCGACGACGCGCGCGCACTTCACATAGCCGCGGTCGGGGCGCAGGCCCATCTCGTTCATCTGGTACACGATGCGGCGGTGCACCGGCTTGAGGCCGTCGCGGGCGTCCGGCAGGGCACGGGAGTAGATGACCGAGTACGCGTACTCAAGGTAGGAGCCCTGCATCTCGTCCACGACGTCGATGTCGAGGATTCTCTCCTCGAACGGTTCGTCGGGCGGCGGGGTCTTCGTGCTGCGGCGGGCCATCGCTGCCGGCTCCTCCTGTGTTCGGTCGCTCGCCTATGGGGCGTTCGTGCGGAAGCGTGAACGTGATCTGATGCGGACCATTGTGGACCGCGACACTGACAACCCGGGCCAGGCCCCGGTGTCGGCGGCCCGCCCCGGCGCCGCGGCTGCCGCGGGGGACCGCCCCGCGGCACGACCCCCGCAGGCTACGCGATCCGCTGTGGGCGTACGTCCCGCGGGAACTTCGCCCAGGGTGCGCACGCTTGCATACAGTGGCAGGACTGGCAGGAAAACCGCGGTTTCACGACCGCATCCGCGATCGAAGGGACGTACATGCCCATGGGTCACACGGCCACAGCCGAGGCAGGCTCCGGGGGCCTGA
Source organism: Streptomyces sp. NPDC102462 (assembly GCF_044765425.1). Lineage (NCBI taxonomy): Bacteria > Bacillati > Actinomycetota > Actinomycetes > Kitasatosporales > Streptomycetaceae > Streptomyces > Streptomyces sp. NPDC102462. The sequence continues at coordinate 65,281 of NZ_JBIWKB010000047.1, read as the reverse complement.
CAGCGACCGAGCACCGCCTGGCCAACGGGCTGCGCGTGGTGCTCTCCGAGGACCACCTGACCCCGGTCGCGGCGGTCTGCCTCTGGTACGACGTCGGCTCCCGCCACGAAGTCAAGGGACGTACCGGCCTGGCTCACCTCTTCGAGCACCTGATGTTCCAGGGCTCCGCGCAGGTGCAGGGCAACGGGCACTTCGAGCTGGTGCAGGGCGCCGGAGGGTCGCTGAACGGCACCACCAGCTTCGAGCGGACCAACTACTTCGAGACCATGCCCGCCCACCAGCTGGAGCTGGCCCTGTGGCTGGAGGCCGACCGCATGGGTTCGCTGCTGGCCGCGCTGGACGACGAGTCCATGGAGAACCAGCGGGACGTCGTCAAGAACGAGCGCCGCCAGCGCTACGACAACGTGCCCTACGGCACCGCCTTCGAGCGGCTGACCGCCCTCGCCTACCCCGAGGGCCACCCGTACCACCACACGCCGATCGGTTCGATGGCGGACCTGGACGCGGCCACCCTGGAGGACGCGCGCACGTTCTTCCGCACCTACTATGCGCCGAACAACGCCGTACTCTCCGTGGTCGGCGACATCGACCCGCGGCAGACGCTCGCCTGGATCGAGAAGTACTTCGGTTCGATCCCGGCCCACGACGGCAAGCCCGAGCCCCGCGACGGCTCGCTGCCCGAGACCATCGGGGAGCAGTTGCGCGAGGTCGTCGTGGAGGAGGTACCGGCCCGTGCCCTGATGGCCGCCTACCGGCTGCCGCAGGACGGCGCGCGCGCGTGCGACGCGGCCGACCTGGCGCTCACGGTTCTCGGCGGCGGCGAGTCCTCCCGCCTGTACAACCGGCTGGTGCGGCGGGACCGTACGGCGGTGGCGGCCGGGTTCGGCCTGCTGCGGCTGGCCGGCGCGCCCTCCCTGGGCTGGCTGGACGTGAAGACCTCCGGTGACGTCGAGGTGCCGGTCATCGAGACCGCCATCGACGAGGAGCTGGCCCGGTTCGCCGAGGAGGGCCCCACGTCCGAGGAAATGGAGCGGGCCCAGGCGCAGTTGGAGCGCGAGTGGCTGGACCGGCTCGGCACGGTCGCGGGCCGCGCCGACGAACTGTGCCGGTACGCCGTGCTGTTCGGTGACCCGCAGCTCGCCCTGACCGCCGTGCAGCGGGTCCTGGAGGTGACCGCCGAGGAGGTCCAGGCGGTCGCCCAGGCCCGGCTGCGTCCGGACAACCGCGCGGTGCTCGTCTACGAACCGCTCTCCGCCGAGTCCGCGGAGCACACCGAGGACGTGGACGTCCCCGAGGACCCCGAGTCCGAAGCCACCGTCGAAGCCGGCGACGACAACAACGAGGAGGCGGCCAAGTGACCGAACTCGCCGCGATGGAGTTCCACCCGCAGCCCCGCGCGGGCGAGGCGAGGCCGTGGGCGTTCCCGGCCCCCGAGCGCGGCACGCTGGACAACGGCCTGACCGTCCTGCGCTGCCACCGGCCCGGCCAGCAGGTCGTCGCCGTCGAGGTGTTGCTGTCCGCGCCGCTGGACGCCGAGCCGTCCGGCCTGGACGGTGTCGCCACGATCATGGCGCGGGCCTTCTCCGAGGGCACCGACCGGCACTCCGCCGAGGAGTTCGCCGCCGAACTGGAGCGGGCGGGCGCCACGCTGGACTCGCACGCCGACCACCCGGGCGTCCGGCTGAGCCTGGAGGTCCCGGCCTCCCGCCTGGCCAAGGGCCTTGGGCTGCTGTCCGACGCCCTGCGCGCACCCGCGTTCGCCGACAGCGAGGTGGAGCGGCTGGTCCGCAACCGCCTCGACGAGATCCCGCACGAGCTGGCCAACCCGTCCCGCCGCGCCGCCAAGGAACTCTCCAAGGAGCTGTTCCCGGCCGCCTCGCGCATGTCGCGTCCGCGCCAGGGCACCGAGGAGACCGTCGCCAAGATCGACGCGGCGGCGGTGCGCGCCTTCTACGAGCGGCACGTACGGCCCGCGACGGCCACCGCAGTGGTCGTCGGCGACCTGACCGGCATCGATCTGGACGCGCTGCTCGGCGAGTCCCTGGGGGCGTGGACCGGCACCGCGTCCCAGCCGCGGCCGGTGCCGTCGGTGAGCGCCGACGACCGCGGCCGGGTCGTCATCGTGGACCGCCCCGGCGCCGTCCAGACGCAGCTGCTCATCGGCCGCGTCGGCGCCGACCGGCACGACCGGGTCTGGCCCGCCCAGGTGCTCGGCACGTACTGCCTCGGCGGCACCCTCACCTCCCGGCTGGACCGCGTCCTGCGTGAGGAGAAGGGCTACACCTACGGAGTGCGCGCCTTCGGCCAGGTCCTCAGGTCCGCCCCCGACGGCACGGGTGCCTCGCTGCTCGCCATCAGCGGCTCCGTGGACACCCCGAACACCGGTCCCGCGCTGGCCGACCTGTGGACGGTGCTGCGCACGCTGGCCGAGGAAGGTCTCACCGACGCCGAGCGCGACGTCGCCGTGCAGAACCTCGTCGGGGTGGCGCCGCTGAAGTACGAGACGGCGGCGGCCGTGGCGAGCACGCTCGCCGACCAGGTGGAGCAGCACCTGCCGGACGACTACCAGGCGTCCCTGTACCGGCAGCTGGCCGCGACGGGCACCGTGGAGGCCACCGCCGCGGTGGTGAACGCGTTCCCGGTGGACCGGCTGGTGACGGTCCTGGTCGGCGACGCCGCGCAGATCAAGGAGCCGGCCGAGGCGCTGGGCATCGGCGAGGTGCACGTGGTGTCCGCGGAGTAGGCGGAGCAGTCCGAGGACCCGCACACGCGCGTGGGGCCCTGACGGCCGTGGCAGACCGCCCCGGTCGTCAGGGCCCCTTCCGTTCCCGCGGGATGCCCGAATTGCGGCGGAGGTTGCCTGTCTGCCCTGTGGGATGCGCTACAAACACCCGGTTCGGTTTGGGGATGGAAAGTTGTCCCCCTTAGCGTCGTCCGGGCTGTTCGTCAGGCAGTGCGCCGCGCCCGCGGCACCGGACAGCCATCGCCGAGTCCCCGTACGGCGCGAGCCAGGGGAGCCGGGGACCCAAGTCCCTGGGGTGAATCGGGAGTCCGCGCGGCACGCGGCCTCCCGTAGGAGACCTTCCTGCTCCGAACCCGTCAGCTAACCCGGTAGGCGACAAGGAAGGAAAGGACCGTCACTCCATGGCGTTCACCCGCGCCACCGGGAAGCACCGCCGTTCCACCCGGATGCACCGCACCACCTCCCGCGCCGCGGGCGTCGCGACCCTTGCCGCCACCGGTGTCATGGGCACCCTCGCGGCCGGTCCGGCGCACGCCGCCACCACCGCGGAGCAGACCGGCCTCACCCCCGTCGTCGGCATCGGCGACTCGGTCGCCGAGCAGATCGGCGCCCAGGCGGCCGCGCAGCGGCAGGCCGCCGAGGAGAAGGCGGCCGAGGAGGCCGCGCGCAAGGCGGCGGCGCGGCGGGCGGCGACGGAACGCGCGGCCGAGGTCCGGGCCGCCCGCGAGGCCGAGCGCAGGCGGCTGAACGCCTTCGTCGCGCCGATCGCGCACTCCTACCTCTCCACCGGATACCGCACCGGCGGCTCCCTGTGGTCCTCCGGCAGCCACACCGGCGTCGACTTCCACGCCGCGGCCGGCACCGCCGTCCACGCGGTGGGCTCCGGCACCGTCGTGTCGGCCGGCTGGGGCGGCGCGTACGGCTACGAGGTGGTGATCCGAATGGCGGACGGCATGTACACCCAGTACGGCCATCTGTCGTCCGTCGCTGTCTCGGTGGGCGAGCGGGTCACTCCCGGCCGGCAGCTCGGGCTGTCCGGCTCCACGGGCAACACGACCGGTCCGCACCTGCACTTCGAGGCGCGGACGAGCCCGGAGTACGGCTCCGACGTCGACCCCGTCGCCTATCTCCGCAAGCACGGTGTGAACGTCTGACGACCGGCGGCGCGCGGGCGCCGCGGCCCCGGCTCGCGAGCCGGGGTTTTCGTCGTTTCGGACGCCCCGATGTCCAAAAAATATCCATGGATTCCGGCCCGCCATCGGAAATTCCGGCTCATTGCCATAGAGTCACGGAACACACGTCAATCGTCGGCGTTTCACGGGGATTAAGGCGGAGGTCGGTCATGCGTATTCCGGCGCACTCGGTGTGCACGGCGATCCGGGACGACATCGTCGCCGGTGTCTACGAGCGCGGCAGCCGGCTCACCGAGGAACTGCTCGCGCGCCGCTACGGCGTCTCGCGCGTCCCCGTCCGCGAGGCCCTGCGCACCCTGGAGGCGGAGGGGTTCGTGGTGACGCGGCGGCACGCGGGCGCGTGCGTGGCCGAACCCACCGAGCAGGAGGCCGCCGACCTGCTGGAGATGCGCCTGCTCCTGGAGCCGCTGGGCGCCTCCCGGGCCGCCCAGCGGCGCACGGAGGCCCACCTCAAGGTGCTGCGCGGCCTGGTCAGGCTGGGGCAGGAGCGGGCCAGGCGGGGCAACAGCGAGGATCTGCGCTCCCTCGGCGGCTGGTTCCACGTGACGCTCGCCCAGGCCACCGGCAGCCAAGCCCTGACCTCGACGCTCACCCAGCTCCGGCACAAGATCGCCTGGATGTACGTGGTGGAGTCGCCCGCAAGCCCCGTCGAGTCCTGGGCGGAGCACGGCGCCGTCGTGGACGCGGTGGCGCGCGGGGACGCGGAGCGCGCGCGGGCGGTCATGGCCCTGCACACCGAGCGCGCGTCGGCCGCGCACCGGCTGCGGTTCTCCCCGGGCGCCGACCGCACCGAGCGCGTGAGGAATTCGCAACACGTCGTAAACATGCCGAGTCTGCGGAATTAACACGGGCGCCGTATACAAAGAGGGGAATTCGGGAGAGGGGGTCCTGCCGTCGCCTCTTTTTGTTGTGCCCCGGTTTATGGCCGGCTGTTGCGGCGTAAGTCGGCTGCGAATTCCTGCGGCCGGCCGTGAAAACGCGGAAGCCGCGTCGCCTTTTCAGGACGACGCGGCTTCGGGAACCGGCTCAGACGGTCTCGGGCAGCTCTTCCAGGCCCTCGGCGACCAGCTTCGCCAGCCGGTCCAGGGCCGCGTCCGCGCCCTCGGCGTCGGAGCTGAGGACGATCTCCTCGCCTCCCTGGGCGCCCAGGCCGAGCACGGCCAGCATCGAGGCCGCGTTGACCGGGGTGCCCCCGGCCTTGGCGATCGTCACCGGGACGCCTGCGGCCGTGGCGGCTCGGACGAAGATGGAGGCGGGACGGGCGTGAAGGCCCTCGGCCCAGCCGACGTTGACGCGGCGCTCAGCCATGTGTTGCTGCCCTTCGGTGTTCAGGTTGTCTAGACCAGTTTTCCATATGGTGAAGCGAGCCCGGAGCGGGCCTGTCGCCCGCTCCGGCGTGTCGTCGGACCGCGGCCTCGGCCCGACTCCGTCCCCCACAGACTGCCTCGCGACGTTGTCATTGGCGAGCCGTACTCTGGGGCCCATGCAGACCCCGGCGGACCGGCGCGACCGGCACGAGTACCCCGCCCACTGGGAGGCGGACGTGGTACTGCGCGACGGCGGCACCGCGCGCATCCGGCCCATCACCGTTGATGACGCCGACCGCCTGGTCAGTTTCTACGAGCAGGTCTCCGACGAGTCGAAGTACTACCGCTTCTTCGCGCCGTACCCCCGCCTGTCCGCCAAGGACGTCCACCGCTTCACGCACCACGACTTCGTGGACCGGGTGGGACTCGCGGCCACCATCGGCGGCGAGTTCATCGCCACCGTACGCTACGACCGCATCGGCGCCGACGGCGCGCCCGCCACCGGCCCCGCGGACGAGGCCGAGGTCGCCTTCCTGGTGCAGGACGCGCACCAGGGGCGCGGCGTCGCCTCCGCCCTCCTGGAGCACATCGCCGCCGTCGCCCGCGAGCGCGGCATCCGTCGCTTCGCCGCCGAGGTGCTGCCCGCCAACACCAAGATGATCAAGGTGTTCAGGGACGCCGGCTACACCCAGAAGCGCAGCTTCGAGGACGGCGTCGTACGCCTGGAGTTCGACCTGGAACCCACCGACCGCTCGCTCGCCGTGCAGCGTGCGCGGGAGCAGCGCGCCGAGGCGCGGTCGGTGCGCCGGCTGCTCGCACCCCGCTCCGTCGCCGTCCTCGGCGTGGGCCGCACGCCCGGCGGCGTCGGCCGCGGCGTCCTCGGCAACATCCGGGACGCCGGATTCACCGGGAGCCTGTACGCCGTCAACACGGCCTTCCCCGAGGAACTGGAACAGGTCGACGGCGTACCCGCGTACCGCTCGGTCCGGGACATCGCCGGCCCCGTGGACCTCGCGGTCGTCGCCGTCCCGGCCGAACAGGTCACCGAGGCGGTCGCCGACTGCGGCGCACACGGCGTGCAGGGTCTCGTGGTGCTCTCCGCCGGATACGCGGAGAGCGGGCCCGAGGGGCGCGAGCGGCAGCGCGCCCTCCTCCGGCAGGCGCGCACGTACGGCATGCGGCTCGTCGGGCCGAACGCCTTCGGAGTCATCAACACCTCTCCCGAGGTGCGGCTCAACGCCTCGCTCGCGCCCGAGCTGCCGCGCCCCGGACGGATCGGCCTGTTCGCCCAGTCCGGGGCGATCGGCATCGCCCTGCTGTCCCGGCTGCACCGGCGCGGGGGAGGCGTCACCGGCGTCACCGGCGTGTCCACCTTCGTGTCGTCCGGCAACCGGGCGGACGTCTCCGGCAACGACCTCATCCAGTACTGGTACGACGACCCCGACACCGACGTCGTCCTCATGTACCTGGAGACCATCGGCAACCCGCGCAAGTTCACCCGGCTGGCGCGCCGGACGGCCGCGGCCAAGCCGCTGGTCGTGGTCCAGGGGGCCGGCACCGCGCCACAGGGCCACGCGGTCCGTGCCACCCGGCTGCCGCACGCGACCGTGTCCGCGCTGCTGCGGCAGGCGGGCGTCGTCCGGGTCGACACGATCACCGAACTGGTCGACACGGGACTCCTCCTCGCGCGCCAGCCGCTGCCCGCAGGGCCCCGGGTGGCGATCCTCGGGAACTCCGAGTCGCTGGGGCTGCTCACCTACGACCGGTGCCTGGCCGAGGGGCTGCGCCCGGAGCGGCCGCTGGACCTGACGACCGGGGCCACGGCACGGGACTTCCACCGGGCGCTGTCCCGGGCGCTCGCGGACGACACCTGTGACGCGGTCGTCGTCACGGCCATCCCGGCGATCGGGGCGGGCCCGCCCGGTGACGCGGAACTGGCCGAGGCCCTGCGGTCCGCCGCCGCGGCGGCCCCCGCGAAGCCCGTGCTCGTCGTGCACGTGGAACTCGGCGGTCTCGCCGAGGCGTTGTCGGCGGCGGCCGGTACGGCACCTCAGGCCGGGCCGCACGCCCCCGCGGACGAGGTCCGCACCACCCCGCCGGCCCCGGCCCAGGAGCCGCCCCCCGCGCCGAGGGGCCGGGAGAGCAGCGCATCCGAAGTGCCGCGGGACCGGGACGGCACCGCCTCCGAAGCGCCGCGCGAGGGCTCCCGTCTGATACCCGCCTACCCGGCGGCCGAACGCGCGGTGCGGGCGCTGGCGGAAGCCGTCAAGTACGCGCAGTGGCGGCGCGAGGCGGCCGAGCCCGGGAAAGTGCCCGAGTACGAGGACATCGACGAGAAGGGCGCCGCCGAGCTGATCGACGGCCTGCTCACGCGCGGACAGGGCCGCACGCTCGGCAAGGAGCAGTCCTGCGAACTGCTCGGGCGGTACGGCATCCATGTGCGCCGCGCGCTTGCCGCCCCCACCCCCGACGCCGCCGCCGAGGCCGCCCGCTCCCTTGGCTACCCGGTCGCCCTCAAGGCGACCGCGCCGCATCTGCGGCACCGCGCCGATCTGGGCGGGGTACGCCTCGACCTGGCCGACGAGGAGCAACTGCGCCGCGCCTACGCCGAGTTGACCGAGCTGTTCGGAAAGCCCGCCGAACTGCGCCCGGTGGTACAGCCGATGGCACCCCGGGGCGTCGACACCGTCGTACGGGCCGTGATCGACCCGGCGGCCGGGGCCGTGCTCTCCTTCGGACTGGCCGGGGCCGCCTCGCAGTTGCTCGGTGACACGGCGCACCGGCTGATCCCGGTGACCGACCGGGACGCGACCTCGCTGGTGCGCGCCATCCGGACCGCACCGCTGCTGTTCGGCTGGCGCGGCTCCGCACCGGCCGACACGCCTGCGCTGGAGGAACTGCTGCTGCGCGTCTCCCGGCTGGTCGACGACCACCCCGAGGTGGTGGCGGTCACCCTGGAGCCGGTGGTCGTCGCCCCGCACGGGCTGAGCGTCCTCGACGCCACGGTGCGGCTCGCGCCCCCACCGGCCCGCGACGACCTCGGCCCCCGGACACTCCCCGCATACTGATCCCGCCCACACCCATCCCGACCAGGCCCGACCCCGTCCGGCCCGTGTCCGGACCCGCCTTGCCGACCCGGCCCACCCGCGCCCGGTCCCGCCCCGCCGGTTCGGCTCACGCGCGCCCGGAGCCGCCCTGGTGGACCGGCTTTCCCGTGCCCGGAGCCGCCCCGCAAGCTCGGCTTTTCCGTGTTCGGGACCGTTCTGGCGGGGCGGGCCTTTCGTGGCCGGGGCCGGCCGCCGGGGCGGTGCCGGCGACCGGGGCGGAGCCTGTGCGCCCACGGACTAGGATGGACGCCATGGCCAAGACCAGTACGACGACCCAGGGGCTGCGTGCGGCGATCGAGCGCAGCGGCTACTACCCGGCCCTCGTGGCCGAGGCGGTGGAGGCCGCCGTGGGCGGCGAGCCCATGCGGTCGTACCTGGTCCACCAGGAGACGACGTTCGACCAGAACGAGGTCCGCCGGCATGTGACCGTGCTCGTCCTCACCGGCACCCGCTTCATCGTCAGCCACACCGACGAGCAGGCCGACGACAGCACCTCCCCGACGCCGTACGCCACCACCTCCACGGAGTCCGTGAAGCTCGGCCGGATCTCGTCCGTGGTGGTCAGCCGCGTCGTCGCCAACCCGGAGCAGTACACGCCGGGCACGCCGCCCCGCGAGGTGGTGCTGACCATCGGCTGGGGCGCCGTCTCCCGGATCGACCTGGAGCCCGCCGCCTGCGGCGACCCGAACTGCGAGGCCGACCACGGCTATACGGGCAGCTCGACGGCGGACGACCTCAGCCTGCGCGTCAGCGAGGCCGGGGACGGCCCGGAGACGGTGCGCCAGGCGCTCGCCTTCGCCCAGGCCATCTCCGAGGCGACCGCGGACGTCGCGCGCTGATGGTGCAGACTGCCTGGGACCCGCACCCGGAACCGCTCGCCCTCGGCACCGCGCCGCCGCCCCAGTACGGCAGCGGCTCGCTCGCCGACCTGCTGCCCACCCTGGCCGCCGGGATGGCCGTGCCGGGCATGACCGCGGCGATCCCGGAGCTGACCGCCGCCGACCGCAACTGTGTCTTCCTGATCGACGGGCTCGGCTGGGAGCAGCTGGCCGCCCATCCCGCCGAGGCGCCCTTCCTGACCTCGCTGCTCGGCAGCTCACGCGGCGGCACCGGCCGCCCGATCACCAGCGGCTACCCGGCGACCACCGCGACCTCCCTCGCCTCCGTCGGCACCGGGCTGCCGCCGGGCGCGCACGGCCTGCCCGGCTACACCGTGCGCAACCCGGCCACCGGCGAGCTGATGAACCAGCTGCGCTGGCAGCCGTGGACCCCGCCGGCCGACTGGCAGCCGTACCCCACCGTCTTCCAGCTCGCCCACGACGCGGGCGTGCACGCGGCCCAGGTCTCCTCCCCGGCCTTCGAGAGCACCCCGCTCACCAAGGTCGCGCTCAGCGGCGGCACGTTCCACGGGCGGCTCAGCGGCGAGGACCGCGTGGACCTCGCGGCCGAGCAACTGGCCGCCGCCGACCGGGCCCTGGTGTACACGTACTACGCCGAACTGGACGGTGCGGGGCACCGCTACGGCGTCGCCTCCGACACCTGGCGCGGCCAGCTCATGTACGTCGACCGGCTCGCCCAGCGCCTCGCCGAGCAACTGCCGCCGCGCAGCGCGCTCTACGTCACCGCCGACCACGGCATGATCGACGTGCCCTTCGACGAAGAGCACCGCATCGACTTCGACGAGGACTGGGAGCTGCGGGCCGGCGTCGCCCTGCTGGGCGGCGAGGGACGCGCGCGGCACGTCTACGCGCTGCCGGGCGCCGAGAACGACGTCCTGACGTGCTGGCGCGAGGTGCTGGGGGAGCGGTTCTGGGTGGCCTCGCGGGACGAGGCGATCGCCGCGGGCTGGTTCGGGCCGCCCGGCGCGTGCGACGACCGGGTGTACGCGCGCCTGGGTGACGTGATGGCGGCGGCGCACGACGACGTGCTGATCATCGCCTCCGAGCGGGAGCCGAAGGAGTCGGCCATGGTCGGCAACCACGGTTCGATGACCCCTGCCGAGCAACTGGTCCCGCTGCTCGAAGTACGCTCCTGACGATCCGACCGCCCCCTGGCCCCACGCCGTCGCCCCCCGCTCGATTCAGCACCGTTCAGCCCCGCCCCGTGCCGCCCTCGTCGAAAGGTCCTCGACTTCCCATGCCCGAGCTGGTGTTCTTCTCCGGGACCATGGATTGCGGCAAGAGCACCTTGGCGCTCCAGATGGGCCACAATCGTTCGGCTCGGGGGCTCAAGGGTGTCATCTTCACGCGCGACGACCGGGCCGGTGAGGGGAAGCTGTCCTCGCGGCTGGGCCTGGTGACGGAGGCCGTCGAGGCGGCCGAGGGCATGGACATGTACGCCTACCTGGTCGACCAGTTGTCCCGGGGCGGCAAGGCCGATTACGTGATCGTGGACGAGGCGCAGTTCCTCGCGCCGGAGCAGATCGATCAGCTGGCCCGGGTCGTGGACGACCTCGGGCTCGACGTCTTCGCCTTCGGGATCACCACGGACTTCCGCACCAAGCTGTTCCCGGGTTCGCAGCGGCTGATCGAGCTGGCCGACCGGATCGAGACGCTTCAGGTCGAGGCGCTGTGCTGGTGCGGAGCCAGGGCGACGCACAACGCGCGCACGGTGGGCGGCGAGATGGTGGTCGAGGGCGCGCAGGTGGTCATCGGCGATGTGAACCGCCCCGAGGCGGAGATCGGGTACGAGGTCCTGTGCCGCCGTCATCACCTCCGCCGCATGACCGCGGCGACCGCCCGCGCCGGTGCGCTCTCTCCCGATGTCCTGCCCGTGACCTCGGCCTGACCGGGCGCGCCTGATGACCGAGGCGCTGTGCCGCGGTCACCGTCGGTGGCGGGCGACGAGCGCGACGGCGCGAGCGGCAGCCCTGACGCCGGGCGTGCTGCCGCGCCCACGGGCCTGACTCCGCCGGACGACGGGGGCGGGTGCGCTCCGGACGGCGGACCTCTCGGCAACGCACCGCAGCCGAGGGGCGCGTGCGCCGCGCATCAAGGGCGGCGCACCGCCTCCGGGAGGTCAGCGCGCGCTCTGGATCACCCAGAACCTGGCCCCTTCGGGGTCCGCCACGGCGGCCACCCGCCCGTGGTCGCTGTCGTGGGCCGGCGTGCGCACCTGGCCGCCGAGTTCGACGATCCGGCGCAACGTCGCGTCCGTGTCGGCCACTTCGAAGTACGTACGCCAGTGCGGGCCGCGGTCCCGTGGCAGCCCGTGCCCCATGCCGTGCACACCGGCCACCGGACGGCCGTCGACGTGCAGGGTGACGTAGTCGAGGCCGGAGGAGACGACCGGCTCCTGCCCGTAACCGAACACCGTCGTGTAGAACTTGACGACGCTCGCGGTCTCGAAGGTGACGAGTTCGCTCCAGGCAGGGGTGCCGGGCACTCCGGTGACGGCCGCACCGGGGTGGGCGCCGCCCTGCCAGATCCCGAACACGGCCCCCGACGGGTCGGAGGCGATCGCCATCCGCCCGGCGTCGGCGGCGTCCAGCGGGCCGACCCCCACCGTGCCGCCGCACAGCCGTACCGTTTCGGCAGTGCGGTCCGCGTCGTCGGAGGCGAGATAGGGGGTCCAGGCGACGGACAGCGGCCGGTCCGGCGGCAGCCGGCCGATCCCGGCCACCTCCCGCCCGTCGAGCAGGGCCCGCACATAGGGACCGAGCTGCTGCGGCCCGGGCCGGAACTCCCAGCCGAACAGCGCCCCGTAGAACTCCTCCGTCGCCGTCAGCGCGCGCACCATGAGACTCACCCAGCAGGGTGTGCCGGGCGTGCGCCGGCGCGTGCCGCCGTCGGGACCGGCCGATCCCCGTGACTCGGTCATCGTCACCCTCTCCCCGGCCCCTCGCGGTGGCCGTGTCGCTTCCGCTCCGCGGAACCGGTGCGCCGCGGCGGCGCGCACGCTCCGTGCCGCCGCTCGCACCCGTGGGGCGGCACGGAGCGTGCGCGCCGCGGGCCGGCGGCACGGCGCCGCGAGCTTGCCGGGTCCGCCGTGCCCCCTCCCGTTTCCCGGCGATCGCCGGTCGTCCCACCGCCGCACAGCAGGTGCCCCGTCCCGTACGTCACGTGACCGAGCCCGTCCGGCGGAGCAGAGTAGTCGGACCTGGACGACGCGGCCACCCCTGGCGTATGGATGGGGCCATGGAAGCCATCATCACCGCATCCCGACTCGCGCACGATCTGACCCGGGACGCCCCGCCCGTGCTGCTCGACGTCCGCTGGCAGTTGAGCGTGCCCGCGGCGAGCGGCGCACCGGCCTTCGACGGCCGGGCCGAGTACGCGGCCGGGCACATCCCGGGCGCGGTCTTCGTCGACCTCGACCGGGAACTGGCCGCGGCCCCCGGGGAGCGCGGCCGGCATCCGCTGCCCGACCTGGCCGAGTTCGGCGCCGCGATGCGCCGGGCGGGCGTGTCGGCGAACCGGCCGGTCGTCGTGTACGACGGCGGCCATGGCTGGGCGGCGGCCCGCGCGTGGTGGCTGCTGCGCTGGACGGGTCACCCGGACGTGAGAGTCCTGGACGGCGGGCTTGCCGCTTGGGAGGGCCCGCTGTCGACCGAGATCCCCGAGCCGGCCGAGGGCGACTTCCGGCCGGTGCCGCGGGAGACGGGACTGCTCGACGCGGCGGCGGCCGCCGCGCTGGCCCGCTCCGGGGTGCTGCTCGACGCCCGCGCGGGGGAGCGGTACCGGGGCGACGTGGAGCCGATCGACCCCGTCGGCGGGCACATCCCGGGTGCCGTGTCGGCGCCGACGAACGAGAACGTGGGCCTGGACGGGCGGTTCCTGTCCGCGGACGAGCTGAGGGCCCGGTTCGCCTCCCTCGGCGCCCTGGACGGCACGCAGGTCGGCGTGTACTGCGGCTCCGGTGTCTCGGCGGCCCACCAGGTGCTGGCCCTCGCGGTCGCGGGCATCCCGGCGGCGCTGTACGTGGGTTCGTGGTCCGAGTGGTCCGCTGATCCGTCCCGGCCCGTCGCCGTGGGGCCCGACCCGCAGTGACGCCCTGAAGAAGCCCGACAGCCCAGGGAGGGGGCCCGGAAGTCCGGGTCCCCTCCTCATGGGTCGTACGGCCTGTCAGTCCTGCTTCTTGCGGCGCGTGCCGAAGACGATCTCGTCCCAGCTGGGGACCGCCGCCCGGCGGCCCGGGCGGACCCCGTCGGCCTCGGCCTGGCGGTCGGTGGCCCCGATGAGACGGTCGCGGTGGCTGCCTACCGAACGCGGCATGAGCACGTCCGCGTAGGCGGAACCGGCCGAGGCCGCCGGGGCGGGAGGCTCCTCCGCGGCGGGATCGGCGACGGGCTCCTCCGCGGGCTCCGCGGGGCGTTCCGGCACCACCATGTCGCCACGGAAGCTCGGCACCGCCTCCAGCAGGCTGGTCAGCGAGTCGCGCTCGCCCGTGCTCTCCTCGGCGGGCTCGGACGCCTGCGCCGGCAGGCTCGGCCGCTCCCGGTCGAGGGAGCGGTCCAGCGGGCGGTCGCGGGGCAGGCGGGCGATGCGCGGCACGAACGGAAAGCTCGGCTCCGGTACGGCGAGATCGTCGGACTCGCCGATCAGCGAGCGCGCCTCGTCGTCGACGGCCTGGACGAGCCGCCGTGGCGGGTCGTACGTCCAGCTCGCCGAGTGCGGCTCGCCCGCCACCCGGTAGACCAGCAGAACCTCCCAGGTGCCGTCGTCGCGGCGCCACGAGTCCCACTGCACGGTGTCCTTCTCGGCGCCGCGCAGCAGCAGTCGCTCCTGGACTGCCTCGCCGAGCAGCGGGCCGGAGTTCTCGCCGGGGCGGCGGACCGGGGTCTTGCGGGCCCGCTCCGCCATGAAGGCGCGCTCCGCGAGTACGGGACCCTCGAACCGGCGTACGCGGTCGACGGGGATGCCGGCGAGCTGCGCGACCTCCTCCGCGGTCGCGCCTGCCCGTATACGCGCCTGGATGTCGCGGGGGCGGAGATGGCTCTCCACCTCGATCTCGATCTGGCCGAGGCGCGGACGGTCGCCGCGCACGGCGGCGCGCAGCCGTTCGTCGATCGGAAGCGTGTACTCCGTGGAGTCGGCAGCCTTGAGCACCAGCCGTGTGCCGTCATTGGAGACGGCCACGACACGCAGTTCGGGCATGGGAACCTCCCGGGTGGTGCCTGCCGACGTCACCTGCGTCGCTGCTTCCGCTAGTCGAGTGTGGCCTGCCCGGGTGCAGCCTGCCACAACCTTGCCGAGTTGCCCGGCGTGTCGGGCACAGGCCCTGGATCGCCGTTATGGCACGGTTACCTATTCGCAACGCTAAGTGACCAACTCCGTCACCCTGTGCAACTAGCCCCCCTCCCGGCGGTCCAACAGGGCCCCGGACACCCTGGCGGGAGGCCGGACCCAGGGCTCGCAACAGTACTCCATTTGGACCACGTGCGTGGATTGGCGCGCCGTCCAACTTCTGGCGAGGAGGGGTAACCGGTTACCCGCAACCCGGATTTCACGGGCCTGACCGTGGCGAACTTCACGCAATCCACAGAAACGGAACTATCGGTTTCTCCGGTACGTCACCTTCTCGTGCGGTCGGTCGATCACGTACGCGAAAGGCAGGAAGAGTCCGGTGATGCGCGAAAGGCCCGATACCGGCGGTGAGCCGAGCGGGCGGGACGAGGGCGGGGAACCCCGGCGCAGGCGCCTCGACCTGAGCGTCCCCCAGGTCGCGGGCAGCGCCGTGGCCGCCGTCGTGGCCGCCAAACTCGCCTCCTACTTCGGCGTCTACGGCACCATCCTCGGGGCCGGCGTCGTCAGCGTCGTGGCCACCTGCGGCGGCAGCCTCTTCCAGCACTTCTTCTCACGGACCGGGGAACAGATCCGCGGCGCGGCGGTCGCCGCCAGGCCCGCGGAGCAAGCCCCGCCCGCGCCCGGCGTGTTCACCGAGGGCACGGTCTACCGCGCGCGGATCCGCGGCCGGCGGCGCCCGGTGCTCGCCGCCGCCCTCGTGTTCGGACTCGCGCTGGCCGGCATCACGACGTACGAACTGGTCTCCGGCCAGACCTTCGGCGGCGGCACGGGCACGACGGTCAGCGACGCGGTCCGCGGCTCGACCTCGTCGAAGTCCCGTGGCGATGTCTCACCCTCGTCGCCTGCGGCGCCCGACTCGTCCGCCTCGCCGTCGTCGTCCTCGGCCGGCCACTCGGCGGGCACCGGGGGTTCGCCGGGGAGCGACGGCGCCACGGCCGGCGGCCCGACGCCCGCACCCAGCGGCTCCCCGCAGCGGCAGCAGGACGGCCGGACGGACCCGGCGCCGACGGCCACCCCCGCGCCCAGCGGCTCCGCTACGGCCCCAGCACCCTCCGCAAGTAGTCGTTCTGGAACCGCCGTTCCGGATCCAGCCGGTCCCGCAACGCCGTGAACTCACCGAAGCGCGGGTAGGCCCCGGCGAGGTGGGCGGCTTCCCGGGTGTGCACCTTGCCCCAGTGCGGACGGCCCTCGTGCGCGGTGAAGATCCGCTCAGCGGCGGTGAAGTACGCCTGGTACGGCGTGCCCCGGAACATGTGGACGGCGATGTACGCGCTGTCCCGGCCCGAGGCGGTGGACAGGGTGATGTCGTCGGCCGGCGCCGTGCGCACCTCGACCGGGAAGCTGACCCGAAGGCCCGAGCGGTCGACCATCGACTTCAGTTCGCGCAACGTGTCCACCAGGGCCACGCGCGGAACGGCGTACTCCATCTCCACGAAGCGCACCCGGCGCGGGGATGTGAAGACCTTGTAGGGGATGTCCGTGTAGACGCGCGCGGACAGCGCCCTGCTGGAGAGCCGGGCGATGGCCGGGACGGTCGCGGGCGCCGCCCGGCCGACCCACTGGGCCACCTGGAACACCCCGTTGGAGAGGAACTCGTCCTCGAACCAGCCCGCCACCTGCCCCACCGGCCGCTCCGGGCCCGCGCTGCGGTTGTTGCGCTTGGTGTTGGTGTTGCCGGTGTGCGGAAACCAGTAGAACTCGAAGTGCTCGTTCTCCGCCCAGAGTTGATCGAACTCGGCGAGCACCCGGTCGAGCGGCATCGGCTCCTCGCGGGCCGTCAACAGGAAGACCGGCTCCACGGCGAAGGTGATCGCGGTGACGACACCGAGGGCGCCCAGACCGATCCGGGCGGCCGCGAAGACCTCCGGGTTCTCCTTCTGCGAGCAGGAGAGCACCGATCCGTCCGCCGTGACCAGCTCAAGTCCCCTGATCTGGGCGGCTATGGAGGCCGAATCCCGGCCGGTGCCGTGGGTGCCGGTGCCGGTGGCCCCGGCGACGGTCTGCTCCATGATGTCGCCCATGTTGGTGAGCGACAGCCCCTCGCGCGCCAGAGCCATGTTGAGCCTCTTGAGCGGGGTGCCCGCCTCAACGGTGACGGTCATGGCTTCCCGGTCGATCCCGCGGATGCCGGTCAACAGTTGAGGGCGGATCAACACTCCGTCGGTGGCGGCAACCGCGGTGAAGGAGTGCCCGGTACCGACCGCCTTGACCCGCAGGCCGTCCTCGGCGGCCTGCCGCACCGCCGACGCCAGCTCGTCCACCGAGGCCGGCATCACCTCGCGCGCGGGACGCGCGACGACATTGCCTCCCCAGTTACGCCACGTGCCGTTCTTTCCGCTGGCTGTGCTGCTCAACGACGCCTCCCCGACCCGTGACCGGCCTGCAGAGCCGGCGGTACCCGAGGAAACCGACCACGACCGCGACGGCCCCGGACACGGCCGGAACCCCGTACCCGGCGCGCGCACCGGCCGTGTCGATCACCCAGCCGGCCACGGACGAGCCGAGCGCGACCCCGACCGCGAGGCCGGTGCTCACCCAGGTCATGCCCTCGGTGAGCTTCGCGCGAGGTACGTGCTCTTCGATGAGGGACATCGTCGTGATCATCGTCGGCGCGATGGACAGGCCCGCAACGAACAGCGCCACGGCCAGAAGCGGCAGGTTTCCGACCAGTAGGAGGGGGATCATACTCACGGCCATCGCGCACACGCCCAGCAGCCACCGGCGTTCCGCGGCCCCGGAGAAGCGCAGCAGGCCGAACACCACCCCGGCCGCGCAGGAGCCCGCCGCGTACAGCGCCAGGACCACGCTTGCGGCGCCCTTGTGGCCGCGCTCGTCGGCGAAGGCGACCGTGACCACGTCGACCGCCCCGAAGATCGCTCCCGTGGCGACGAACGTGGCCACCAGCACCTGGAGGCCGGGAGCGCGCAGTGCGCTGCCGCCGCCGTGGTGCTCGCGCGGGTGCGGCGTCGGCTCGGTGGCGCGCTGGGCGGTCAGCCAGAAGACGCCCACGGCCAGGAAGCAGGCGGCCAGCAGCGGCCCCGCCTCGGGGAACCAGGCGGTGGACAGGCCGATGGAGATGATCGGCCCGAAGATGAAGCAGACCTCGTCGATCACCGACTCGAACGAGTAGGCCGTGTGCAGCTGCGGGGTGCCCCGGTACAGGGCCGCCCACCGGGACCGGATCATCGCGCCCAGGCTGGGCACCGAGCCGATCCCGGCGGCGCACACGAACAGCACCCAGTCCGGCCACGAGAAGTACGCGGCGCACAGCAGCCCGGCGGACGCGGCGAGCGCGACCAGGGTCGCGGGGCGCAGCACCCTGCGCTGCCCGTACTGGTCGACCAGCCGGGAGATCTGCGGACCGAGCGCCGCGGCCGACAGCGCGATGGTGGCCGACAGCGCGCCCGCGAGTCCGTACCGCCCGGTCAGCTGGGAGACCATCGTGACCACGCCGATGCCCATCATCGACAGCGGCATCCGGCCGAGGAAGCCCGCGGCGGAGAACGCCTTGGTGCCGGGGGCGGCGAACAGGGCGCGGTAGGGGCTGGGCACAGGGGTCTCCGGAGTACGGTGCGGCAGGCGGCTCGGCCGACGGCGGGTACGGGACACGCGTCGGCTCGGTAAGGCGTGAAGAGAGCTGATACAGCTTACGAGTTAGGTCACCCTAATGCACCTGGAAATTCGCGGGAAATCCGCCCGGAACCGCACGCGTCACCCCGCCGTTTCCCGGCCGTCAGTGCCGGGTGGCAGGATCGGTACATGCCCGACGCGCTCGATGCCAGCCCCTACGACGCCCTGCTCCTGCTCTCCTTCGGCGGCCCCGAAGGCCCGGACGACGTGGTCCCGTTCCTGGAGAACGTGACACGGGGCCGCGGTATCCCCAAGGAACGCCTCAAGGAAGTCGGCCGACACTACTTCCTGTTCGGCGGGGTCAGCCCCATCAACGACCAGAACCGCGCCCTGCTCGCCGCCCTGCGCAAGGACTTCGCCGAGCACGGCCTCGACCTGCCGGTCTACTGGGGCAACCGCAACTGGTCGCCGTACCTGACGGACACCCTGCGCGAGCTGGTCGCCGACGGCCACCGCCGCGTCCTGGTCCTGGCCACCAGCGCCTACGCCTCCTACTCGGGTTGCAGGCAGTACCGCGAGAACCTGGCCGACGCGCTGGCTGCCCTCCGGGCGGACGGCCTCGACCTGCCGAGGATCGACAAGCTGCGGCACTACTTCAACCACCCCGGCTTCGTCGAGCCCATGATCGACGGCGTGCTGGACGCCCTCGCCGACCTCCCCGAGGACGTCCGCGACGGCGCCCACATCGCCTTCACCACCCACTCCATCCCGACCTCCGCCGCGGACACCTCGGGCCCCGAGGAGGCGCACGGCGAGGGCGGCGCCTACGTCGAGCAGCACCTGGACGTGGCCCAGCTGATCGCCGACGCCGTCCGGGAACGCACCGGCGTCGACCACCCGTGGCGGCTCGTCTACCAGTCCCGCTCCGGTGCCCCGCACATCCCGTGGCTCGAGCCCGACATCTGCGACCACCTGGAGGAGCGGCACGCCGCCGGGGTGCCCGCCGTCGTCATGGCCCCCATCGGCTTCGTCTCCGACCACATGGAGGTCCTCTACGACCTCGACACGGAGGCGAAGGCCAAGGCGGAGGAGCTGGGCCTGCCGGTGCGCCGGTCGGCCACGGTCGGCGCCGACCCGCGGTTCGCCGCCGCGATCCGCGAGCTGGTCCTGGAGCGCGCCGCCGCGCAGAGCGGGCGGGCCGTCACGCGCTGCGCCCTCGGCGCGCTCGGCGCGAGCCATGACCTCTGCCCGGTCGGCTGCTGCCCGGCCCGCGCCCCCAAGCCGGCCGCCGCGGGCGCCGACAGCCCCTACGCATGAGGAGCCCCGTGACCGAGACCCTGCACCCGGAGTATGCGGACCTGCTTGCACTCGCCCGGGAGGCCGCCCGTCGCGCGGGCGAGCTGCTGCGGGACGGCCGCCCGGCCGACCTCGCGGTGGCGCGGACCAAGTCAAGCCCGATCGACGTCGTCACCGAGATGGACATAGCGGCCGAGAAGCTGATCACCGGCCTGATCGCCGACCACCGCCCGGACGACGGCTTCCTGGGCGAGGAGGGCGCCTCCAGCGAGGGCACGAGCGGCATCCGCTGGGTGATCGACCCGCTCGACGGCACGGTGAACTACCTGTACGGGCTGCCGACCTGGTCCGTGTCCATCGCGGCCGAGCAGGACGGCGAGACCGTCGTCGCAGTGGTGGCCGCCCCGATGCGCGGAGAGACGTACCACGCGGTGCGCGGCGGCGGTGCCTGGGCCACCGGCGCCTGGGAGGGCGAGCGCGCGCTGTCCTGCCGCCCCTCTGCGCCCCTGGAGCAGGCCCTGGTGTCGACCGGCTTCAACTACGTGACGCAGGTCCGCACCCACCAGGCCGAGGTGGCCGCCCGGCTGATCCCGCTGCTGCGTGACATCCGGCGCGGCGGCTCGGCCGCGGTCGACCTGTGCGACCTGGCCGCGGGCCGCCTCGACGGCTACTACGAGCGCGGGCTGAACGCGTGGGACATGGCCGCGGGCGACCTGATCGCCCGGGAAGCGGGCGCCCTGACCGGAGGACGCCCCGGAGAGCGCCCCTCCGGCGACCTGACGGTCGCGGCCACCCCAGGCGTCTTCGAGCCCCTCCAACGCCTCCTGGAAGACTTCGGAGCCTGGCACGACTGACCCCACCAGGGGCGCGGGGAACTGCACGCCCAGCCCCCACGCACCCGACGGTGCGGGCCGTCCCGGTCCGACTGTTCCCCACCACCGGCTTCGCCGCCCCGTAGACGGCCGACCGGATACGACAGAACCCCGGCGCTGGATTCGCCGGGGTTCTGTCGCTGCGCTACGGGCTGTCAGACGCTGGTCGCGCCGACCTCCACACCGTGTTCGGCGGCGAGGCGCCGCAGGTCGTCGAGCTCGGCCTGCTCCACCTCTACGAGGAAGTCGTCGCCTTCGTCGCGAGCCCGGGACAGGTCGGACTCGGTCGCCTTTATGCGCTGCAGAAGTCCTGTGGTGAATGCGTCCATGCTGCGCCCCCTCGTCCTGGGTCGTGGGTCGGTGGCACGGGGGTGTGCCGTTCGGGAGGGGCGATCACGTCTCCTGCAGGTGCCCAGCGCTGCCCGTGCTGGGCGGCGACGGTGCCGGACACCCACGCCCGCTCTGCGGGAAGCGGACCGCGACGTACCACATGGTGGTACGGCACATGCAGAGCGTGATCGCGGGGTGTAAAGCCGTCCTCCCCCTGCTCCCCTCCGTGGAAACCTCAACCGCGGGAGAAAATCTGGCATTCCCGCTCCAGCACCCCGTTCCGTCCGGTCCGGGCACCCGTCTTACAGCCGACTTATGGCTGAAAAGGGCAGGATGGAGTCACACCCCATGAGGATTCCCACCCGTGCGCCCACGGTTGCGCTACGCGGGTGGACACAGGAAGGACATGCGACGTGCGCGTACTCGTCGTCGAGGACGAGCAACTGCTCGCGGATGCGGTGGCCACCGGGCTGCGCCGGGAGGCCATGGCCGTCGACGTCGTGTACGACGGTGCGGCAGCCCTGGAACGCATCGGCGTCAACGACTACGACGTGGTCGTCCTCGACCGCGACCTCCCGCTCGTGCACGGCGACGACGTCTGCCGCAGGATCGTCGAGCTGGGCATGCCCACGCGCGTGCTGATGCTCACCGCGTCCGGCGATGTCAGCGACCGTGTCGAGGGCCTGGAGATCGGCGCCGACGACTATCTGCCCAAGCCCTTCGCGTTCAGCGAGCTGATCGCACGCGTGCGTGCCCTCGGCCGGCGCACCAGCGTGCCGCTGCCGCCCGTCCTGGAGCGGGCCGGGATCAAGCTCGACCCGAACCGCCGCGAGGTCTTCCGGGACGGCAAGGAGGTCCAGCTCGCGCCGAAGGAGTTCGCCGTGCTGGAGGTCCTGATGCGCAGCGAGGGAGCCGTGGTCTCCGCGGAGCAGCTTCTGGAGAAGGCCTGGGACGAGAACACGGACCCCTTCACCAACGTCGTGCGGGTGACGGTCATGACCCTGCGCCGCAAGCTGGGCGAGCCGCCCGTCATCGTGACCGTCCCCGGCTCCGGCTATCGGATCTGATGCATCGTGGCGACGACACCCGCACACCCGCAGGCGCCTCCGAAGCCCACCTGGGATCCGCGCAGACCCCAGTCGCCGTACCCCTGGCTGCGCCCGACCATCCGGATACGCCTGACGCTGCTGTACGGCGGCATGTTCCTGATCGCCGGCATCCTGCTGCTGTCGATCATCTATCTGCTGGCCGCGCAGGCGATCAACACGGGCAACCAGCCCCTGTTCAAGATCGTCAGCTTCTCGGCGCTCAAGGTCTCCAGCGAGAACTGCCCGGCGATCAACACGACCGACTTCAACCAGGCGATCAGCCAGTGCGCCGACCACCAGCGCCAGGTCGCCCTGGACAATCTGCTCAGCCGCTCGCTGCTGGCCCTGCTGGGCCTCGCCGTGATCGCCTTCGCGTTCGGTTACGCGATGGCCGGCCGCGTGCTGTCGCCGCTCGGCCGGATCACCCGCACTGCGCGCGCGGTGGCGGGCTCGGACCTGTCACGGCGGATCGAGCTGGACGGCCCGGACGACGAGCTGAAGGAGCTGGCCGACACCTTCGACGAGATGCTGGAGCGATTGCAACGGGCGTTCACGGCCCAGCAGCGCTTCGTCGGGAACGCCTCGCACGAACTGCGCACCCCGCTCGCGATCAACCGCACGCTCCTGGAAGTGCAGTTGTCCGACCCCGGCGCGCCGGTGGAGCTGCAACAGCTGGGTAAGACGCTGCTGGCCACCAACGAGCGCAGCGAGCAGCTGGTGGAGGGACTGCTGCTGCTGGCCCGCAGCGACAACCAGATCGTCGAGCGCAAGCCCGTGGACCTCGCCGAGGTCGCCTCCCAGGCCATCGACCAGGTGCACGCGGAGGCGGAGGCCAAGGGCGTGCGGATCACGGGCGAGTGCGCGCCCGCGGTGGTCCAGGGCAACGGCGTCCTGCTGGAGCGGATCGCCCTGAACCTGGTGCAGAACGCCGTGCGGTACAACGTCCCCGAGGACGGCTGGGTCGAGGTCACCACCGACGTCCAGCACGGCCAGGCGGTGCTGTCCGTCTCCAACACCGGCCCGGTCGTGCCGGCGTACGAGATCGACAACCTCTTCGAGCCCTTCAGGAGGCTGCGTACGGAGCGCACGGGCAGCGACAAGGGGGTCGGCCTCGGCCTGTCCATCGTCCGGTCCGTGACGCGCGCGCACGGCGGTCACATCTCGGCCCAACCGCGTGAGGGAGGCGGGCTCGTGATGCGGGTCACTCTGCCGATGTGATGCGATCTCGTTGGGGATCCCGACGTGGATCATGTGGATCCCGACGTGGATCTCGGCCGCAGCGGAGACGATGGTGATCGAGGTGGCCGACACACCCGGGCTTGTTCGCTTTGCGCGGAATTTCCGGGTGGGTCGGCGGGGCTTCGCCTGTGTGATCGATCACATGGGCGGATTTCCAGCCATCTACGCTCCGTGATCACAAACCGAGGCGAAAAGCCGGAAAAGTCCTGGTTTTCAAGGGTCTTGATCACGGGAAGTACTCGGTGAGACGCCTTTGAGGTGCGGCATCCGGACCGTGTACGGTCCCCATCGCCATCCAAGCCGATCACTCTTGAGGAGTCCGGTTGGGTGTCGATTGAGTAACAGACCTTGATGTGAGGCAAAATCTCCGCCTCGGGTCGGGCACAAGTCCGGCCTCTCACGCGTTACGTGCGCTGGAGACACCGCAGACACCCAGAGGGGGAGAGCGACATGGCAACCGATTACGACACTCCACGCAAGACCGACGACGACGTCGACTCGGACAGCCTTGAAGAACTGAAGGCCCGGCGGAACGACAAGTCGACCGCCGCCGTCGACGTCGACGAGTTCGAGGCCGCGGAAGGGCTTGAGCTGCCCGGCGCCGACCTCTCGAACGAGGAACTGGCGGTCCGGGTGCTGCCCAAGCAGCAGGACGAGTTCACATGCATGAGCTGCTTCCTGGTGCACCACCGCAGCCAGCTGGCCCGCGAGAAGAACGGTCAGCCGATCTGCCGCGACTGCGACTGAGGGTGGGTCGGCCGTGACTGGCTCGACCCCTCCTCGGAAGCGCCGCTTCCCCCTGCGGGGAGCGGACCATGGGCCGCGGGACGGCTCGCACGGCGCGCGTGATGTCGAGCGGGGCTCACCCGGTGCGGGAGCCTCGCTCGAACCGGCGGCCGACCGGGGTGACCGCCCGGCGCCGACGGAGCGGCCCGCGACCGTCGCACCGACGGAGGCGGCCCCCGGTCGAACGCGGCGCAGAGCATGGGAAAGGACCGTGGTCGTCCGTGGCAGGGCCCGGGACCTGGCCCGGGACGGCGCCCGCAAGGGCGGCAGCCGTGCCAGGGCGGGCCTGGCGTACCTCGCCGACCGGATCATCGACATGGCCCCGCGGATCCCCGTGCGGGACCTCGCGACGCTGCGCCGGCAGTTCCCGGGCCTCGGGCCCGAGCAGATCGCGGACAAGCTCGTGGCGGGCGCGGCCCACGGGACCTCGACCATCGGCGCCGGGGTCGGTGCGGCGGCGATGCTCCCGGTGCCGCCCGCGATGCCGACCGAACTGGCCGCGGAGATCACCGGGGTCGCGGCGATCGAACTGAAGCTGATCGCCGAACTGCACGAGGTCTACGGCCTGCGGCCGCCGGGCGGCCTGATGGCCCGCAGCACCGCGTATCTGTCCTCCTGGTCGGGGGAGCGCGGGATCGACGTGATGAAGCCGTCGACGATCGACACGGCCCTCGGGGGCCACATGAAGCGTCAACTGCGCCAGCAGATCATGAAACGGATGGTGCGGAACCTGCCGAACCTGATGCCGTTCATGGTCGGGGCCGCCGTCGGGGCGGTCATGAACCGGCGGGACACCAAGAAGCTGGCCGCGCGGATCCGCGCCGATCTGCGCAAGATCCAGGTTCCCTGGGACGAACTGCCCGAGCTGCCCCCGCTGGAGCCTCCCGCCGAACCGCTGACACCGGGGGACATCACCGGCGAGCCGGGGCGCTGACGCGGCGCCCCTCCGGCCTGTCGCGCGCCCGGGACGATCAGGCCGCCGCGCGGCTGCGGGCCGCCTCGATCGCCGCCGCCAGCTGCTCCGGGGCACGGGTGGACAGGTACAGGTACGGGGTGGGGTCGGCCGGGTCGGTGACCTCGACGCGGAGCGCCTGCGGGATGTAGGCGCGCAGCAGGAGGAAGGCGCGGGTGTCGGCCTTGTAGGTGCGCCAGGCACGGGCCTCCTCCGGATCCAGGATCTCCGACGCGCCGAGCGCCGTGACCGGGATCTTCGCCTCGCCCGCGATCAGGTGGTCGCCCACGACGCGGATGCGCAGCGAGCCGTAGGCGCTGGCCACGACCGCGGCGGCGGCTGTGCCGCCGGCCAGCCCGCCCAGCATCGGCAGCGTGCCGAAGGGGAGCAGGATCAGGGCCAGCGAGACGCCGACCAGAAAGCTGATCAGCCACCACGACCGGGGGGCGGTGAGGCGTTCGTCGTACGGGGTGCCGGAGTCCTCCATGCCCCCAGCTTGGCACGCCCCCCACCCACCCCCCGAACCAGGGCACCCGCCTGCGTCCCCGGGCGCCGCGGCCCGGCGGGACGCCTCCGGGCGCGGCCGTGGTGCCATGTCGGACGGTGGGCGGGCGTGGTGGTCGGCTGCGACGGCCGGCCGACGCGGTGGTGTTGGCCGGGGCCTCCAGCCGGTCGGCGAGCCCCGCGCGGTGCCGTGTCGGTCGCCGGGCCTCCGGGATGCGGGGCACCCGCCTGTGCCCCTGGGGACGCGGCCCGGCGGGGCGCCCCTCGTCGGGGCAGGTCGCCGTGCCGTGTCGGATGGTGGGTCGGCGTGGTGGTCGGCTGCGACGGCCGGCCGACGCGGTGGTGTTGGCCGGGACCTTCAACCGGTGGGCGCCTCGCGCGGCGCCGTGTCGGCCGCCGGGGCTCCGGGGCCGGGGCTGGTCGGGGCCTTCAGCCGCTCGGCGAGCCCGCGCGCCACCGCGCCGGTCGTCGGGGCTCCGGGATGTGGGGCAGCCCCGGTCCCGTCGGTCCGTATGTGGTTGGTCTCGTTCAGCAGGTGCTGTGGGCCGTCGGCGAGGGCGACGTGACGGTCGCCTTCACCCTGCTGTGGCCGGACGGGGGGCGGGTGGCGCGGTGGGCGGGCGGGTAAGGTCTGCGGCTGTGAGTGGTAGTTCCGCGGCTCTTCAGCCCCCTGCCGACGCCGTGACGCCGGTGCGGCATCCCGATGCGCCCGCGCCCGGCGAATTGCTCGGTTCGCATTACGGACAGTGTTTCGGCTGTGGTCACGACCAGCCGCACGGGCTGCGCCTGGAGGCGCGGGCGGGCGAGGGCGTCACCCTGACCGCCGAGTTCACCGTGCAGCCCGCCCACCAGGGTGCCCCCGGCCTCGCGCACGGGGGTGTGCTGGCCACCGCCCTGGACGAGACGCTGGGCTCGCTGAACTGGCTGTTGCGGACGATCGCGGTGACGGTCCGGCTGGAGACCGACTTCGTGCGGCCGGTGCCGGTCGGCACGACGCTGCACCTGACCGCCGAGGTGACCGCGGTCGCCGGGCGGAAGATCTACTCCAGCGCGGTCGGCCGCATCGCAGGCCCCGACGGCCCCGTGGCCGTCCGTGCCGACGCGCTGTTCATCGAGGTCAAGGTCGACCACTTCGTCGACAACGGCCGCGAGGAGGAGATCCAGGCCGCCCTGAGCGACCCGGACCAGGTCCGGCGCGCCCGCGCCTTCGAGGTGAACCCGTGAGCGCCCCGCACCCCGAGCCCCCGGCGGGCTCCGTCGCCCCGGATCCGCGTGCCCCCGTCGACGTGCTGATCCGGCGCGTCGACCCCGACGTACCGCTTCCGGCGTACGCGCTTCCCGGTGACGCCGGGGCCGACCTGCGCACGACGCGGAGCTGCGAACTGAAGCCGGGCGAGCGGATCGTGCTGCCCACGGGAGTGTCGATCGCCCTGCCGGACGGGTACGCGGCCTTCGTGCACCCCCGATCCGGTCTGGCCGCCCGCTGCGGTGTCGCCCTCGTGAATGCCCCGGGGACGGTTGATGCCGGGTACCGTGGGGAGATCAAGGTGATCGTGGTGAATCTCGACCCGCGCGAGTCCGTGCGGTTCGAGCGCTTCGACCGGATTGCCCAACTGGTCGTCCAGCAGGTCGAGAGGGTCCGCTTCCAGGAGGTCGCGGAGCTTCCCGGCTCGGCGCGGGCCGAGGGGGGCTTCGGGTCCACCGGGGGCCATGCCGCGGTGGGCGGCGAGAGCGGCACAAGCGGTCAGGTCGCCGAGGGCGGCCAGGCGGGTGGGAATCGATACGCTTCGGTCGTATCCGACCGGGAAGGACAGTGACGTGTTCGGACGTCGCAAGAAGAAGGGTGCCGCCGAGGACGCGGCCGGCGAGGCCGAGCAGGTCGTCGACAGCGTCGACACCGAGGCGGACGAGGAAGAAGCAGGCGAGCCCAAGCGGGTGCGGCTCGAACCGGAGCCCCGCCCCGAAGGGCCGTGGGACGCCTCCGAGGTGCGTGACCCGGCCGAGGGCCGGGTGGATCTCGGCGGTCTGTTCGTGCGGGGCGTGGACGGCATGGAGCTGCGGGTCGAGGTCGCGGGCGACGCGATCGTCGCGGCGACCGTCGTGCTGCGCGACAGCGCGGTCCAGCTGCAGGCGTTCGCCGCGCCCAAGCGCGAGGGCATCTGGGGCGAGGTCCGCGAGGAGATCGCGACCGGCATCACGCAGCAGGGTGGCATCGTCGACGAGGTCGAGGGCCCCCTGGGCTGGGAACTGCGCGCCCAGGTGCCGGTGCAACTGCCGGACGGCACCGGCGGCTTCCAGGTCGTGCGGTTCATCGGTGTGGACGGCCCGCGGTGGTTCCTGCGCGGTGTGATCTCGGGCCAGGGCGCGGTGCAGCCGCAGGCCGCCGGGCTGCTTGAGCAGATCTTCCGGGACACGGTCGTGGTCCGCGGCGAGGGTCCGATGGCGCCCCGCGACCCGATCGTCCTGAAGCTGCCGAACGACGCCCAGATGGTCCCCGAGGGCGTTCAGCAGGAGGAGTCCTCGCGCTTCTCCGGCGGCATGGGCCAGCTGCAGCGCGGACCGGAGATCACCGAGGTTCGCTGAGCACTCCGCTGGACGCTCTGCCGGACATGCCGCGATGTGCCGTCGGCCGTTCGCGGCGAATGCGACAAGGGCCGCACCCCTGGGGTGCGGCCCCTTCTCGTGTGTGAACTCTTGACGGGGTTTTGGTCTGTACCTATGGTCCCGGCCAACGCCTCTGTTCATAAAGGCGCTCCGAGTTCACATACGAGAACGGAGTTGCTGTGCGTCGTACCCCCCTCCTCGCGGTCGTGACCGCCCTGGTCCTGGGCGTGTTAGCGGCCCCCGCCGCCCAGCGTGCCGACGCCGCCCCCACCGCCTTCGTCCACCCCGGAGTCACCGTCTCCCAGAGCCAGCTGGATTTCGCCCGCAGCAAGGTGCTGGCCGGCGCCCAGCCCTGGAAGGGCGCCTACGACCAGATGACGGCGAGCAAGTACGCCGACCTGAACCGCACGCCCAAACCCCGCGCCACCGTCGAGTGCGGCTCGTACTCCAACCCCAACTACGGCTGCACCGACGAACGCGAGGACGCGATAGCCGCGTACACGGACGCCCTCGCCTGGTACGTCACCCGGGACGCCCGCTACGCCCAGAAGGCCATCCAGATCATGGACGCCTGGTCGGCCACGATCACCAGCCACACCAACAGCAACGCGCCGCTGCAGACCGGCTGGGCCGGCTCGTCCTGGCCCAAGGCCGCCGAGATCATCAAGTACACGTACGGCGGCGGCTGGCCGAACTCCGGCCGCTTCGCGACCATGCTCCGCGACGTCTACCTCCCCGTCGTCATCAAGGGATCCAACTCCAACGGCAACTGGGAGCTGTCGATGACGGAGGCCGCCGTCGGCATCTCCGTCTTCCTGGAGGACAAGGCGTCGTACGACAGGGCCATGGCCACCTTCCGCACCCGCACGGCCGCGTACGTCTACCTGGCCTCCGACGGCGACCTGCCGAAGACCGTGCCCAGCCAGAACCTGAACACCCGGGACAAGATCGTCTCGTACTGGCAGGGGCAGTCCACCTTCGTCACCGGGCTCACCCAGGAGACCTGCCGGGACTTCACGCACACCGGATACGGCATCTCCGCGATCTCGCACATCGCCGAGACCAGCCGGATCCAGGGGCAGGACCTGTACGGCACCGACGTCGGCGAACGGCTGCGGCAGGCGCTGGGCTTCCAGTCGAAGTACCAGCTCGGCACGGCCGTACCCGACTGGCTGTGCGGCGGCTCCCTCGACCTGGGGCTCGGGCCCGTCACCGAGGTCGGCTACAACGCCCTGCACAACCGTCTCG
The DNA here is from genome assembly GCF_044765425.1 of Streptomyces sp. NPDC102462. Classification (NCBI taxonomy): domain Bacteria; kingdom Bacillati; phylum Actinomycetota; class Actinomycetes; order Kitasatosporales; family Streptomycetaceae; genus Streptomyces; species Streptomyces sp. NPDC102462. Next base: position 36,197 of record NZ_JBIWKB010000047.1, on the reverse strand, counting down.
GCATCGCCATGACCAACACCCAGACGCTCACCCAGAACAACCGGCCCGCCGGCAGCAACAACCTCTTCGTCGCCTGGGAGACGCTCACCCACGGTGACAACCCGAACTGACCCGGGCCCCTTGGACGGCCGGGCGTCGGCCAGCCATACTGGCGCCCGGTCCTAAGGGGGAGTGGCGATGAACGTTCAGGTGGTCACCGAGACGATGGTGCGCGTCGAGGACGTGCACCGGTCGTACGGGCACGGAGCCGCCGCCGTGCACGCCCTGCGCGGGGTCTCCTTCGAGATCCCGCGCGGCGAACTGGTCGCCCTCAAAGGGCGCTCGGGATCCGGCAAGACCACCCTGCTGAACGTCGTCGGCGGGCTCGACACGCCCGACCGGGGCCGGATCACCGTGGACGGGCGGGATCTCGCCGCACTGGACGAGAACGGGCTGCTTCAGCTGCGGCGCGACCGGATCGGCTTTGTCTTCCAGTCCTTCGGGCTCGTGCCGATCCTCTCCGCGGCGGAGAACGTCGGCGTACCGATGCGGCTGCGCCGGGCCGATCCGCGCGAGCGCGAGGAACGCGTCGAACTGCTGCTCTCCCTGGTCGGCCTCGCCGACCACGCCGCCCAGCGCCCCGGCGAGCTGTCCGGCGGCCAGCAGCAGCGCGTCGCCATCGCCCGCGCCCTCGCCAACCGGCCCGCGCTCCTCATCGCCGACGAGCCCACCGGGCAGCTGGACGCCGAGACCGGTCACGCCGTGATGGAACTGCTGCGGGCCGTCGTCCACAGCGAGCGGGTCACCGCACTGGTCGCCACCCACGACACCACCCTGCTGGACCTGGCCGACCGGGTGCTGGAACTGAACGACGGCAAGATCACCGAATCCTGACCCCGCCATCGACCGGACCAGGGGATCCGGGCTGGTGGTGGGTCATCAGGGTTGTGTCAAAGTTGCTCGTTGGCTGAATATGTGTCTCTTTTGTCGCGATTGTGGGCCGTAGGGTCGACGCTGCGTAGGCGGCAGTGACGGGAAGACAATAGGGCCATGGCACGTGGAAAGCTCCGGATCTACCTCGGTGCGGCACCGGGCGTGGGCAAGACCTACGCCATGCTGTCCGAGGCGCACCGGCGCGTGGAGCGGGGCACCGACTGCATCGTCGGGTTCGTGGAACACCACGACCGGCCGCGCACCGAGGTGATGCTGCACGGCCTGGAGCAGGTGCCGCGCCGGGAGCTGGAGTACCGCGGCGGGCGCTTCACCGAGATGGACGTGGACGCGGTCCTGGCCCGCGGCCCCCAGGTCGCCCTCGTGGACGAGCTGGCCCACACCAACATCCCCGGCTCGCGCAACACCAAGCGCTGGCAGGACGTGGAGGAGCTGCTGGCGGCCGGCATCGACGTGGTCTCCACGGTCAACATCCAGCACCTGGAGTCCCTGGGCGACGTGGTCGAGTCGATCACCGGCGTACGGCAGCAGGAGACCGTCCCGGACGAGGTGGTGCGCCGTGCCGACCAGATCGAACTGGTCGACATGTCGCCTCAGGCGCTGCGCCGGCGCATGGCGCACGGCAACGTCTACCAGCCCGACAAGGTGGACGCGGCCCTGTCCAACTACTTCAGGCCCGGGAACCTGACCGCCCTGCGGGAACTGGCGCTGCTGTGGGTGGCCGACCGGGTCGACGAGTACCTGAAGCAGTACCGCAGCGAGCACCGGGTCTCCGCGATCTGGGGCTCCCGCGAGCGGATCGTCGTGGGCCTGACCGGCGGCCCCGAGGGACGCACCCTGATCCGCCGGGCGGCGCGGCTCGCCGAGAAGGGCGCCGGCGGCGAGGTGCTGGCCGTCTACATAGCCCGCAGCGACGGCCTGTCCGCGGCCTCGCCGAAGGAACTGGCCGTCCAGCGCACCCTCGTCGAGGACCTGGGCGGCACCTTCCACCACGTCGTGGGCGACGACATACCCGCCGCGCTGCTGGACTTCGCGCGCGGCGTCAACGCCACCCAGATCGTCCTCGGCTCCTCGCGCCGCAAGAGCTGGCAGTACGTCTTCGGGCCCGGCGTCGGCGCCACCGTCGCCCGCGAGTCGGGCCCCGACCTCGACGTGCACATCGTCACCCACGAGGAGATCGCCAAGGGCCGCGGGCTGCCCGTGGCCCGGGGCGCCCGGCTCGGCCGGACCCGGATCGTCTCCGGCTGGATGGTCGGGCTGCTCGGTCCTGTCGCCATGGCGCTGTGCCTGAACGCCGTGGACCTCGGACTCGCCAACGACATGCTGCTGTTCCTGGCGCTGACGGTGGCGGCGGCCCTGCTCGGCGGGCTGCTGCCCGCCCTGGCCTCCGCGGCGTTCGGGTCGCTGCTGCTGAACTACTTCTACACACCCCCGCTGCACCGGCTGACCATCGCCGACCCCCACAACATCGTCGCCATCGCGATCTTCGTCGGGGTCGCGGTGTCCGTGGCCTCGGTGGTGGACCTGGCGGCCCGGCGCACCCACCAGGCGGCCCGGCTGCGCGCCGAGTCCGAGATCCTGTCGTTCCTCGCCGGCAACGTGCTGCGCGGCGAGACCGGCCTGGAGGAACTGCTGGAGCGGGTCCGGGAGACGTTCGGCATGGAGTCCGCCGCCCTGCTGGAGCGGGCGGGCGATGTCGAGCCGTGGACCTGCGCTGGCCGCGCCGGGTTCGGCCCGCCGCTCCAGCGGCCCGAGGACGCCGACGTCGACGTGCCGGTCGGCGACCACATGGCGCTCGCGCTGACCGGCCGCGTACTGCCCGCCGAGGACCGCCGGGTACTGGCCGCGTTCGCCGCGCAGGCCGCCGTGGTGCTGGACCGCCGGCGCCTCCAGGAAGAGGCCGACCGGGCCCGCACGCTGGCCGAGGGCAACCGGATCCGCACCGCGCTGCTGGCCGCGGTCAGCCACGATCTGCGCACCCCGCTGGCCGGGATCAAGGCCGCGGTCACCTCGCTCAGGTCCGACGACGTGGACTGGTCCGAACAGGACCGGGCGGAGCTGCTGGAAGGCATCGAGGAGGGCGCCGACCGGCTCGACCACCTGGTCGGCAACCTGCTCGACATGTCGCGGCTGCAGACCGGCACGGTCACCGCGATCATCCGCGAGGCCGACCTCGACGAGGTGGTCCCGATGGCGCTGGTCGGCGTCCCCGAGGACAGCGTGGAGCTGGACATCCGCGAGACCCTGCCGATGGTCGCCGTCGACCCCGGGCTCCTCGAACGGGCGATGGCCAACCTGGTGGAGAACGCCGTCAAGTACAGTCCGCCCGACCGGCGTGTCATGGTCGCCGCCAGTGCCATCGCCGACCGGGTGGAGGTGCGGGTCGTGGACCGCGGGCCGGGCATACCCGACGAGGCGAAGGACCGGATATTCGAGCCGTTCCAGCGCTACGGCGACGCCCCGCGCGGTGCCGGGGTGGGTCTCGGTCTCGCGGTCGCGCGCGGCTTCGCCGAGGCCATGGGCGGCACGCTGAACGCCGAGGACACGCCAGGGGGCGGCCTCACCATGGTCCTCAGCCTGCGGTCGTCAGGAGCGCGTCCCGAGCCCCTTCGCACCGGAGAGGGCGCAGCAGAACCGGAAAGGAAGGCCTCATGACCCGGGTGCTCGTGATCGACGACGAGCCGCAGATCGTGCGCGCCCTCGTGATCAACCTCAGGGCGCGCAAGTACGAGGTCGACGCGGCCGCCGACGGCAGGACCGCCCTCGAACTCGCCGCCTCACGCCACCCGGACGTGGTGGTCCTCGACCTGGGCCTGCCCGACATGGACGGCGTCGAGGTGATCAGGGGTCTGCGCGGCTGGACCCGGGTGCCGATCCTGGTCCTGTCGGCCCGGCACTCCTCGGACGAGAAGGTCGAGGCGCTGGACGCGGGCGCCGACGACTATGTGACCAAGCCGTTCGGCATGGACGAGCTGCTGGCCCGGCTGCGGGCCGCGGTGCGCCGGGCCGAGCCCGTCGGTCCCGGCGAGGACGACGTGACGACGGTGGAGACCGAGGGGTTCACCGTCGACCTGGCCGCGAAGAAGGTCAACCGGGGCGGCAGGGACGTACGGCTGACCCCCACGGAGTGGCATCTGCTGGAGGTGCTGGTCCGCAACACCGGGCGGCTGGTCAGCCAGAAGCAGCTGCTCCAGGAGGTGTGGGGCCCCTCGTACGGGACGGAGACCAACTATCTGCGCGTGTACATGGCGCAGCTGCGCAGGAAGCTGGAGGCGGATCCCTCGCACCCGAAGCACTTCATCACTGAACCGGGGATGGGCTACCGGTTCGAACGCTGACGCCCGCCGGAGCCGGTGGTGTCACGTTCGGCTCGTAAGGGGATCGGCCCAGCGGTACGTTGCCGTCGGTGGGCCCCGGTACGCTTCTGATATGAGTGCTGTTCCGCGTTCCGAGAAGCCGGTGGGCCGGTTCCGGCGCATGCTCGGCCGGCTCTCCTCGTCCCAGGAGGACCTGGAGTCGGAGGAGCTGCGGGAGGACACCGACACGGCCGGCTGTATACGGATCGGCGACTGCCAGGACCGGCAGATCGTCACGGTAACTGGTACCTTGCGCACGGTAACGCTGCGTCCGCGCGCCGGAGTCCCGGCTCTGGAGGCCGAGCTGTTCGACGGCTCCGCCGCGTTGGACGTGGTGTGGCTGGGCAGGCGTTCCATCGTGGGCATAGAACCAGGGCGCAAGCTGATCGCATCGGGCCGGATCTCGATGAGCCGGGGCCGCCGGGTGCTGTTCAACCCGAAGTACGAACTGAGACCCCTCGGACGGGAGTAGCCGGTGACGTCACTCGACAAGCCGACCGAAGACACCACTCAGCAGGACGACGCCCGGGCGGTGACCGAGGCCGCGCTCTTCGAGGCGTTCGGCGGTGTCAGGGGCATGGTCGAGACGGTCCTGCCCGGACTCCTGTTCGTCACGATCTACACGATCAACAAGGACCTGCACTGGTCGGCGATCGCCGCGCTGGCCGTGTCGCTGGTCCTGGTCGTGGTGCGGCTGGCCATGAAGGACACCGTCAAGCACGCCTTCAGCGGCGTCTTCGGTGTGGCCTTCGGCGTCGTGTTCGCGATGTTCACGGGCAACGCCAAGGACTTCTACCTCCCCGGCATGCTCTACACCCTGGGTCTGTCCCTGACGTACATCGTCACGACGCTCGCCGGGGTGCCCCTGATGGGGCTGATCCTCGGCCCGGTCTTCAAGGAGAACCTGTCCTGGCGCACCCGTAACCCCGGGCGCAAGAAGGCGTACGCCAAGGCCAGTTGGGCCTGGGGGCTGATCCTGCTCGGCAAGTGCATGATTCTCTTCCCGCTGTACTGGTGGGCGGACACCACCCAGCTCGGCTGGGTCCTGGTGACCTTGAAGATCCCGCCGTTCCTGCTCGCCGTCTGGCTCACCTGGGTCTTCCTCGCGAAGGCGCCCGCGCCGATCGACGTGTTCGCGGAGATGGAGGCCGAGGAGCGGGCCGAGGAGGAACGCAAGGCCGCGGCGGCCACGGAGCGCGACGAGTCGCCCGCCGGCCGGCACCGCCGCGAGGCATAGCCGCCGCCGACGGCGCGGCGAGGGTACGGCTGCGGTTCTCGGCGCGGCGAGCGTGTAGCCGCGGTCCCGATGGGGTGAGGTGCGGTCGAAGTCCTCGGGGTGGTCAGGGTGTGGCCCGAGCCTCCGACGTGATGAACGCTGGGGCGGAAGTCCTCGGCGTGGTGAGGGTGCGGTCGAAGTCCCCTACGCGGTGAGAGCGCGGCCTCCGAAATCCCCGTCCTGGCGAGGGCCCCCGAAATCCCCGATGTGGTGAGGGTGTGGCGCCGAAGTTCCCGGTGATTTAGGGGGCGCTCGGGATTAGCGGGCGCCCCCTGCTTCGTACTCGGGCGTGCTCAGTCGTCCTCGCGGCGTACCGACAGCAGGTCCTCCAACTGTTCCTCGCGGGCCTGGGCGGCTACGAAGAGCAGTTCGTCGCCCGGCTCCAGGGAGTCCTCCTTGGAGGGGGCCAGCACGCGGGTGCCGCGGATGATCGTGACCAGGGAGGTGTCCTCGGGCCACTCCACGTCCCCGACCTGGGTGCCGGCCAGCGCCGACTCCTCCGGCAGGGTCAGCTCGACCAGGTTCGCGTCGCCGTGGCTGAAGCGGAGCAGCCGCACCAGGTCACCGACGCTCACCGCCTCCTCGACCAGCGCGGACATCAGACGCGGGGTGGACACGGCGACGTCGACGCCCCAGGCCTCGTTGAACAGCCACTCGTTCTTCGGGTTGTTCACCCGGGCCACGACGCGCGGCACGCCGTACTCCGTCTTCGCCAGCAGGGACACGACCAGGTTGACCTTGTCGTCGCCCGTCGCGGCGATCACCACGTTGCAGCGCTGCAACGCGGCCTCGTCCAGGGACGTGATCTCACAGGCGTCGGCCAGCAGCCACTCCGCCTGCGGCACCCGCTCGACCGAGATCGCGGTCGGCGCCTTGTCGATCAGCAGGACCTCGTGGCCGTTCTCCAGCAGCTCGCCCGCGATCGAGCGGCCGACCGCGCCGGCACCGGCAATGGCGACCCTCATCAGTGACCGCCCTCCTCTTCGGGGCCCTCGGCGAACGCCGCCTCGACCTTGTCGACATCGTCCGTCCGCATCATCACGTGCACCAGGTCGCCCTCCTGCAACACCGTCTGCGAGGTGGGCAGGATCGCCTCACCGAGACGGGTCAGGAACGCCACACGGACCCCCGTCTCGTCCTGGAGCCTGCTGACCTTGTGCCCGACCCAGGCCGGGGAGGTGTGCACCTCGGCGAGCTGGACGCCACCGGTGGGGTCGCGCCACAGCGGTTCGGCGCCCGAGGGCAGCAGCCGGCGCAGCATCTGGTCGGCCGTCCAGCGGACCGTGGCCACGGTGGGAATGCCCAGGCGCTGGTAGACCTCGGCGCGGCGGGGGTCGTAGATACGGGCCGCGACGTTCTCCACGCCGAACATCTCACGGGCCACCCGCGCCGAGATGATGTTCGAGTTGTCGCCGCTGGACACGGCGGCGAAGGCGCCGGCGTCCTCGATGCCGGCCTCGCGGAGGGTGTCCTGGTCGAAGCCGACCCCGGTGACCCGGCGGCCGCCGAATCCCGGGCCCAGCCGGCGGAAGGCCGTGGGGTCCTGGTCGATCACCGCGACCGTGTGCCCCTGCTGCTCCAGGGTCTGGGCGAGGGCGGAGCCCACCCTGCCGCAGCCCATGATGACGATGTGCACGACCGTCCTTCCGATGTCCAGAAAAGTGACTGCCCGGCCCCGTCGGGGTCAGCCCCCTCAGGGTCTCAGACCGACGCTCAAGCTACACACGCGCCGTCCGGGGTGGGCACCCCCGTGCAACCGCCCGTGGTCAGCGGCGCGTGATGCTGCGCACGCTCAGCAGCGTCAGGAATCCGAGGCCGACGAGCGAGGCGGCGGCGCCGATCAGATGTGCGGTCGCGGGCATGGATCCTCCGGGGTGCGGCGACGGGCGGGTTTGCCATCTAGGCACGCGGAACGCGCCGCCCACGGAATCCGAAGTTCCCTGCGCCCCGGAGTTCACTCGTGAGGCAGATCCGGGACGGCAGGTGGGCGGCTGCCAGTTCGAACCCTTACGATCCTCTGTCGTGTCCAAACTGACCGACGTGCCCAAACGGATCCTGATCGGGCGCGCGCTGCGCAGCGACCGGCTGGGTGAAACGCTCCTGCCGAAGCGGGTCGCGCTGCCCGTCTTCGCCTCCGACCCGCTGTCCTCCGTCGCCTATGCGCCGGGGGAGGTCCTGCTGGTCCTGTCCATCGCGGGCGTGTCGGCCTACCACTTCAGCCCCTGGATCGCGCTCGCGGTCGTCGTGCTGATGTTCACGGTGGTCGCCTCCTACCGGCAGAACGTGCACGCCTACCCGAGTGGCGGCGGCGACTACGAGGTCGCCACCACCAACCTCGGACCCAAGGCGGGCCTCACGGTCGCCAGCGCGCTGCTCGTCGACTACGTCCTGACCGTCGCCGTGTCCATCTCCTCCGGCATCGAGAACCTCGGCTCCGCGATCCCCTTCGTGGTCGAGCACAAGGTGCTGTGCGCGGTCGCCGTGATCGTGCTGCTGACGCTGATGAACCTGCGCGGGGTGAAGGAGTCCGGCACGCTGTTCGCGATCCCGACGTACGTCTTCGTCGCGGGCGTCTTCATCATGATCGTGTGGGGCGCGTTCCGGGGCCTGGTCCTCGGGGACACGATGCGCGCGCCCACCGCCGACTACCACATCAAGGCCGAGCACCAGGGCCTCGCCGGCTTCGCGCTCGTCTTCCTGCTGCTGCGCGCCTTCTCGTCCGGCTGTGCCGCGCTGACCGGCGTCGAGGCCATCTCCAACGGCGTCCCGGCCTTCCGCAAGCCCAAGTCGAAGAACGCGGCGACCACGCTGGCCATGATGGGGCTGCTCGCCGTGACGATGTTCTGCGGCATCATCGCCCTCGCCATGACCACCAAGGTCCGCATGGCCGAGAACCCCGCCGCCGACCTGCTCCACGACGGCGTGGCGCTCGGCTCCGGCTATGTCCAGAACCCGGTGATCTCGCAGGTCGCCGAGGCGGTCTTCGGCAAGGGCAGCTTCCTGTTCGTCGTGCTGGCCGCGGCCACCGCGCTGGTGCTGTTCCTGGCCGCCAACACGGCCTACAACGGCTTCCCGCTGCTCGGCTCGATCCTCGCCCAGGACCGCTATCTGCCCCGCCAGCTGCACACCCGCGGCGACCGGCTGGCCTTCTCCAACGGCATCGTGCTGCTCGCGGGCGCCGCCGCCCTGCTGGTCGTCGTCTACGGAGCCGACTCGACCCGGCTGATCCAGCTGTACATCGTCGGCGTGTTCGTGTCCTTCACGCTCAGCCAGACCGGCATGGTCCGGCACTGGAACCGGCACCTCGCGGTGGAGCGGGACCCGGCCCGGCGCAGCCACATGGTCCGCTCCCGGGCGATCAACGCGTTCGGCGCCTTCTTCACCGGCCTGGTCCTGGTCGTCGTCCTCGTCACCAAGTTCACCCACGGCGCCTGGGTCGCCCTGCTCGGCATGGTGATCTTCTACGCGACGATGACCGCGATCCGTAAGCACTACGACCGCGTGGCCGAGGAGATCGCGGCCCCCGAGGGCCCGAGCGACGACAGCGTACGGCCGTCCCGGGTGCACTCGATCGTCCTGATCTCCAAGATCCACCGGCCCACGCTGCGCGCGCTGGCCTACGCCAGGCTGATGCGCTCGGACACCCTGGAGGCACTGACCGTCAACGTCGACCCGGCGGAGACGAAGGTGCTGCGCGAGGAGTGGGAACGGCGCGGCATCGACGTGCCGCTGAAGGTGCTCGACTCGCCCTACCGGGAGATCACCCGGCCGATCATCGAGTACGTCAAGAACCTGCGCAAGGAGTCGCCGCGCGACGCGATCTCGGTGATCATCCCCGAGTATGTGGTCGGCCACTGGTACGAGCACCTGCTGCACAACCAGAGCGCCCTGCGGCTCAAGGGGCGCCTGCTGTTCACGCCCGGTGTCATGGTGACCTCCGTCCCCTACCAGCTCCAGTCCTCCGAGGCGGCCAGGAACCGGGCCCGCAGACGGCAGGAGTGGCACGCACCCGGCGCGGTGCGGCGCGGCCCGGCGGAGCAACGCCCGAAGGAACCGAGCACCGGGAACTGAACGTGAGCCTCCGGCACGGGGCCGCGGGCTTGGGGACCCGGTGCTGGTGCCGGTGGCTGCTGGCTCGGGTGGCCGGTGCCGGTGCCGGTGCCGGTGGCTGTCGGCTCGGGTGGCCGGTGCCGGGGTTTGGGGCGTGGGGGAGCACGTAGACTGGTGGGCTGTCGTCGGCCACCGAGTGGCCGTTCCCCCTTCCCTCGATCTGGAGTCACCCCGCCATGCAGACAGAACCGAAGAAGTCGCAGGCGGGGTCCCTCGTGGGGGAGGAGTACGAGGTCGAGATCGGCCCCGTCGCACACGGCGGCCACTGCATCGCCCGTACCTCCGAGGGCCAGGTGCTGTTCGTCCGGCACGCGCTGCCCGGCGAGCGGGTGGTGGCCCGGGTCACCGAGGGCGAGGAGGGCGCCCGCTTCCTGCGCGCGGACGCGGTGCGGATCCTTGAGGCCGCCAAGGACCGCGTCGAGGCGCCCTGCCCCTACGCCGGGCCCGGCCGCTGCGGCGGCTGCGACTGGCAGCACGCCAAGCCGGGCGCCCAGCGACGCCTGAAGGGCGAGGTCGTCGCCGAGCAGCTGCGGCGCCTCGCGGGTCTCACCCCCGAGGAGGCCGGCTGGGACGGCACGGTGATGCCGGCCGAGGGCGACAAGCTCCCGGCGGGCGAGGTGCCCCGGTGGCGCACCCGCGTGCAGTACGCGGTCGACGCCGAGGGGCACGCGGGGCTGCGCAGGCACCGCTCGCACGAGGTGGAGCGGATCGACCACTGCATGATCGCGGCCGACGGCGTCGACGAACTCGGCGTAGAAAAGCGCGACTGGTCCGGCATGGCGTCCGTCGAGGCGATCGCGGCGACGGGCTCGGGGGACCGCCAGGTCATCCTCACGCCGCGTCCCGGCGCCCGGCTGCCCCTCGTGGAGCTGGACAGGCCGGTCTCGGTGCTCAGGGTCGACGAGAAGTCCGGCGGCGTGCACCGCGTCCACGGCCGCCCCTTCGTCCGCGAACGCGCGGACGGCCGCACCTACCGGGTGGGCAACGGCGGCTTCTGGCAGGTCCACCCGAAGGCCGCGGACACCCTCGTGACCGCGGTCATGCAGGGCCTGCTGCCGCGCAAGGGCGAGATGGCCCTCGACCTGTACTGCGGCGCCGGACTCTTCGCCGGCGCCCTCGCCGACCGGCTCGGCGAGAAGGGCGCGGTGCTCGGCATCGAGTCCGGCAAGCGGGCCGTCGAGGACGCCCGCCACAACCTCGCGGACTTCCCACGCGTACGCATCGAACAGGGCAAGGTCGAGTCCGTCCTGCCGCGCACGGGCATCACCGAGGTGGACCTCGTCGTCCTGGACCCGCCCCGCGCGGGCGCGGGCCGCACGACGGTGACCCACCTGGCCTCCCTCACCCCGCGCCGCATCGCCTACGTCGCCTGCGATCCGGCGGCCCTCGCCCGGGACCTGGGCTACTTCCGCGAGAACGGATACCGCATCCGGACACTCCGGGCATTCGACCTGTTCCCGATGACACATCACGTGGAGTGCGTGGCGATCCTTGAACCGGCCGCGAAGGGCTCCTGACCTGGGGTTTTGTGCGTGCGCATTATGTGCGTTGTGGGCGTTACGGGCGATATCTTGACGCTGAAATGACGCTCGTGACGCTCATTTGACGCTCGTTCTGATGGGGTGTCAGGTGTGCTGCGTCGCTGGTCAGCTGGCCTGATGGGGAAGTCCGCGAGGCAGGGGTGCCGGAGATTTCTGGTGTCAAAAAGTCATGCTCAGCCACATCGGCAGAGCGCCCAGCAGGTTTTTGGTCTGCTGGTGGTACACACTCACCGTCGCCTCTGACCTGCGACAAAGGTTGGAATCGTCTGCTGCTGAGCCGACTTGGTCCGCACCTGGTCCGGATCTTGGTCCGTGATCTGTGGTGTTGGCGTGCGAGTCCTGCGGTACGACATGGCACATGTCGTAGAAGCCGTCCACGGGCGTCCAGTTGGTCCAGGGCGAGCGCGTAAGTCCAGGTCAGAGTCTTGTGACGTGAGTGAGTCCGCGGGGTTGGTGACCCGCCCGTGATCGCTTGTGATCGCTCGTGACAGGTGAGGACCCCTGTCGGATCGCTCCGGCGGGGGTCCTGCGTAGACGGGGACCTGATACGACGACGCCCCGCTGGCTTGCTGCGGCGGGGCGTCGTCGTGGATATATTCCGTTGATGTTGCGGGCGTCAGGCACTCAGGCCGGGCGGGTGTCAGTCCGAGAAGTCGAGGCTCTCCTGACCAGGGCCGGGGGTGCGTCGAGACTTCCGCGGCGGTTTCGGTTCCTTGGTTGCGTAGGCAGGTACGGGCAGGATGCCCTCGCCCCGTAGGTCGTCGGTGCTGATGAGCGGGCCGCTGCTCACGGCGTCCAGCAGCCGGGCCTGTCGGGGTTCGAGGGTTACGAGGAGCCCGAGTGCGTTGATGAGGTCGAGCAGGTCAACGGTCCACCGGGCAGGCCAGGTCGGGGGCAGGATATCGTTCAACGGGGTCTGTCGTTCCACGTCTGGCTTGCGCTTGCGGAAGCTGAACCACTTGCGGATCACCTGAACCCCGCCGATCCGATAGTCCCAGACTTCCGGCGCCACTGGACGTATGCAGCCCGTGCCCACCGTGAGGGTTCGCGTGGACGCGTCGTAAGAGATTTCCGCAGGTAACCCGTCGTCCTCTCCGATCACGACGACGCATTCCGGTTGTTCCTCCGGGGGAAGCCTCGGGGACGAGCCAGGTGAACTGTCGAGGTGGGAGGCGAAGCGCTGGCCGTACGTGTGGATCCACACCGTGCGCCTGCCCACTTCCACGAGCTCCGCCCATAGAGCCGGGTCGCGTGTTATAGGGATACGGACACCGCGCTCGGAGAGGTTCGCGGCGAAGCGGCGGGTGTAGCCGCTGTGGCCGACTGTTCCCGCGATGTACGCGAAGAGGTCCTCGGCGGTGACCGTCACGCCGTGCGTCTTGGTGAGAAGACGCAGCAGGCCAGGGGCGACGTTTGGTTCAGCCTGGTGGGGGTGGCGGTAGAGAGGGGCGACGCGGCCGCCTTCGGTGCCTTTGAAGTGGTGCATGTCGGGCAGCAGGGCAGTGAAACTCACCGCCGGCCCCGGACGGCCTGATTCCGTGTGGAGTTCGGACAGATAGATCTGACGCTGGTCGTTGTGGGCGAACCACAAGGCCGGTCGCGGAAAGTCGATCACTCGCCTGTCCGCGATGATGTACTGCCTGTCGAAGGTCATCCGGCCGTAGGGAACGATGACCGGCACCGTCTCCTTCTCCTCAGCAAGGCTGTCCCTTGCCTGCTGGCCGGGCAGTGGTGGTTCCGGCTTGTCCGGACGGCGGTCTCTGGTGGTTTTCAGCAGTGCGGCCTTGTCCTCCGCTGGGGCTTGGACGAGCCTGCGCCAACGGCTCTCCAGGACGTCTCGGCAGGGTGAGACGGGCCAGTTGCGGTTGTTCTTGTTGCCGGAGCTCGTCCAGGGCAGTAGGGCGTCCACCGGTGGCATTGCCGACCACTCGGAGTCGGACGTGACGTGAAAAGGCGCGGTCCACTGTGTGGGGCATAGTTGCCAGGAGGTCCCGTCGCGATGGCCGTCGAGGCCAAGCCCTTCCAGCCAGTTGAACTTCTCCTCGCGTGTGCCCGCGGGGACGTCGAGTCGCCAGACCCGCGCCGGTGTACCCGCGTCCGGGGCGCCATGGCGGACGAAGACGGCGATGCAGATCTCCCGCTTGACATCCTGGAAGACACGGGTGCGCGTGTCGGAGTAGGCGCCCTCGGGGGAGAGACCGATGACCCAGCCCTCGTCGGCGACCTCGCGCAGGTAGTGGCGCATGCCGGCCGAGCCCGCGCTGTCCAGGTATCCGGAGTTGGTGATGAGGGCGACGATCCCGCTCGGGGCCTTCGGCGCTCCCGAGGCGGTCAACTGGTCGAAGACCTTCCAGGTGGACCACGCCCAGAAGTACACGTAGAGGTTGTCGAGGGCGTATCCGACGCGTCCGTTGTCCTCTGGGTGGAAGCGGGCGAGGATCGGGCCCTGGCCGTTCGGGTTGCCCTCGGTGACCCAGCGTCCGATGCCCGACTGTCTCGCACCCCGCAGGTAGGGCGGATTGCCGATGACCACCATGACCTTCTCGTCCGCCTTGATCTTGTTCGCCATTCGGCGGTGGCGGGCGATCGCCTCGTACATGAAGCCCAGGTGGTGCTCGACGGCGGGATCGTCGAGTGTGTCGGCCACCAGAAGCCTCGGCGGGCGGCGCGTGATGTCGGCGTCGTGGGACCGGAAGGCGTGGTGCACACGGAGTTCGGCGACGGCGTACGGCCCGGTCTGTTTCTCCAGCCCGACCAGTCGGCCCGAGAGTTCCCGGAGAAGCCCGGACTTGAGCGTCCTGCCGTATTTCAGTGACAGGGACTTGGCGACGTGGTCGATGATGTTGATGAGGAAGGTCCCGGTGCCCATGGCCGGATCGACGACGGTGACGTCCTCGCTTCCGTACCCGTCCTCCTGGCCGAGCCGGTCACGCAGCACCTCGTCGGTGAACCCGACCATGAAGCGGACGACTTCGCCGGCCGTGTAGTAAGTACCCGTCCGCCGTCGCAGTTCCGGGTCGTAGGCGCTCAGAAAGCCCTCGTACAGGTGGAGGTAGGCGTCTCCGGTCTCGTCCTTGAACATCTCGGGGTCGACGGCCGATAAGACGTCGATCAACGGGTCGATGATGCACCGCAGATCGTCGAGGGCGTCGTCCGTCAGCACCGCCAGCGCCTTGCCCATCAAGGAATGCCGCTTGCCCAGTCGGATCGCGACCTCGGGAAGCGTGAGCCTGCCCAGATCAATGTCCTCAAGGCGAGCCAGCAGCATGGCAAACGTCAGCGTCTGACTGTATTGGTCCGCGAACTCCTCCGGGCGAGCATCGGGAAAGAGCAGGTCCTTCCAGTTGTCGGCCAGGACCGAGAACGCAGCGTCAGCCTCCCCGTGCTCCTCGCGGGTGAGACGCTGGGTGACCTCGTCACGCAGCAGGGCGCAGATTCCCGCGATGCGCTTGACCAGTTCGTTGATGCTGTCGTGAACGATGGGCGCCGGCAGGAAGAAGTGTGTGAGGGCGCGCTCGAACCCGGTGTCCGCCACGACGAGTTGTCGGCTACCGGAATCAAGGTCTCCGACCAGGATTCCGGTCGGGCCGACCTGTACGCCGAAACGGTAGACCGCCCACTGGTATCCGTCGGTGTACAGCACATTGTGGAGTGCCTTGATCTTCTCCCACTGCTTGCGGTCGTGGCTCTTCACCGACCACTTCTCCGGGTCGGCCCCCGAGCCCGGCTGCTTCAGCTCGACGTGCCCTATGGTCCTGCCGCCGCAGGCGATGGCGAAGTCGGGCCGGATCCCGAGTTCCTTGATGCGACTCTGACCGTGGACGATGAGCTTGAGGCGTTGCCGCGAGGCCATGCCGCGCAGCAGATGCTCCACCGGCGCGGTCAGGCTGTCCTCCTTACTGCTGACCGCCCCTGCGGGACCTTGCAGCTTGGTCCTGACCTCCTCGCCGAACTGGGCGACGAGGTTCGCGACCGATCCGGTCGTGCCCTTTCTCGCCCAGACGTCCCCTCTTGCCATCGGCCCCCCAAGGTTGCACCCATGCCGACGATCAGACCCATACAGAATGCCCATGACATCCCAAGCAGCAAACACCAGTGGAAGTAGGTTGATTGGTGGTATGTCGCCAAAGACTCGCGTACGGAGGTGGGTTGGAGCGTGAGCCGGGAGTGCATCCCGGGCGTGCGTCAGCGTGCGGAGCGCAATCGGTGGACGGCACGGCGATCTTGCAGGCACGCTGGGGGCGATCGCGGGGAGCTGCGTGCGTCAAACGAAGCCATCATGGCTGCGGGGCTCCTGGTGATGTCCCCGTTGCTGCTCTCGGAGATCGACCGCGTGGCCACGCGCGAGCTCGGCCGTGAAGCGGCGCTCAGCGCGGTCGACGACATCCGACATTGGGTGCGACGAGGCCGTGTCGTTCTGTCCGAGATCACGGATGATCATCTGGGTGTCACCCAGTCGGTGCGCGCCCGCTATCGCGACTCAGGGGCCGTAGGGGCTCCAGTGCCCGAGAAAGGGCCTGAGGTCGTCGGCTCGTGGTTCGGGGATGTCGGGCAGTCGGGGTGGTGTGTGCAATGGGTCGAGGCGCTCGACGGTGGATGCTGCCCAGCTGATCCATGCTTCGGCTTCGGTTCTGGTCTGCCCCGGGGGCATGGCCTCGACTCGCGTGCGTACGGCGCTCAAGTACTCCGTGAGTCCGGTGGCGTGGCGCCATGCCGCTTCCTGCGCTTCAAAGTGTCTGAAGCGGTACGCCTCGGCGTACTGGATGCGGGCGTCTTGCATGGCGGCTTCCCAGCGGATGCGCTTTTGGCGTGCGGCTTCGATCTCGTCGAGACGTCTGCGTTCGGCGGCTTCGCCGCGGAGGGTGATCTCCTGTGCGATCTCGGCGAGCTGGTCTTCGAGGGGGTGGCCGGGGGCGTCGGACCATTCGCTTGCCCGGTGCGGTTGGCCGCCGCTGAGGACGAAGCGGAGGCGTTCGGATGGGGTGTAGTCGAAGCGGGGGATTCTGATCCAAGAGTGCTTCTTGGCGTCGGCGAGTTCCTTCTCGGTGGCGACGTGCTCGGTCCGGTCCTGTTCCTGGAGGACGAGGAACCCCACGGTCTGGCCCTGTGCGGTGATGGTGAAGTGGGGAGATGCTCTGCGGCGGCGATGAGACGGTGGCGCGAAGCCGGTCGCTCCCGCCGAACTGGAGTGTCCTTCGGCCTCGGCAGCGGTGATCAGCGCCTGGATGAGCCGGAGAGCACGTCCTTGGACGGGCCTGGTCAGGCCCAGCGGCTGCTGTTCGTTCTGCATGGCCCGGACCACGGTGTGCGGGCGGGTGAGCCGGGCGGGCACGGGGACGGGTTCGAGGACGGCAAGGCGCCAGGCGGGGATGTCGACGAGCTTGATCTCGTACCCGCCACGGCACCAACCCCCGTACAGCTCCTTCGTCTCCGGAATCCTTCCGGATCTGCGCGCCGCGGCGATCCGGGACGGCCACTTCTCGGAGTCCGGACCGCTGCCGGGCTTGACGATCTGGCCGCCTGCCTCCGCGAGCTCTTGCAGCAGCTGTTCCGTGAATGTCACGCGGCGCTGTGGAGGAGGGCTTGGTTTTCGCGCGGAGGCCGGAGTTTCCTGTGCTCGGGGGGACGGGGGTTGCGGAGCGGCGGCCTGGGTCTTCCGCGGGCGCGATCCAGGGGGAGGGTATGTGCCGTGCGCCAGGTAGTGCCGGCCGGCGCTTGTCAGGGCGACGTTCCATTGCCCACCCTTCCGGGAGACCAGGACCAGGCCGCGGTTCTGCAGTGCCTGACAGGTGGTCTTGTAGGAGCTGGTCTCCCAAACGCCGGCAGGGCACCCGTCTTCCACCCATTTCAGCACCGAGAGCTGTCGCTCATTGACCTGCCGTTCCAATGGCCCGCCTTCGACTCGAGGTTGACGTGCGACGGCGGCATGGTGTCAGTTCCGTTCGCCGGCGGCGGATGGCTCGAAACCATTTCGCTCGAACGAGCGAAGGCTGACGTGGACCGTGTCTAGGCGGCGATGGCGCGTATCGCCGACCGGTGCGCGGCCGGGTCTTCGCCGAAGGCAGCGATGAGCTGCCATCGTGCGGGCGAACTGGGTGTCCTTGCGGCGGCGATCTTCGCCGTTGCCGTCAGCTCGGCCTCCGTGAGCTGCTGGCGAGTCAGCCCGTGGCTGCGGTCGGGGCCTTCAGCCAGTGAGCTTCGTGCGCAAGCGTTCGTTCTCCTCCTCCAGGGTCTTAACGCGTCGTTCGAGGTCGGCTCGTGTCGGCTTCTTCGGGGGCGGCGGAGGTGTGGATTCTGTTGGTTCCGGTTGCTCGCCACGCAGTCCGATGGGTTCGAAGGCCACGATTGTTTGCCGGTCTTCCCCGCACTCAGAGCATCGCCTGCCGTATGACCCGGCGGAGAGGGGGTCGGTATACGTGTAGTGCGCCTCGGTCTCGATGATGTGGCCGCAGTACAACCGGACACGCCACCGCATGATCTCGTGGTCTGCCTTCTTGAAGGACTGCATCAGCTCCGCGACATTCTCGAACGCCTGGCGGCGACGCTCCGCCCTCGCCGGGTCTGCCCGGCATTTGGCGTTGTCCTCCTCGACCTGACGCCGAACCGACCCGCTGATCTCCTCGCTCTGCTTCTGACGGCGGTGGTCCCCGCGAGTGAGTTCATATTCTTCCAAGGGAACGCCACTGCTCCGGTATTCGACTTCGCGCATGAGGGCCAGCGTAGAAGCGGTGTCCGCGCGGCCGTGGAGAAGAATGGTCTTGTCAGCCAACTTGCGGATTCTGCCCATGAGTGACCGCCGGGGTGCGTACGGGACCAGGGGGCTGCCCTCCATAGAGTCATGGTTGGTTGATCGGATTCGCGGTCGTGCTGCTGTAAGCAACTGGAGGCGGCGTCACACAGACTTTCCGGATCCTGTTGGTGGCATGGATGCCAGCCCGAAGGCGTCGGACTGGGACAGCCAGCGCTACCGGCTGCCGGGTTCGCGGCGAAGGTCTCGGCCCGGGAGACCCGGTACGCCGGTGTCGAGTTCTGGGACGGACAGGCCCTGCGCCGGGTCGTCTGACCGGTGCGCGGTCGGGACTCGGAACCCATCGGCCCCATGGTTTCCTGCGCACCACAGCTGAGTACCGCGACTCATGCCCCGGCCGCGCCGTGCCCCGACGATGTTTTCTATGACACGACTGCGCACTCGGCTCACCGGGCTGCCGAAAGCTGTCACCGAGATGATCGTGGTCCTCGTCCGACGCCGGGAAGATCAACGGGCCGTCGGGTAGGTCGCCTTTAGGGCGCGGCCGTTGTCAGAGGGGGTGGCTACTGTACCGCCGCATGCCGAAGAAGAGGAAGAAGAAGCCGTCGTCGCGGGCCCGGCGTACCGGCGAGGTTGCCCCGCACGAGCAACTGCCCTCCGTGATCAAGCTCGGTGGCCCGCGGGTGCCGTCGCGCGGGTGGACCTTTCAGGCGTTGATCGACGCGGGGCGGGAGTCCGGCCAGCCGCTCTTGGAGTTCACGGCGCAGCCTCCCGACGGGTACTCGTCCGATTTCGTCCCGCAGGTTGATTCCCCTCGGGCGCCGCTCCAGGCGGGGTGGTACCTGCGGTCCGACCTGGCTGTTCCGGTCTATGTGTGGGTGTTTTCCGAGGGTCAACTCGCCGATGATCCAGGTGCGTTGGATCTGCGGCGACGAGGGTTTGCCTTCCATGTGGCGCACTCGGTGTGTACGCATGGAGGAAGTGACAGCGCCTATGCCAGCGCGGAGGACTTGGAGGCGTGGATTCCGATTGTGGCGCCGGACCCGAGCGTCGTGGACGCCGACAGGTATGGCCACGCGCCCGTTTATCGCACGCCTGCGGTACGGCGCCTGCCTTCGGGATCTCCCCGCACGGTGGGGGTGCTGGATGTGGACTATGCGCGGGTAGCGGGCCGGAGTCTGCCCGAGCGCTGGGATATCGACGTCGTCGGCTTTTTGGTGATGGAACGACAGGACGCCACCGACATGCCGGGACAGGAATACTGGCGGCAAGTAGCCTTTCACACGTTCCGAGATCAGAATCTGTCGGACTTCCGTGCCGTGGCCGGAGACGTCGACCTGATCATCGGCCACAATCTCTTCGACGGCGACTACCGATGCCTGCGGACCTACGGCGACGTGGTGGACGTCGGCGTGTTGGCCGCGAAGACGGTGGACACGCTGTATGCCGCCCGTCATTTGGCCGGCGGCGGCGCATCTCGTGCGGCGCGTCTGGACCTCACCACCTTGGCGGGCGCCCAGGGACTGCGGGAACGGGCGAAGACAGCGTCCCGGACCGAGGCCCACCGCGGCATCCGCGCCATCCATGACGCGGAGGAGCGCTGGTTCTTCCAGCCCATCTCTGATGACTGCGAACTGATGCTGGAGCTGTGGCTCGAACTGGTCACCAGCCGGCGCCTGCGCAGCGTCCTCCCGTCGGGTGAAGCGGTGGAGTACCCGGTCGGCGAGGACGGTCTGCGGCTGCTGCTGGAGCCGCAACTCGCCCCGGACACCTTCACGAACCTGCTGACGACGAAAGGCACCGTCTACCCGCTGCAGGGCGCAGCTCGCAATGAGAGCGTGGCCCGGATCCACCGCGAGATCGAACAACAGCGGACCGACGGCACGCTGGCCAATCGCCACCCCGCCGCCGCGCACCGCCAGCGCTGTATGGCACCCAGCGACACGGGGGGACGGCAGTGCGACCAGCTCATCAAGGCGACGCAGACGTATTGCCGTGCCCATCGCACCAAGCGGCGCTGCCGAGGGAATCCGGCCCTCAACGACGCCTGCACCGCCATCGCCCACGGCGATCTGACGCATTGCCGCTGGCACCGTATGACCGCGCTCTACGTGCCACAAGGGCAGCGAATCGTCGAGGACTTCACCCTCACTCTGCCGCTTCGCGGCTGGGAGCGGGGCAGCGACTGGGGATACGACACGGGGACGCGTTCGTTCTTCGCGAGGCTGTACCGCAACGAGGCCGACTCGTCCGACTCACCGACCGTATGGCTTTCGGGCACTGATCCCGACCTTGGCAACGTGGTCGCGCTCACGGACGCCGTGCAGAAAGCGACCGGGGCGTCCCGGCAGGACGTCGTGGCAGCCCTGACAGCGGATCGAAGGTCACCCCGAGAACGCGCCGTGATCACCCAGGACTGGGAACCGGCCGGGTGCGACAGTCCCTGCCCGTGCGGCACTGCGGACTGTGGCCACGGCGCACCGTGCCCGAACGACGAGTGCAGCGGTCACGACGTCCATACGATGCGCAACCCTCGCACCGAAGCGGACGTGACAGCGTGGCAGGACCATTTCGACTGCTGCGAGGGCTGCTCCGGCAGCTTCCTGGACATCTCACTCCCGGAGCGCCCCTGGGGCGAGATGCACGACGACGGCACCGTGACCGTGTACGCCGGGGTGCGCCACTACGAGCTCGGTGTCTACCCGTAGCCGCGTGCAGTCGTGGCGGACCAGTGCAGCGAGCCGGGGCCGGCGGGTGTCCGCGACCGAGCTGAACGGCGGGCCGGAGGGCCCGGACGCCGTTCGCTGAGTGCGGCAGGTCAGCGGTGGCGCCAGGTTTGGCGCAGGCGCAGGACTTCGGCGGCCCAGTGGGCGGGAAGGTCTGGTTCGGGTATGCGTTCGCGGCCGAGGCTGAAGCGGACGTGGCGGTAGAGCCAGTGCAGCGAGGCGTCCGAGCTCGCGACGAGTGTGGACAGCAGCGGTTCACCGACCGGTGTCTCCCGGTCGACTGCGACCAGGAGTTCACCTTGGTCGTCCGAGTGCAGGTGCGGCAGCCCGCCCGCCATCCGCAGCCGCAGGTCACCCCACGTCAGAAGTGAGCCGCCGCTGCGCGCCGCGTCCTTGAGGACGTCCCGGGCGCTGGCGGCCAGCTTGTCGATGGTCTCGATCGGCAGACGGTCCGGGGGAGACGGTGCGGTGGCCTTGGGACCGGGGACGGCCTTGACCGGGTCCGCCGAGCGGGGTGCGGCACGACGCGGCGCGCTCGAGGTGCGGGCCTTGAGCTGGCGCTTCCACCGCTTGACCTGAACCTCTTCGAGCACCGGTAGGCGCCGGTCCAACTGGCGGCGCAGCCAGCTGATCTCGTCGAGGAATGCGGCGAGTTGCTCGGTGGCCAGGCCCTTGTCGGCACGGCCGAGTTCGGCGAGGACTTGACGGATACGGCGCAGGATCGGGTCCGTGTTCGGATCCTGTTCCTGGCACCACGCCTTCACCTCGCGCATCAACGGCGTGTAGGCGGCGCGGTCTTCGGGCGACAGACGCCGGCCGTAGATGGGTCCGGCCAAGTGGCGCGCGGTCTGGACCGCAGCCAGGTCGCCGGCCTCCTGCGCGGTACGGATCTCCTTCACGAGCCAGGCGAACTCCGCTCGGGCTTCTACTGAAGCGGCAGATCCGGAAGGCGGCGCGTCGCTGGGTGACGGGTGGGTCGCCGGCAGAGGGGCTCCGCCGTCTGGAGTCACCGATTCGCCGTTGACCTGGTCTTCCAGGCGGGAGAGAGCAGTGTGGAGGTCCTGCGGCAGGGGGCCGGGGCAGCGTCGTTTGAGAATCTTCGAGTGGGCCAGGGCACTGCGCAGGGCGAGAGGCGTGGGGGCGGGGTCGGCCGTCGCGAGGTCGGCGAACAAGGTGCGCAGCGCCGCGTGGGCGGCTGCTGCTTCACGGCTGTTGATCCAGGTCTGCAGGTCGGTGCGGAGCAGTAGGAGGTTCTGCCGTGGCTCACCGGACAGGCGATCCGTGGCGATCCGTGAGACCTCCTTGCGGATCCGTCTGGCCTCGTTCAGGTCGTCGGCATCACGGGCCTGCTTGAACAGCTGCGTGAGACGGGCAATGTCTGCCGTTGCCTGTGCCTGGAACGTACGCTTGTCCTTCCCCGGCGAGACGGGGCTCTTCGCGGCGACGGGCGGGACGGCGGGCATGCTCTTCTTCGGGGGAGCAGACGTCGGCAGAGGGTGGCCAATGAGGCGGGCGAGATCGTCCAGGAGCCGCTCGCACTCGCGTAGCCACGCGCGCAGTTCCTGCCTGCGCTCCCAGACACTCTCGTAGAGCCGTTGGTGCTGTTCGACGTCCTTGACCGTGGTGGCCAGGCGGGCGGCGCGGCGGCCGGTGGCGCGGGGCAACGTGGCACGGCCCACGGCCAACTGGGCCTTGAGGAGGCTCAGTTGTTCCTGGGCGCCCCGCGCTTCCGCGGGGCGGGGCGCCTCCGCAATGGCAGCCGATGCCGGTGGGGGAGGAGTGCGGTGGCCGTACGCCGTATGCGCAGCGCGGATCTGCTCGTCGCTCCACCGGTACAGCGCGGACTCCGAGGCCGGGGCGGTGACTTGGAGCAGGCGCAGCGCGGTGGCGAGATAGGGCAGGGGACGGCCGGAGGGCGCGCGGACCAGGACGCACAACAGCGACCGGTTCCCATCTTGCGGCTTGTCGACCTCCACGAGGAGGTCCCGGCGCTTGGGATCAGGCAGGTGCGCGAGATCCAGGCCGACCCGCTCGGCCAGCTGATGCCACGTGGTGGTGGCCCCCTCCCGCGCTACGTCTTCGAGAGCCCGCCGTAACAGTGTGGCGGTGCGGCTGCTCTGGGACTGCACCGGAACGGTGGGGGCCGGAGCGTTCCGCGTGGCGGGCTTCGGCGTGGGCAGGGGCTCGTCCAGGGCGACAGGGGGACGCCACAGGCCGGTACGTTCCGCGTCCAGGCCCTTGAGCTGGATGAGGCTGTCCGCGCGCACCGCCCAGCGGGTGTTCTCACCCGGCCGGTCGGCTTCGGTGACCAGCAGGCGCACCGCTCCCGCCAGCCGGTACACGTACTGCTCGGTGGGTCGAGGTGTGTCGTGGGGCAAGGAGAGCTGGGCCCTGAGGATCCGGTGTCCGGCCGGTTTGATGAAGCCGGACATCAGGTACCGGCCGCCCTCCACGAGGGGCGAGTCGGTGTCCGGCCGCGCCTCGCCGTCGATCGCGAAGACGATCTCGGCGCCGCGCAGCGGCAGGCTGCCGGCCACAGCGTCGTAGCGCGCGGCGCCCTCGCGGATCAGCCCGCGGTTACGCAGTTCGTCGAGGTCGGGGGTGATGAGGCCGTCGCCGGTCATCCGGCACCGCTCGAGCGGGGACCAGGCGACGGGGCGGTTCTCGGTGACGGTGCCGATCAGAACCCGACGGCTGTTGCCGTCGGTTTCGCACCGCACCCGCAGGGCATAGCCGTAGCGGGCCGTCATATCCCGGGTGATGGCGCTCTCCAGCCCGAAGACCCACTCGACATGCCCTTCCTTGGCGGCCAGGCTGTCCGCCGTTCCACGCCAACTGCGGTAGTCGTTGGGCCGCAGCTCGAAGCGCAAGCGTTGATTAGTGGCACGCAGCACGAAGTCCACGGCATCCCCGGGCCCGTGCCCGAGGCTGCACAACTCGGCCTGCGCCGCGTGCCCCTGGCTCGCCAGCCACTGCGTCACGTGCGCCTTGACGAACAGGTGATCTGCACTGTCGACGCCGTTGGCCGTGCGATGACAAGCCGCCCGGCTTCCGTCGCGGTCCGGGAAATGGGAGAAGTGACAGACCTTCGTTTCGTAGCGCTTGGTCATTAGCCGCTCGCCGCAGCCACCGAGCAGCGTCCCGCACCAGAAGTCGTCCTTGCCGAACTGGCGGCGGAACTCATCCAGATTGTGCGGCTCCTCGGGCAGGATGACCGGCTGGTCCGAATCCCGGCCTCCCATGACCGCCGTCTGGACGAGACGGAAGTCGATCTGCGCCACCAGCAGTTCCTCCGAAAACAGTCAGAACCCACCCACCCAAGGAGACACACACCCGGCGCGGACACCGCGCCCCGGAGCACCCCTTGCGCCTGCGCAGTCACACACGTCCCGACGGTGCAACGACATCTTGGGCCGCCCGATGAGATTATCCGTCGCAAGAGGAGCACAGCCATATCCATGCAGCAAGGAACAGCGATGATCGGCGTACTCGCAGCCCCCATGGCGTAGGAAGCAACCAGCTACAGGCAGTCAGCCCGCCGACCGTGTCGTCGACCCCGAACGTCTGGAGAGTGTGTTCGTGATCCGGCGCGCGCCCGCGTAGCCGACTGAGGGTTTTCGAGCGGGAACTCCTTTTGGTTCGGCTACTCATCAGCTGATCTCAGGCGGGCTGCCTGATGAGCCGGCCGTACGCTGACCGGGTGTCAACAGGGTGCTAGCCTGCGGCGATGAGCAGCTCAACCACCGGCCTGGTGCCGGTGCACATTGGCCAGCCTGAGCCCGGCTCCGAAGAAGAGCAAGGGCTGCTGCTCCGCAGGGAGCGAGCTCTGAACCGGATGGGCCCGCCAGAGCCGCTGCGTGTCCCCGGCGACGTGCCCTGGCAGCAGCACGGCCTCGTGCCGCGATGGTGGGGCATGGAGAGCAGCGACTGTCCGGCGGCCGTGGAGCCGGGCTTCTTCTCCGGGCAGGGCCGTGAGGAGTTCCAGCGCTTCCTCGGCGGTGCACGGCAGCGCGGCGAGGTCGCTCTGATCTTCGCCGCCATCGGCCACGCCGAAGGGGACCGTCCCCGTAACGTGTTCTCGTCGGTGGACGCCTCCGTGCACCTCGGTGACCAGTCCACCAGCGCCGGTGGTCGGCGCCTGCCCAAGGGGATGCGGCCCGCGATCGCGCCGGGTCTGAAGGGCGCCGACCGTGATCTGGCGATCCGGCTGCTGACCCGCCCCGAGGGTGCGCCGTGGTGGAGCCTGGAGTTGTACGGCTCTCAGTCGTACAACGGCGACGGTTCCGGCAGGGTGAACCATCCCCCTGCGGGCGAGCTGCATCCCATCCTCGTCGACTCGCTCGGGGAACCGGTGGTCGCCGCTTGGACGTCGCCGGAGGGCGACCAGCGGTGGTACCTGATCCCCGATGCCACTCGCTGGGAGAGCGTCCTGGGCTGGCTGGTGCACCGGGCACTGCCGGAGTACGTGCCCGCAGCGTTGCGCCGGGCCCGGTCACCGTTCTTCATCGACCCCGATCTGCAGACCGTCGGTGAGCAGAGCGCTCGCGACGCGCTGGAGGACCTGAAGGCGCGGTACGCGGTCGAGAAGCAGCGCCTGGAGGATGAACTGCGACAGGCCAAGGAGACTGCGGAGCCGGTGCGGTACGGGCTGCTGTACGGCAGCGGAACCGACCTGGTCCATGCGGTCGCGCGGGTGCTGACCGCGGCGGGAATGCACACCGTGGACCTGGACGAGGAGCTCGGCGGGACGAAGTCAGCCGACCTGCTCGTCGGCGCCGACGGTATGGCATCGCGCCTGGTCGAGGTCAAGGGCGCATCCGGTCCCGCACAGGAGCATCTCGTCGGGCATCTCCAGCGGCATCTGGAGACCTGGCCGCAGCTGCGGCCCGACGAACCGGTCTCCGACGGCGTACTGATCGTCAACCACCAGCACAAGCTGCACCCGTCGGAGCGGGCGGCGGCGGTGTACGCGCGGCCCGAGTTCGTCGCCTCGCTCGACTCACTACCGGTGACGGTCATCAGCACGGTGGAGCTGTTCAACTGGTGGCGCGCCGCCGACTGGACGGCGATCCGCACGGCCATGCTGGGAGACACGGCCGCGACCGCACAGTCGGCGACGCCAGTGAACCCGCCGCAACCGCCAGCCGCTCAGCGGCGCCGGTGGTGGAGCGGCGGACGGCACCAGTAGCGGCAGGTTGTAACGACCGTCCACGGGCGTCCAGCTATTCCATCGCGGGCATGAAACAGCAGGTCAGGGCCTTCTCGTTCGGGAGGGTCCGCCCAGTTCGTGACAGGTGGTGTGATAGCTGGTGATATGGCGAATCCCCGTCGGGAACCATCCCGACGGGGATTCTGCACGGAGCGGGCTCCGACGGAGTGCGGCGTCCACCCAGCCCGAACCTACGGTTGTTCGCTCCAGCTCGCGGAACTTCTTTGCCTGAGCAACGAACTGGACGAGTCGCTCGACAGAATCCGCGCGGCGATCGCCTGTGCGACGGCCCTCTTAACGTCGATACGAGTCTGCACGGTGACACCCTCGGTTGCGTCGTGGCTCAGGCCCCGTTGTAGGACGTGTACGCCATCGGGACCGTGGGGCTCAAAGCCGGTACGAGAAGCGCAGCGCGCCGCCTTCCTCCCGGTAGCGTCCGCGTCCGCGTTTTCCGTAGGGGTTGGGGAGCATGTGGATGTCCATCCGGCCCGGGGCAAGGGCGTGGGTGACCATGAGGAGGCGCCAGCGGTCGTTGCCCGCGTGTTGCTGCGCCGCGCGTACCTCGCTTTCTCCCAGCTCGAAGCGCCCGCCGTCGCCCTGGGTCGCCTTTACTTCGTACATGTAGGGCCGCCGACCGGAGCCGATCCGGAAGTCGTAGCCGAGGCCGTCGTCGCCGGGCGGGCCGGGGAAAGCCTTGCGGCGGTTCGTCGACACCCAGCTGGTCGCGTCCATGCTGTCGGGGTAGTGCGCGCATAGCCAGTGGTAGGCATACCACTCACCTAGGTACCCGATGGCTTCCCGCTGAGCCGTGGTCAGTGCGCTGTCCGCGCTGCCGCCGTATCGCCCGCTGCGCGGACGACCGGTGGAGGATGCCCGCCGGGCGCCGGTCAGCGTCTGGGGATCGGTGAAGCGGAGCGGCCCGGCGGCGACTCCCGGTATGGCCCCGTTCTCTAGGACGCGCTGGAGTTCGCGGGTCAGAGTGGTGAAGTCGCCGTCATACACGTCGAAGGCTCGGCCGCCGACGGAGATCGACCGCCGTCGATGCTCCTGTTCCCGGCGAGCGTGTTCGGCCGCGTTGCGTACCCGGTCCAGGTCGGTCTCGGTCAACCCGTGCTGGTCGAGATCCGTTGTGGGAGGCATCCCGGCGGGCCACTGACCGAGGACGGCCAGCCAGGCGACGACATCGGCGGCAGCCAGCGGGCGGAAGTCCAGTGCGCCCGCTGCTTCCAGCCTTGCCATGATCTCGGTGGCGGGCTCGGCGCCGGCCAGTGCCGGTGGCCGTGGGCGCCCGGCGGCCTTGACCAGGATCGCGAGTTCGGCGGCCAGGTCGGTGATCGTACGGAGGTTCGTGCTGCGGACTTGGTCGAGGGCGGGCAGGCGTTCACCCGCGCGGGGCGCCGGGCGGCCCAGCTCTCGTGTCAGCTCCTCCTCGACGTGCAGCTCCAGGCGCCCGGTGTCGGCCGCATCCACGGTGCAGGACCACGACGCGGGTACGCTGATCCACTTCAGGGTGGTCAGCAACGGCCAGTGGGGCATCGGGCGCCGGGCGTCGAAATCGTTCAGTGCCGCCCAGCGCAGCCGGTTCACGAGATCCTTCCTGTGGAGGTCCAGGTAGGTGTGGAGCGCCTCCTGGTGCTCGTCCGCGTGGCTGATCGGTTCCATGGGCGGTGTCATGGAGCGCAGGGTGTCGTTCAGCTCGGCGAAGCCGATGCCCAGAGCGTGCCGCAGCTCGTCCGTGCTGCGGGCCGCACGAGCTTGGGCTATGAACTCCGAGGCTGCAAGCGGGAGTTGAGCGGCATGTTTCTCTAGGCCGACCTGGAGCTCTCGCGTGTCGGCCGGTGGCGGCACGAGCAGAGTGTCAGCTGTCGTCGTGCCGAGAAGGTGGACGAGGAAGGGGCGGCAGCGCTCCACAACAACGCCGATGGCCCCGTCGATGCGTCGGCTCGTCTCCTCGATCTGGTGGACGGTGACTTCCAGGGCATCTGCGAGCTCATCCTTGCCGGGGTCGGTGAGGTTGGCGTGTCGGGCGGCGAGGACGTGGGTGGCCAGGCGGAGCCGGATGCCGAACTCCCGCCTTTTCAACAACTCGGCCGTTGCCTCCACCATGCGGGTCGTCTCGTGCCAGCTCGGTTCGGACTCCGGGGCGAGGAGAAGAGGGTGCTTCGGATCCGGCAGCGGCAGCACTCCGCCGAGACGGGCCGGCAAGGTCACGGGCTGGCCGTCCAGCTCGATTTTCCACGAGCGGTAGCGGTGCAGGCGCACGCTCTTCACCGCAGAGGTCAGCTCGCTCAGTTCCGCCTCACTCGCCCGGGGGCCGCGGGCCAGGTGATCGGCGAGGACACCCACCGCCAGGGCGAGCCAGGGCAGTTGATCGACCAGTGGCTCTCCCATGGTGATGGGGTCTACCTGCTGGCCGTCCACGGTCACGGTGAACGTCACGTCGTCGGTGTGACGGACAGTCTCGGGATGGCCAGGTGACAGCAGTCCGGCAGCCTTCGCCGCGACACCGGGAACGACGAGCAAGGGGCACGCCATTTCGCGTACCAGCAGCGCGGTCAGGCCATCGCGCTGGTCACTGATGTAGAGCACGGTCCGCCCGTCGTCCAGGGCGGACAACGGCATGCCGATGAGCTGTTCCCCGGACTCGACGAGCAGAGTCGTGTCGCTGGGCAGTGCCGGGCGTGGCTGCTGTACCAGGTGCTTCCAGGCGCGTTCGTTGGCGCGTTGCGCGGCAGGCCGGTCCTCGGCCCCCAGCGCGCCCTCCGACGCGAGCAGACCCAGCGCGGCAAGGGCGCGAGCGCTGTCGCGGGGGTCGTCCCAGGTCGGCATCCTCATCTCACGCAGCCGGTCACGGGCCTTGTCCCGCTCTAGCAGATGGCGCGCTCGGTGGTCGACGGTTGGCGCATAGGCGGGCTCCTCCTCCAGCCCGGGCGGGCAGAGCCACACGTCGGCCGGCCGTACGAATCTGACGGCGCGGTCACGCCCCCGCACCGGAAGCCATGGCAGCTCCCGAACGAAGGCGGCGAGAGGGGTCAGCGCCCGTTCCCTGTCCGTGCTTCGGCTCCCCGCACTCGTCCAGGTGCTGGTGAAATACATGTCTTCCCAGTGCGCCAGGCCATGCAGAACCAGGCGCGCGTAGGCCAGCCGGGCACTGTGGCCGAGCCGTTCGACGACGTCCTGACCGGGAAGCTGATAGGCGGGGGAACCTCGGTAGGACGTCCGAGGGTAGGAAGCATTGGACCAAGGGCGGTCGATATGCGGTTCCCACTGC
The DNA here is from genome assembly GCF_044765425.1 of Streptomyces sp. NPDC102462. NCBI lineage: Bacteria > Bacillati > Actinomycetota > Actinomycetes > Kitasatosporales > Streptomycetaceae > Streptomyces > Streptomyces sp. NPDC102462. The sequence continues at coordinate 7,030 of NZ_JBIWKB010000047.1, read as the reverse complement.
TCCCGCACCGTCAAGCCCACCTTGGCCATGCGGACCAACCCCCGGGTGGTGAGCTCCTGGCCGTCCGCCCACCTTTGGGCATCCGGGGAGGAAACTGGCACGAGTCCGTCGGCCACCCCTGACTCCGTCAGGAATGCCCGCCACTCGTCCGCGGTATCGCCCCGCTTCACGAACTCATCCGGCGCGGCGATGAGGTGTTCAGCGATCACCTTGAGGCTCTTTGACACATCGTGCCCAGCAGCGACCACCGTTGCCAGGTCCTCGCCGACGGAGCCACGGCCCCAGCCCTTGCCGAACACTCCGTCGCTCGCCTTGATCAGCCTGCCGTCCACGGACGGTACGTACAGCCCCAGCGACGAGGCAGTCGTGCCGCCCAACGAACGCCGCGGCTGCCACAGCCGGAAGACGAACCGCAGGGTCTGCTGCCGGAGCCGGTGGTCGGTGCTCGCACCGAGCGCCTGCCGGACGTGGTCCAGCAGGCCCCTCATGTCGAACGGCCGGACAAGCCCCGCGTCCTCGAGGAACGTGCGGGCCGGTAGCCTCCGCCCACGCTTGCTGTGGTCGTTCCAGACCAGCCCGGGATGCAGGGAGAAGAGCCGCTTGCCGAGCAGGGCAGGGACGGAGGGTGCCTCTGCGAGGTTCATGTCCGCGCGCACCGGTTGGAAGAATGCCTCGCGCCGGGCTCCCCGACCACTCACCTTGCGCGGTGAACCTGCCCTGGCCGCAGGGTGGTTGGCGTGGCGCAGCGTTCCGTCCTCCGCAAGCAGCAACTTCCTGCCGCGCAGGACGTGCCCGTCGTCTTGGAAGAGCACGGTCAGATCCTCGTACAGCTCGCTCTACTGGTCGAGGACCGCGGCGGGACGGGGCGCGGAACGGGGACGGGGTGCGGCAGGAGATGAACGAGCGGGGTGGGAGGTCGGACGGGGGAGGGTTGCGACGATCCGCTCCACATGCCCGGCGAGTGTCTCCCGGTCCGGCTCCAATGGGCACGCGAGGGATTTGCACGTAGCCGCCAGCCGATGCAGGCGTTCGCCGCCCACGGCCGGGTCCGCCACCACGACTCCTGCCGCGTGGGCGCGGTGTGCTGTGAGGACGGTCAGCTCGGGGTCAGGCCAGAGGAGCGCACTCCGGGGTGACGCCCAGGCCGCCTCCCGCTCGGCGTCATCGGCGGCGAGAACAGGAACGAGTGGCACGTCGGCGAGATCGCTGCTGTGTACTCGCCGGGCTGCCGCGCGCAGCAGCCCGGCTGAGCCTTTGCCGCCCTCCCAGCTCACGAGATCCACGGCCAGCCGCCCCAATTCGGCCTGCGGCACCGCGCGCAACATCGCCGCAGCCGCGAGGCAGGTCTCTGCGACGGCGTCGAACAGCAGCGTATTGAGCGGGTGTTCAGAGGGCAGGCCGGTGCGGTCGATCTTGGTGAAGAACGGAGCGTTCACGTGACCGGGGAACGGCGCCGTCAGATCCTCGCCCATCGGCAAGAAGGTATAGATCTGCCCCCGTCGCGGCCGTCGCACGGCGGGCAGCGGAACGGCAATCTCCACTGCGGCGGACGAAGTCCACCGCTGCCAGGTGTCGTCGAGGAGTCCGAAGCTCACGGCCTCGTCGAGCGCGCTGTTCAGGCGCTCCTTCTCCACTCTGCCCCGGGCCACGAGAAACGTTCCAGACGGCCCCAGATCCACGGTCGCGAAGGAGACGGGAAACTGCGCTCCCGCCGCGCCCGCCATGGCGAACCGCTCCTCGGAACGGGTCAGTTCCCACAGCTCAGCGCCCTCGCCACCGGTTGCCCGTCGCTCCAGCGTCAGGCTCGCGAGTCGGTCGAGGAACAGCATCACGGGCGCCTTCGCCTCCGCGAGCTCGCGAAGCCGCAGCCGGACCTCGGCCCGGGCCGCCTCATTCAGCAGAGGCAGTCGCACAACAGTCACATGCCCCTCGGCGGCGAGCTCCCGACAGATCGCCGGTACCTCGCTCAGCGGCAAGGGCACCTGAAGCGGCGGAAACTCAGCGGCCACCTCGTGGGCGTTCGGTTCATCGCCCAAGAACGCCTCCACATCGCCCCTGCGCGCGAACCGGAAGCAATAGCCGTCCAGTTCAGAACCGCTGGGGCCATCAGGATCCGCGCTAAAGATCTCGGGTGCCTCGCTGATCAGCAGGACGCTTCGGAACCCGACGCCCTTGTTCCCGATCCCTTCCCCAACCGCCTTGGAGCTCTGCGCCAGCTCGCAGACCCTCTCGACGTTCCTCCACGTAAAGGGCGCGCCGCCATTGGCGACGTACAACGTCCCCCACTCGCCCTCTTCCTCATCCAGCAGCACATGCACCCGGCCGTCGCAACGGCCCCTTGGGTGTGCGTCATAACCGTTCTGCAGCAGCTCGAAGAGCGAACGCCCGGCGTACTCCCGCGCACTCGTGTAGGACACGGCATTCACCTGCCGTGCCAGGCGCTGCACCTGCTCCGACCGCGCCCCCTCCAATACGGATCGCCCGAACCTGCGTAGCTGCTCCGCACGGTCGACACCTGCCATGGGTCCCCTCCCAACTCACCGTGTGGGGACGCTATCTCGTGCCACTGACATTCATGGGCCTGCCGGAAACGCCCCTGCGCCGCCCGAGTGCGGGGCGGCGCAGGGGCCCTGGCGAGGGTGTGCAGGATGGCCTGTCGCGACCAGCCTGGGAGCAACGCAACGTGACCGAAGCCACTCTGAGTTACCGGCCGGTTCGCCTGATGGACTTGTGGATCGTGTGTCAAGGTGCGTAAGGGCTGCTCTATGTGACGCATGGTGCAGGTGGCCGATTTTGCAGAATGGCTTCATGGATTAGCGGGGGCGCGTTAGTGAGCCAGGACAAGCCGAAAGCCGGAATGTACCTGCGGCAGCTCGGTGTCAAGAACTTCCGGTCGTGCTATGACCTCGAGATCGATTTTCAACCCGGCATCACGCTGCTCGTTGGCGAGAATAATTCCGGTAAGTCCAACGTGATCGAAGCGCTGAGGCTGGCCACGACTCCCTTGAACCGTCGTTCGACGCGTTGGTTCGATGAGGTCGACCTGTCCCACGGACGCGAAGGCCAGGAGGCTCAGTTCCGTGCGATGTACGACGGACTGACGGCCGCCCAGCGGGCCCACTACATCGCCGCGCTCGACGTGGGATCAAACCAGGCCGCCTACACGACGACGTACAAGCGGGATGAGGTCCGGCAGCAAATGCGTCCGACCGTGACTGTGGGTCCGGTGGATGGGCCAGACGCTGAACCCGACAAGCGCGACCAGATCGCGCACGTCTACCTGGCACCGCTGCGGGATGCGCAGCGCGAGCTGGACTCCTCGGACGGGAATCGGCTGCTGAGGATCATCCGCTACCTCACCGAGGAAGACGAACAGGAAGCGTTTCGCGCGCAGGCCAACGACTCGTTCACGCAGCTCAAGGAACATCCCGTCCTGACCTCCACGACCAAGGAGATACAGGGCCACCTGCGCGAGCTGACCGACTCCGTCCGCGGACAGACGGTCGAGGTCACCTTCGCCGAGTACGAACTGCATGGCCTGGCGCGCAGCTTGCGAGTGAAGATGGCCGAGGCCGGCATCCCGCCGGCCGACCTCACCGAGTCGGGTCTGGGCTACGCCAACTTGCTGTTCATCGCGACCGTCATCTTGGAACTGCGCAATGCCCAGCACATGGAGCTGACGCTTTTCCTCGTCGAGGAGCCCGAGGCCCACCTCCACCCGCAGCTTCAGGCAGTCCTCTTGGACTACCTGCAGGAACAGGCCGAGGCTTCCCTCAAGGACGACACGCAGGGCCCGGCCGGCCGCATCCAGGTCATCGCTAGCACACACTCGCCCAACCTGGCCAGCAGCGTCGGAATCGAGAACGTCGTCGCGCTGCGCACACGGGTGGACCAGGAGACTGTCCAGGACGGCCAGGGTCAGGACAAGGACGTGCTGCGCCGGAAGACCCAGGCACTCCCGCTGGCCAAGATCGAGCTTTCTGAGGCCGAGCGGCGGAAGATCAACCAGTACCTGGACGCCACCCGGGCCGGCTTGCTCTTCGCCCGTAGGGTCATCCTCGTCGAAGGGATCGCCGAGGCCGTCCTGCTGCCGGTGCTCGCCCGTCACTGCGTCTTCGGCGGCGAGGACCAGGCCAAGCAGCGCCGGGACTTCCACGGCGTCACGATCATCAACGTCGGCAGCGTCGACTTCGCCCCCTACATCACGCTGCTGCTGTCGCAGGTCAACGGGTGCCGGCTCCTGGACAAACTGACCGTCATCACCGACGGCGACCCGGACATCCCCAAGGAGAAGAAGACCGAGGAAGGGGAGAGCGAGGACGGCCAGGGCGAGGTCCAGGAACCGGCAGCCGCTGCCCCGACCGGGAACGATCCTGAAGCGGACGCTGAAACCGACGAGGACGAGCCGGACGACCACGATGACGACACCGCGGTGAACAACCGCAAGGACCGGCTGACAGTCCACGCCGAGTCGATCGGGGCCAAGGACCACCTGCACGTGGCCGAGGCTCCCCACACCCTGGAAGCCGACCTCCTGACGCCCGAGGCCAACGAGCCCGTACTCAAAGCCGCCTTCTTGAAGCAGAAGACGCGCTCCAAGAAGAAGTGGCAGGAGATCCTCGACAATGAACGGGGGCGGGCTTGGGGGTTCTACCTCAAACTCCGCAAGCACAAGAAGTTCATCGGCAAGGGAGAGTTCGCGCACGACGTGGCCTTGGCGATCGAGAACGGGAAGACCTTCGAAGCCCCGCAGTACCTCGCCGACGCCATCCGCGGCGTCCTGGCGGACACCTCGGGTGAGGCACGTTGAACGAGGTGAAGCTCACCGACGGCCAGCAGGCCCTCGTCGACGCCACAGACAGCCTGTTCGCGGCAGCCTGCCCTGGGGCCGGTAAGACCCGGGCCATGGTCGCCCGCTTCCTCAAGCGGACCGCCGAGGAACCCCGACGCGGGATCGCCCTGATCTCCTTCACCAACGCCGCGGTGGACGAGGTCCGACACAGGTGTGGCAGCCAAACGGAGGCCCTGCGGACACCCCATTTCGTCGGCACGTTCGACACGTTCATCCACCGTTTCATCGTCACCCCTCTGTACGTGAAGGCGTACAACCGGAAGCCCAACTACGTACAGTCCTGGCAGGACGTGACCAGTACGAGCTTTCGCCTCGTCCCTGATCTAGGGAGGGCCAAAGACCTGGAATTCCGCTGGTTCGACTTCGAACCGGACGGGCGCGCCTATCTGGACGTGAGCCGGGTGCCGAAGACGTTCGGCGATGCCGCGGTGCACCATCAGTTGGCTCAGCGCAAACACGAGGCGGAAGCCAAGGCGTCGCACATCTTTGGCCAACTACTCAAGGTCGGGACCATCACCTGCGAGGCTGCCCGTCTGCTGGCCGCGTTCTGGCTCAACAGCTCCGAGGAGCGGGCGATCCTTGAAGGGCTGCTGCGGGCTCGTTTCGCCGAGGTCATAGTGGACGAAGCGCAGGACTGTGGCCGGGAAGAGCTCGACATCCTCCACTTCCTTCAAGACAGCGGCGTCCGCGTGGTCATGGTGGGAGACCTCGACCAATCGATCTACGAGTTCCGCAACGCGACTCCCGCCGCAGTCCAGGAGTTTGCCGCCGGCGTCCCTGCCCAACTCGTACTCGACGACAACTGGCGCAGCTCTCCGGCCATTTGTGCCTTCAACAGCGCACTGAGGTCCGGGCAACTGGTGGAGACGGCTCGCGGCGAGAACTCCGTCGTCCAGACCCCTGTCCACCTGATCGAGTTTTCGGCTCTCGACCAGATCGTGCCCGCGGCGCTGGAAGTCGCTGAGCGATACAAGCTCGCAGCAGACGATCTCGTCGTCCTGTCCCACGCCGAAGCTCACGGTATGAAGGCGGTCGGCGTCGCCGGCCTGGAAGCCGCTGGGAGCAACCGCGTGCTGGCCATCGCCAACGCCGGATCTACGCTCCGGTCGCGGGAGACGGACCCGAAGGCCCGCCGGAAGGCCGTCGAACAGGTACAGCGAGCCATCCTGGCAACGCTCACCGTCGGGCGTGACACACAGCATCACAGCTTCACCGCGGTCTGCGAGGAGATCAGCGTCGACCCTCGGTGGCTGGAGAGCTTCGCAGTACGGATGGCCTTGGGGCTCGACGCTCAAGGCAAGACCCGGCTCGACTTCGCTGCCGAGGTGCGTGAGTTCTTGAAAACAGCCAGCTGGGGAGACGGGCCAGCCCCGGCCTCCAGCGATCTGGGCAAGCTGTTCAAAGCACCACCGGAGGCCGCTTGGGCTGGCGTCTCCAGCTTCGGCAACAGCCCGTCCATCCGCTACTCCACTGTCCACGGTGTTAAGGGCATGGAATTCCCCGGAGTCGTACTTGTCCTTCCGGACAGGCTGCGGGTAGACCCGGTGACTGGGCGGACGGTCTTGGACGACTGGGAAGGCGCCCACAACACCGAGGCCCGGCGTGTCCTCTACGTGGCTGGCTCCCGAGCGCAGGAACTGCTCGTGTGCGCCCTGCATCGTAAGCACACGAGTCGAGTTGCGGCGCTACTCGATGTCAAGGGCGTTCCCTACAGCACGGCGTAGAGCGGCCCACACCAAGGGCGTTCGGTTTCAGACATCACTGAGGCGACGGACCGGCTCGCCTTGGGAACACTCACTAGTCACGGGGCCAGGGGCATAGGCCATCGAGGGCGTGGACACGTTGGGTCAGGGGAGCATGCTGTGCCTGGTGTCGACGGTGTTGTATTCCGGTTCCCCGCTTTCCAGGACTCGGAGCAGTGATGCGGTGACAATCCGGGTGGCACGGCCGATCCGGAGCACGCGGCAGGGAAACTCGCCGCGGCGGACGAGGTCGTACTCAGGTTGAACTCGCGGAGTCCGGCGGTCTGATCGCGCCGTCGTCCATGGTCAGACCGGTGGGCGGGAGGCAGCCGTCGACCAGGTGAGGCCGGTACTGGATCTTCTTCAGTTTCCGCTTGATCACGCGTGTGAGGTGCGTGAGGTCGGCGGCGGCGAAGTCGGCCAGGTGTCGCTTGAG
>NZ_JBIWKB010000046.1:0-71433 GCF_044765425.1 Streptomyces sp. NPDC102462 | reverse complement strand
CCCCTCAAGCGAGCCGAGCACCGCGATGCGCCACCACCAACCACGGCAGTCCTCACGATCTCCAGACCGAACACCACCTAAGTCACCGGCATTGGTCCTAGACCGGGAAGCGGTGGTCGACCCATTTCCACAGGAGTTCCAGGGCCGCCGCGCCGAGTACCGCGATGCCCACCGCCGTCCACGGCATGGTGACGCCGACCAGCTTCAGCGCGAAGAAGTCCTGAAGGGCGGGCACGGCCAGGACGAACAGGAAGGCCACGCCCATCGCGGCGACCAGGGCCACCCGCCACCAGGTGTAGGGCCGGGCGATGATCGCCAGCACCCACATGGAGATCAGGAACAGCGTGAGGGTGGCCGCGCTGGTCTGCGCGGGCAGCGCGTCCGGGCCCGTGTACTGGTGCCGGGCGAGCAGGTACGTGACGAAGGTGGCGACACCGGCCACCACCCCGCCCGGGATCGAGTAGCGCATCACCCGCCGCACGAAGTGGGGTCTCGCGCGCTCCGTGTTCGGGGCGAGCGCCAGGAAGAAGGCCGGGACGCCGATGGTCAGCGTGGACAGCAGGGTCAGATGCCGGGGCAGGAAGGGGTACTCGACCTGCCAGCACACCACCAGCAGGGCCAGCAGCACCGAGTAGACGGTCTTCACCAGGAACAGCGTGGCCACCCGGGTGATGTTGCCGATGACCCGCCGGCCCTCGGCGACCACCGACGGCAGTGTGGCGAAGCTGTTGTTGAGCAGCACGATCTGGGCGACCGCGCGGGTCGCCTCGGAGCCGGAGCCCATCGAGACGCCGATGTCGGCATCCTTCAGGGCGAGGACGTCGTTGACCCCGTCGCCGGTCATCGCGACCGTGTGTCCGTGGTGCTGGAGCGCGCCGACCATGTCGCGTTTCTGCTGCGGGGTGACCCGGCCGAAGACGGTGGCCTTGTCCAGCGCGTCCGCCATCTCGCTCCGCTCGGCGGGCAGCCGGCGCGCGTCCACCGCCGCCCCGCTCAGCCCCAGCTTGGCGGCGACCGCCCCGACCGACACGGCGTTGTCGCCGGAGATGACCTTGGCGTGGACGTTCTGGTCGGCGAAGTAGCGCAGGGTGTCGGCCGCGTCGGGGCGCAGCCGCTGTTCCAGGACGATCAGGGCGGTGGCGTGGGCGCCCTTGGCGACGTCGGTGTCGTCCAGGTCGCGGACGGCGCGGGCGAGCAGCAGGACCCGCAGGCCCTGTTCGTTGAGCCGTTCGGTTTCGGCCAGGGCCGGGTCGCCGTCGGTGAGCAGGACGTCGGGGGCGCCGAGCAGCCAGGTGCTGTTCTCGCCGTCCGCCTCGCTGAACGTGGCCCCGCTGTACTTGCGGGCGGAGGAGAACGGCAGCGACTCCACGCAGCGCCACTCCTCGCTGTCCGGGTAGGCGTCGATGATCGCCTGGAGGGAGGCGTTGGGCCGCGGGTCCGATTCGCCGAGCGCGCCGAGGACCTTGCGTACGTACGTCTCGTCGCTGCCGTCGAGCGGGCGCAGCTCGGTGACGTCCATGCCGCCCTCGGTGAGCGTGCCGGTCTTGTCGAGGCAGACGGTGTCGATGCGGGCCAGGCCCTCGATGGCGGGCAGTTCCTGGACGAGGCACTGCTTGCGGCCGAGCCGGATCACACCGATCGCGAAGGCGACGGAGGTGAGCAGGACCAGGCCCTCGGGGACCATCGGGACGATGCCGCCGACGGTGCGGGCGACGGCGTCCTTCACGTTGTTGTTCTTGACGACGAGCTGGGTGATCACCAGGCCGATGGCGGCCGGGACCATCATCCAGGTCACGTACTTCAGGATGGTGGAGATACCGGTGCGCAGCTCGGAGTGGACGAGGGTGAAGCGGGACGCCTCCTCGGCGAGCTGGGCGGCGTAGGCCTCGCGGCCGACCTTGGTGGCGACGAAGGCGCCGCCGCCGGCGACGACGAAGCTGCCGGACATGACCCGGTCGCCGGGGTGCTTGACGACGGGGTCGGCCTCGCCGGTGAGCAGCGACTCGTCGATCTCCAGACCGTCGGTCTCGGCGCACACGCCGTCCACGACGATCTTGTCCCCGGGCCCGATCTCGATGAGGTCGTCGAGGACGATCTCGGAGGTGCCGATCTCGACGGCGTCGCCGTCGCGGCGGACGGTCGGCCGGGCCTCACCGATGACGGCGAGCGAGTCGAGGGTCTTCTTCGCGCGCCACTCCTGGACGATGCCGATGCCGGTGTTGGCGAGGATCACGAAGCCGAAGAGGCTGTCCTGGATCGGGGCGACGACCAGCATGACCAGCCACAGGACGCCGATGATCGCGTTGAAGCGGGTGAAGACGTTCGCGCGGACGATCTCGGCGAGCGAGCGGCTGGAGCGGACCGGGACGTCGTTGACCTGGCCGCGGGCGACGCGCTCGGCGACGTCGGCGGCGGTCAGACCGGTCGAGGGGGTCGACGGAACGGGTACCGGGTGCACAGGGTCGAGTTCGGCGCCCGCGTCGATGTGCGTCATGCCATCGACGGTACGTGCGGTCCTGCGGCTTCACCCGCCGAGGGGGCAGAAGATCCGACCTGGGGAGGAGACGGGTAGTGCGGTGGTAGTACGGGTCGAGCGGTGGGAGGGGCGCTCTGCCTCCGGGTCATTCCGCCGTCGTCGGACGGCCGGTGCTCCGCTGCTCGGCGGCCCGTTTGATCGCCGCGTCCCGCTTGCGGACGTACCAGATGCCGATCAGGCCGAGGCCGCCGCCGGCCAGGCAGGTCCACAGCCACCAGGTGTGGCCGTGCTCGTCGAACCAGCCGTAGAAGGGGAGTTGGACGAGGAAGAGGACGAACCAGATGATCGTGCCGCCGGTGACGGTGGCGACGACGGGGCCTTCCAGGGGCTCCGGTGCCTCGTGCTTGGGGGATCCGGAAGAGAGAGCGGCCATGCGCACAGCTTACGAGGCGCTGCGCCGACGCCCGCCGCCCCGGTGGTCTACGCGCGGAGATGGCGATCTGGACCTTATATGTTCATACTGAAACCGTTTGTCTCTGGCCACTTCTGTTCGTATGAAACTCCAACGCGGTGAGGGGGAATCCCGTTGGTGATGAGGTCCCGCATGTCCACCTCGGCACCCGCCAAGGTTCCCGCCCCGGAGCAGCCGGGCGGGGCGCCCGCCTTCGGCGCCCTCGACCGCTACTTCAAGATCTCCGAGCGCGGCAGCACCCTGGCGCGCGAGATCCGTGGCGGCTTCGCCACGTTCTTTGCGATGGCGTACATCATCGTGCTGAACCCGATCATTCTCGGCAGCGCGAAGGACATGTACGGGCATCAGCTCGATCATGGCCAGCTGGTGACGGCCACCGCGGTGACGGCCGCCTTCACCACCCTGCTGATGGGCGTCATCGGCAACGTGCCGATCGCGCTCGCCGCCGGCCTCGGTGTGAACTCCGTCGTCGCCCTCCAGCTCGCGCCCCGGATGGCCTGGCCCGACGCCATGGGCATGGTCGTCCTCGCCGGCTTCGTGGTGATGCTGCTCGTCGCCACCGGACTGCGCGAACGCGTCATGAACGCCGTGCCCTACGGCCTGCGCAAGTCCATCTCCATCGGCATCGGCCTGTTCATCATGCTGATCGGGCTCGTCGACTCCGGCTTCGTCAGCCGCATCCCGGACGCCGCCCAGACCACCGTCCCGCTCCAGCTCGGCGGCGACGGCCACCTCAACGGCTGGCCGGTCCTCGTCTTCGTGCTCGGCGCGCTGCTCACCCTGGTGCTGCTCGTGCGCAAGGTCTCCGGGGCGATCCTCATCTCGATCGTCTCGATGACCGTGCTCGCGCTGATCATCAACGCTGTCGCCACGGTGCCCTCCTGGGGTCTGACCACCCCGAAGTGGCCAGGCAACCCCGTCTCCACCCCCGACTTCGGACTGCTCGGCAAGGTCAGCCTCTTCGGCGGGTTCGACAAGGTCGGCGTCCTGACCGGCATCCTCTTCGTCTTCACGGTCCTGCTGTCCTGCTTCTTCGACGCCATGGGCACGATCATGGGCGTCAGCGACGAGGCCAGGCTGACCGACGCACAGGGGCAGATGCCCGGCATCAACAAGGTCCTCTTCGTGGACGGCATCGCCGTCGCCGCCGGCGGCGCCAGCTCCTCGTCGGCCACCACCTGCTTCGTGGAGTCCACGGCCGGCGTCGGCGAGGGGGCCCGCACCGGCTTCGCCAACATCGTCACCGGCGCGCTGTTCGCGCTGGCCCTGTTCCTGACGCCGGTCGCCACGATGGTGCCGTCCCAGGCGGCCACCCCGGCGCTGCTCGCGGTCGGCTTCCTGATCCTGGCCGGCTCGGTCAAGGAGATCGACTGGTCCGACTACACGATCGCGATCCCGGCGTTCGTCACGATGCTGATGATGCCGTTCACCTACTCGATCACCAACGGCATCGGCATGGGCTTCATCACCTTCGTGGTGCTGCGCCTCGCGGCCGGCCGCGCCCGCGAGATCCCCGTACCGATGTACGTCGTCTCGGCGGTCTTCGCCTTCTACTACCTGATGCCGGCCCTCGGCCTGACCTGACCGGGGCCTCCGGCCTGACTGAGCCGGGTCTTGGGTTTGAACTGGGCGGGGGTCTTGGGCCTGACCTAGGCCGGGGCCCTCCGTCCGACCTGAGTCGGGGTGCTCGGCCCCACCCGGGCCGGGGGCGCGTGCCCTTGCTCACGTGACTCCGTAGAACTTCTCCGTCTCCTCGACGGCGGCCTGGAACCGCTCGTCGAAGTCGTTCCGAATGAGCGTCCGGACCACATAGTCCTGGACGCTCATTCCGCTTCTGGCGGCATGGTGCCGGAGCCGTTCGAGCAGGTCGTGGTCTATCCGCAGGCTGAGCACACTGGTCCCCATGGAAACGAGGGTCGCGGCAGTCACCGGCGCGGTGCGTCACGTTCCGCATCCACATCACCCGTATGAGTGACGATGGGAATCAGTGGCCGGGGTCACGGGCATCCGTGGCGCCCCGGAGTGGTCTTTAGTCAGAGTAATGAGTTACCCTAACAAACATGTCGGACCTCACCCATGGCGACGACGCCGCCGCCGTGAACTCCCTGCGCTCCGCCGTGATGCGGCTGTCCCGTCGGCTCAAGCACCAGCGGGTCGACGAGTCGCTGAGCCCCACCGAGATGTCGGTGCTCGGCACCCTGTCCAACTGCGGCCAGGCCACCCCCGGCGAACTGGCCCGCAAGGAGCACGTCCAGCCGCCGTCGATGACCCGCATCGTGGCGCTGCTCGAAGCCAAGGGACTGGTCCGTCTGGAGCCGCACCCCGAGGACCGGCGCCAGAAGGTCGTCACCAGGACCGAGCAGGCCGAGGCGATGCTCGAGGAGAGCCGCCGCAAGCGCAACGCGTTCCTGGCCGGCCTGGTCGACGGCCTCGACGAGGACGAGTGGGCCACACTCCGCGCCGCCGCCCCCGTCCTGGAAAAGCTCGCACACCTGTGAACCCCGCCCGGCCCGTCCGGCTCCGCGAGTGAGCCGCAGGGGCGCACCGGCACCGGCTCAACGCGCCGGCGGCGGGCGCCCCGTTCACCATGACCAGTTCAAGAGGAGGCGAACCCTTTGAGTACGGGATCCGGAGCAGCTTCCGCCCCCGCACCGACCACTACCACCACCCCTCGCACCCGCCGGTCCTCGATGTTCAGCTCGCTGAAGATCAGGAACTACCGGCTCTTCTTCATCGGCCAGGTCGTCTCCAACACCGGCACCTGGATGCAGCGCATCGCCCAGGACTGGCTGGTGCTCAGCCTCACCGGTTCCTCCACGGCCGTCGGCGTCACGACGGCCCTGCAGTTCCTGCCGATGCTGCTGTTCGGCCTCTACGGCGGCGTCCTCGTCGACCGCCTGCCCAAGCGGCCCACCCTCCTCGTCACCCAGACGTCGATGGCCGTCACCGGCCTCGCGCTCGCCGCGCTGACCCTCTCAGGACACGTCCAGGTGTGGCACGTCTACCTCGCCGCCTTCGCCGTCGGACTCGCCACCGTGGTCGACAACCCCGCCCGCCAGTCCTTCGTCTCCGAGATGGTCGGCCCCGACCAGTTGCAGAACGCGGTCAGCCTGAACTCCGCGAACTTCCAGTCCGCCCGGCTGATCGGCCCCGCCGTCGCGGGCGTACTGATCACCGGCGTCGGCACCGGCTGGGCCTTCCTGTTCAACGGCCTGTCCTTCGTCGCCCCCATGGCCGGACTCCTGCTGATGCGCGCCCGTGAGCTGCACGTCGTCGAGCCGACCCCGCGCGGCAAGGGCCAGCTGCGGGAGGGACTGCGCTATGTCGCGGGCCGTCCCGAGCTGATCTGGCCGATCGTCCTGGTCGGCTTCATCGGCACCTTCGGCTTCAACTTCCCGGTCTGGCTGTCGGCCTACGCCGACGACGTCTTCCACGCGGGCGCCGGCGCCTACAGCCTCTTCAACACGCTGATGGCGGTCGGTTCGGTGGCCGGCGCGCTGCTCGCCGCCCGCCGGGGCACCGCCCGGCTGCGGATCCTGACCGCCGCCGCGGTGGCCTTCGGCACCCTGGAGGTCGTCGCCGCGCTCGCCCCGTCCTACTGGCTGTTCGCGCTGCTCATGGTCCCGATCGGGATCTTCGGGCTGACGGTCAACGTGACCGCGAACACCTCGGTCCAGATGGCCACCGACCCGGCGATGCGGGGCCGGGTGATGGCCCTGTTCATGATGGTCTTCATGGGTGGTACGCCGCTGGGCGCCCCCGTCGTCGGCTGGATCACCGACGCCTACGGCCCCCGGGTCGGCTTCGCCGTCGGCGGTGTCATCTCGGCCGCTGCGGCCGCCGCCATCGGCGTGCTCCTGGCCCGCATCGGCCGACTGCGCCTCTCGGTGGGCTGGAACCACGGCCACCCGCAGATCCGCTTCGTACGGCGTGAGCCGGAGCGCGAGCCGGAGCTAGCGGCGGCCTGACCTCCCGTGGGGGTGGGCCGGGGGGCGGCACCGCCCGGGCTGACCGGGGGCTGACCCGGGGGCGGCACCCGCCCCGGGTCACACCCTGCGGGCCAGCACCTGCCCGGGCCAGGCATGCTCGCCGACCGTGAAGGACTCGGCCGGCGTGAAGCCGTTGCGCTCGTAGTAGGCGACCAGTTTGCGGTCGCCGCCCGCGTAGCAGTCCACCCGCAGCAGCGAGACGCCCGAGCGACGGGTCTGCGCCACCGCGTGCGCGAGCAGCGCGGCCCCGACCCCGAGGCCCTTGAAACGGCGGTCGGAGGCCAGGATGTGGATATAGCGCTCGGGCTCGTCCGCGGGCCGGACATAGGGCGCGGGCCCGTCGGTGAGAGTGAGCGTGGCCGCCGGCACCCCGTCGTACTCGGCGATGAACGGGGCGCCCTCGGCGACGTACCGCTCGACCAGCGCCACCGCCCGCGGATTCGCCGACCAGGGCGTCGACCCCCACTGCTCGGTGCGCCCCTGGGCGACCAGCCACGCGACGCCGCTGTCGAACATGCCGAGGATCAGCGGGACGTCGTCCGCCCCTCCCGCCCTGATCGTGATCTTCTCGCTGCGCTCCACATCCGCCATGATGCCCCCCTCGGCCCGTCTGGGAAGGTGAGGTATGAGACTTTTCGCCGCCGTGCTGCCCCCGGAGGACGTCGCCGGTGAACTCGCCGCCGAGATCGCCCGGTTGCGGCGGCTGCCCGGCGCGGACGGGCTGCGCTGGACCGGCCGCCCCGGCTGGCACTTCACCCTCGCCTTCTACGGCGAGGTCGACGACACGCTCGTAACGGACCTGTCGGACCGCCTGGCGCGCGCGGCCGGGCGCAGCGTCCCCTTTCCGCTGGCGCTCGCGGGCGGCGGGCAGTTCGGCCACGGGCAAGCGCTGTGGACCGGGGCGCGGGGCGATCTGGAGGCGCTGCGCCTGCTGGCCGGGCGGGCGGAGGCGGCGGGACGCAAGGCGGGCGTGCCGATGGGGGAGCACCGGCACTACAAGGCCCATCTGACCGTGGCCCGCGGGCGTGGCCCGGTGGACACCCGGCCGTACGTCCGGGATCTCGCCGACTTCACCAGCCGGACCTGGACCGTGGCCGAGCTCGTCCTGGTGCGCAGCAACCTGCCCAGGTCCGGGGTCCCCGGCGAGCAGCCCCGTTACGAGTCGGTCGCCCGCTGGGCGCTCGGCGGGGCCGGTTAACCTCGGATACGTGGACCCGAAAACCCGGAACCGGATCATGGCCGGTGCGCTTGTGCTGATGCTCGTTGTGGTGGCCTTGGCGGCGGCGATCGGCTGACCTTGCCTTCGGCGACTTGGCCGTTTGTTGGCCGCGGCTCCCTTCGGGGACTTGGCCGTTTGTTGGGTGCGGCTCCCTTCGGGGACTTGGCCGTTTGTTGGGTGCGGCTCCGTTGTGGTTGATCGCGCAGTTCCCCGCGCCCCCCTTCGGGGGCTTCTGTCGTTTGTTGGGTGCGGCGGCGTGGGGGTTGTTCGCGCAGTTCCCCGCGCCCCCTTTGGGGGCTTTGGTTGTTTGTTGGGTGCGGCGGCGTGGGGGTTGTTCGCGCAGTTCCCCGCGCCCCTTTGGGGCGGTGAAGGCTCCGGCGGTGGCTGCCGGAGCCTTCGGGGGTGTTACCAGGCGAAGGCCTCCGGGGAGGGGCCGGGGCCCGGGAAGATCTCGTCGAGGCCGTCCAGGAGGTCCTGGGACAGTTCCAGTTCCACCGCCCGCAGGGCCGACTCCAGCTGCTCGGCGGTGCGCGGGCCGACGATCGGGCCGGTCACACCGGGCCGGGTCAGCAGCCAGGCCAGGGCCGTCTCGCCCGGGTCGACACCGTGCTTGTCGAGCAGATCCTCGTACGCCTGGATCTGCGCCCGCGCGGAGGTGTCGCCGAGTGCGTCCGCCGCCCGGCCCGAAGCGCGCCTCCCGCCCTGTGCCTGCTTCTTGAGCACGCCGCCGAGCAGCCCGCCGTGCAGCGGCGACCACGGGATGACCCCGAGGCCGTATTCCTGGGCCGCCGGGATGACCTCCATCTCGGCGCGGCGCTCGGCGAGGTTGTACAGGCACTGCTCGCTGACCAGCCCGATGGTCCCGCCCCGCCGCTCGGCGACCTCATTGGCCTGGGCGATCTTGTAGCCGGGGAAGTTGCTCGACCCGACGTAGAGGATCTTGCCCTGCTGCACGAGGACGTCGATCGCCTGCCAGATCTCCTCGAAGGGGGTGCTGCGGTCGACGTGGTGGAACTGGTACAGGTCGATGTGGTCGGTCTGCAGGCGCTGGAGGCTGGCGTCCACCGCCCGCCGGATGTTCAGCGCGGAGAGCTTGTCGTGGTTGGGCCAGGCGTCGCCGTCGGCGGCCATGTTGCCGTACACCTTGGTGGCGAGGACGACCTTGTCGCGCCGCTCGCCGCCCTTCGCGAACCAGTTCCCGATGATCTTCTCGGTGCGGCCCTTGTTCTCACCCCACCCGTAGACGTTCGCGGTGTCGAAGAAGTTGATGCCCGAGTCCAGCGCCGCGTCCATGATGGCGTGACTGTCGGCCTCGTCCGTCAGCGGGCCGAAGTTCATGGTGCCGAGGACGAGTCGGCTGACCTTGAGTCCCGTGCGTCCTAGCTGCGTGTACTTCATGGACACCCAGCCAACGACTTGGAGTGCGCTCTATGCAAGCGCATGGATAAGCCGGATACGGCCGGCCCGGAAGGGTACGGGTCGGTGACGAGGTGGGCGGGAACCTCGGCCGTGGCACTCGGCCCCCTCGTGGACGAGGGCTGTCGCGCGGTGCAACGGTACGCTCGGTGATCGGGACACGGGGAGAGTGGCTCATGTCTGGTGATGACGGCGTTGGCATCGTCGTACGGCTCGTTCGTCGTGTCCTCGGTGATGGTGTGCTCGGCATCTATCGGCATGGCTCCGCCACCCTGGGCGGTCTGCGTCCGGACAGCGATCTCGATGTGCTCGTCGTCGTACGTGAGCGGCTGACAGGCAATCAACGCCGGGAGCTGACTCGGGACTTGCTGAAGATTTCGGGCCGTGACGGGCGGCGGTACGTCGAGTTGACCGTCGTCGTCCAGTCGGACGTCCGCCCCTGGCGCCACCCGCCCGTCTGCGACTTCCTGTACGGCGACTGGCTGCGCGCCGACTTCGAGCGGGGCGCGGTGCCGGCCCGGGAGCCGAGCCCCGACCTCGCCCCGCTCCTCACCATGACCCTGCTCGCCGGCACACCGCCCCTCCAGGGCCCGCCGCCCGCCGACGTCCTCGACCCCGTTCCGCACGAGGACCTGTTGCGGGGTATCACCGCCGGCATCCCGGAACTCATGGCCGACATCGAGCACGACACCCGTAACGTCCTGCTCACCCTCGCCCGCATCTGGACCACCGTCGTCACCGGAACCGTACGCTCCAAGGACGCCGCCGCCGACTGGGTGCTCCCTCGGCTGCCCGAGCCGCACCGGCCGGTCCTGACGCTGGCCCGGGACGCGTACCTGGGCCGCACCGCGGACGAATGGACCGACCGTCTGCCGCAGGCCCGCGCGTGCGCCGAGCACATCCGGCTGGCGGTCGCGACGGCGTCCGCCACGCATGACCGGGGCGTTCCCGAACGGTCCTAGTCCGAGGGGAACTCGTCCGTGCTGAGGATCAGGTCGACCACCGTCCCGGTCAGGTCGATGTCGGTGCCGAAGTCCACCCTCGTCTGCACGGCGTAGTCACCGCCCTTGGGGTCGGTGTGGACGTGGCACCGCCTCTGGTACGGGTCGACGATGACGTAGACGGGGACTTCGGCGACCGCGTACGCGGTCTTCTTGGGGCCGTAGTCGTTGGCGGCCGTGCCCTTGGAGATGACCTCGGCGACGAACTCGACGTCCTGGTGACGCCAGTGGCCCGTGTCGTCCGGCTGCGCCGAGCCCTTCAGCACGGCGACGTCCGGGCAGAAGCCGTTCTCGTGGCCCGGGAAGTCGATCCGGACGTCCGAGAACACCTTCACCCCCTTTCCGAGCCTGCCCCTGATGGTCTGAGCGATCTCGAAGATGATCTCCCAATGGCTGCTGCGCTGCGGCGTCATGTAGACGTTGCCCCCGACGATCTCCACCCTGAATCCTTCGGGGACGGGCATCCGCTCAAGGCGCTCGAACCACTCGTCCAAGTCCTGGGTGTTGGCGTCGGCGTCGGCCATCTCGATCCTGTCTGCAAGGACGGTCATCGTGGCGCTCCTACCCGGCCGCTCCACGGACAGGTGTGGCCGCGCGGTACAACGATACGCACCGTGACCAGGGGACGCCGGAAATCGGTCAGCTTGTTCCGGCCGCGTACTGGTGCCCGATCCCCCACGCCCCCCACATCGCCCCCGCGAACGCCTCCGCCAGTTTGTGTTCGCCGCTCCGGTTCGGGTGGGTGCCGTCGTAGGTGTCCGTGTGGATGTCGTACGGCTCCGGTAGGGAGGCCAGCAGGAGGGGCGAGGACGGCTCGTCCAGGTCCGCCACCGCCTTCGCCAGCAGTTCGTTGAACCGGGTCACCTGGTCGGCGAAGTGCGGGTCCGTCGCGGCGCGGATGTTCGGGATGACCGGAAGCAGCACCATGCGGACGGCCGGGTCGGCCTCGCGCGCGGCGGCGACGAAGGCGCGGGCGTTGCGGGCGGTCTGCTCGGCGTCCGTGTAGAAGCCGAGGTCGATCAGGCCCAGCGACACCAGCAGCACATCCGGCCGGCGCTCGCGCACCGCCTCGCCGATCAGCGGGGCCATGTGCAGCCAGCCCTCGCCCCAGCCGGCCAGGTGGCCGCGGGGGAAGTCGGGCTCGGCGTAGGCGTAGGAGGTCGGCGCGTCCGCGGACTTGTCGTACAGCGTCTCCCGCGGGCCGACGAGCGTGAACGGGCCGCAGTACGTCGCGCACAGGTGCTGCCAGAGCCGGTAACGCCATGTGTGGTCGCCCGCGCTTCCGATGGTCATGGAATCACCGACGGGCATCAACCTGAGCATCCGCTCATGATGGTCGATCACGACGGCGGACGGGATGTGAGGCCCACCACGTCATGAGGCCCACCACGTCGGGCCGGCCGCGGGCCGGGATGGCAGGCTTGGGTCATGCGTCGATCGTTGGCCCTCTTCGCCGGGGCCCTGCTCACAGGTGCCCTCGCCGTGCCGCCCGCCTCCGCGGCCGACGGTGACGGGGGGTTCACGATCCAGGACCCGCGGATCACCGAGTCCAGCGGCCTGGCCGCCTCCCGCCTGCACCCGGGCATCTACTGGACGCACAACGACAGCGACGACGGGCCGTACCTCTACGCCGTGGACGGCGCCACCGGCAGGACCGTCGCCACGGTGACGCTGAGCGGCGTCGGTTCCCCGCGCGACGTCGAGGCGATCTCCATCGGACCCGGCAACCAGATCTACGTCGGTGACATCGGCGACAACCTCGACGGCTCGTGGCCGTACGTCTGGATCTACCGGCTGCCCGAGCCCAAGACGCTGAAGGACCAGACGATCCGCGCGACGCAGTACGTGGTGAAGTACGCGAACGGCGCGCGGAACGCGGAGTCGCTGGCCGTGCACCCCGCAACGGGGCGGGTGTACATCATCGACAAGAAGGAGGACGGCGGGCACCTGTACGAGGGACCCGCACGGCTGTCGGCGTCCGGCACCAACGTCTTCAAGCCGGTCGCGCCCGTCGACCTGTGGGCCACCGACGCCGCCTTCTCGCCGGACGGCCGGCAGTTCGCGGTGCGCGGCTACTTCGGCGGGATCCTGTACGACTGGAACGGCGGCGACATCCGGCGCCGGCAGCGGCTCGACGTGCCCTTGCAGCGGCAGGGGGAGTCCGTGACCTACTCCGCGGACGGGACCAGGCTCCTGTACGGCAGCGAGGGCGCCGGGAGTTCGGTGACGGCCGAGGACGCGCCCGGGTCCGGCGGGGGCTCCGGCCCGTCCTCCGGGAACGGGCACGCCGCGGCCGGCGGGGCGGGCGGCGTGAGCGCCGACTCCGGCCTGAAGGTCGCCGGGCTCGTCGCGGTGGCCGCCGCCGCCCTGCTCTGGCTGCGTCGGCTGCGCCGCCGCGGCTGAGCACGGGGCGGCGCTCGCCGCGCATCTTGACGCGTGCATGGTGTGCCAGTTTGCTGGGTGGTGCGCGGTACATGGGAGCGCTCCCATGAGTTCCGGGGCCGCGCCTCCCCGAGAGGACTCAGCCATATGTTCCGCAGCCATATGTCCGGCCCGCACATGTCGGGCCGGCGCATGTCGGGCTGGCGCATGTTGGACCGGCACGTGTTCGGCCGCCCTATGTCCGGCTGGCACACGTCCGGTCGCCTTGTGTCCGGCTGGCACACGTCCGGCCGCCCTATGTTCGGCCGCCCTATGTTCCGCTTCCGCGGATTGCGGAGGGCGCTGGGTGCCGCCGCCGTGGCGCTCCTGTTACCGCTGTTCTCCCTGGCCGCCCTGGTCGCCGCCGGGCCCGCGCACGCCGTGGCCGACGCCGGGGCCGGCTACTGGCACACCAGCGGCCGGCAGATCCTGGACGCGGCCGGACAGCCGGTGCGCGTCGCCGGCATCAACTGGTTCGGCTTCGAGACCGGCAACCACGTCGTGCACGGCCTCTGGTCCCGCGACTACAAGAGCATGATCGACCAGATGAAGTCGCTCGGTTACAACACCATCCGGCTGCCCTACAGCGACGACATCCTCAAGGCCGGCACCGTCCCCGACAGCATCGACTTCTCCGGCGGCAAGAACGCGGACCTCCAGGGGCTCACCTCGCTCCAGGTCATGGACCGCATCGTGGCGCACGCGGGCCAGGACGGCATGAAGGTCATCCTCGACCGGCACCGCCCCGACTCCGGCGGCCAGTCGGCGCTCTGGTACACCGCCGCCGTCCCCGAGTCGACGTGGATCGCCAACCTCAAGGCGCTGGCGACCCGTTACCGGGGCCAGGACACCGTCATCGGCATCGACCTGCACAACGAGCCGCACGACCCCGCCTGCTGGGGCTGCGGCGACCAGGCCACCGACTGGCGGCTGGCCGCCCAGCGCGCCGGCAACGCCGTCCTGTCCGCCAACCCCGACCTGCTGGTCTTCGTCGAGGGCGTGCAGACGTACAACGGGGTCTCCGGGTGGTGGGGCGGCAACCTGATGGGCGTCGCCCAGTACCCGGTCCAGCTCGACGTGCCCAACCGGGTCGTGTACTCCGCCCACGACTATGCCACCAGCGTCGCCCAGCAGAGCTGGTTCAGCGACCCCACGTTCCCCGCCAACATGCCCGGCGTCTGGGACAGGTACTGGGGCTATATCTTCAAGCAGAACATCGCCCCCGTGTGGGTGGGCGAGTTCGGTACGACGCTGCAGTCCACCGTGGACCAGAAGTGGCTGGCCGCCCTGGTGGACTACCTCCGGCCGACGGCGGCGTACGGCGCCGACAGCTTCCACTGGACGTTCTGGTCGTGGAACCCCAACTCCGGTGACACCGGCGGCATCCTGAAGGACGACTGGACGACCGTGGACACCGTGAAGGACGGATACCTGGCGAGCGTCAAGGCGCCCGGCTTCCCGGGCGGCGGCGGTGGCGACGACGGCGGCGGGAGCACGCCCGCGTGCAGCGCCGTCTACACCGTCAGCAGCGACTGGGGCAGCGGCTTCAACGCCGATGTGCGGATCACCAACACCGGCACCACCCCCATCACCTCCTGGAAGGTGACCTGGACATGGAGCGGCGGGCAGCGGGTGACCTCGCTGTGGAACGCCGCCTACACCCAGAGCGGGGCGAGCGTCACGGCGGTGAACGCCGCGCACAACGGGGCGATCGCCGCGGGTGGTTCGGCCGGCTTCGGCTTCGGCGGCGCGCCCGGCGGCGGCACCGTGCCGAGCCTGACCTGCGCGGCCACCTGACGGGCCCGTACGAGCGAAGGGCGCCCGGCGAAGAAGCACCGGGCGCCCGTGCGCCGTACCGGAAGCGGCGGGTCAGCGCCGTACGGAAGCGGTCAGAGCTTCTCGATCACGTAGTCCACGCAGCGGGTCAGCGCCTCGACGTCCGCCGGGTCGACGGCCGGGAACATCGCGATGCGCAACTGGTTGCGGCCGAGCTTGCGGTACGGCTCGGTGTCGACGATGCCGTTGGCGCGCAGCACCTTGGCGACGGCCGCCGCGTCGATGTCGTCGGCGAAGTCGATCGTGCCGACGACCTGGGAGCGCTTGGTCGGGTCGGCGACGAACGGGGTGGCGTACTTGGACTCCTCCGCCCAGGAGTACAGGCGGGTCGAGGAGTCCTTGGTGCGGGCCGTGGACCAGGCGAGGCCGCCCTGGCCGTTGAGCCATTCCAGCTGCTGGTTCAGCAGGAACAGGGTGGCCAGCGCCGGGGTGTTGTACGTCTGGTTCTTGCGCGAGTTGTCGATCGCCGTGGGCAGCGAGAAGAACTCGGGGACGTGCCGGCCGCTCGCGTGGATCCGCTCGGCGCGCTCGATCGCCGCCGGGGAGAAGACACCGATCCACAGGCCGCCGTCGGAGGCGAAGGACTTCTGCGGGGCGAAGTAGTAGACGTCGGTCTCGGCGACGTCGACCGGGAGGCCGCCGGCGCCGCTGGTCGCGTCCACCAGCACCAGCGCGCCCTCGTCGGCGCCGGCCACCCGCCTGATCGGCATGGCGACACCGGTCGAGGTCTCGTTGTGCGTGAAGGCGTAGACGTCGACGCCCGCCTCGGCCCGTGCCTCCGGGTGGGTGCCGGGGTCGGTGGCGATGACCGTGGGCTCGGCCAGCCACGGCGCCAGCTTGGCGGCCTTGGCGAACTTGGACGAGAACTCGCCGAACGTGAGGTGCTGCGACTTGTTCTCGATCAGCCCGTGGGTGGCGATGTCCCAGAACGCGGTGGAGCCGCCGTTGCCGAGGACGACCTCGTAGCCGTCCGGGAGCGAGAACAGGGCGCCGATGCCCTCGCGCACCTGGCCGACCAGGTTCTTCACCGGGGCCTGGCGGTGGGAGGTGCCCAGCAGGGACGTACCGGTGGCGGCCAGCGCGTCCAGCGCCTCCACCCGAACCTTGGAGGGACCCGCGCCGAACCGACCGTCCGCGGGCTTGATGTCAGCAGGAATCTGGATCTCAGCCACGAGGTGAGGTTAGCCGTGGAAGAAACCCGGGCGAAACCTCGTCCGTCGGCTGAGACGGCGTTTCGGGTGACGTGCCCTCGCGTGCTGACGGCCACGACATCCGCGCGCGGGGGGCTCAGCACCGGAGCGCGGGGGGCCGGCACCGGCGCGCACGGCCTCCGGCTCCGGGCCGGCGACGGCTTCGGCACCGCGCGGCGCCGATGGCCCGACGGGTGCCCCGGCCCTTGACGGCAACCTTGACGGCAGTCACCACGGCCCCCGTTCACGCGCCCGGCTGCCCGCTGCGAACGCGGCCCGCGCTCCTTCCCTCGCCCGCGCTCCATGCCTGCCCGAGGGCCCGGCTGCCGCGCCCGCGGGCTCAGCGTCCTTGCGCGCGGGTCCTGGCTGCCGTGCGCGGACCCCGCGCCGTCCGGCGGGGCGGATTCCGGCGGGCCTTGGTTTTCCCGTGCGCGCCCGAGGTTCTGGCACCGTGCTCCAAGGCTTCCGCGTCCGAAAGCCTCGGCTCCCCTGAGTGTGGGCCGCGCCCATGTGCCCGCGCCCCATCCCTGCCGGGGGCCCCGGCTCCCGTGCCCGTCCTCGGAGTGCTCTGCGCCCGCCGTGTAGGCCCCGGTGCCCCGTGTGGGGGCCGCTGGAGCAAGCGCATGCGTTCCGGTGGCTGCGGTGCTCGCCGGGCGGCTGGTTTGCTGGGGGTATGACGGATCTTGCGGTCGAGCTGCGTGGGGCCGTCCGGGGTGAGGTCGCCTTCGACGTCACGTCCCGGGCGCTGACGACCATGGACGCGTCCAACTACCGGCGGATCCCGCTCGGGGTGGTGGCGCCGCGGGACGCCGACGATGTCGCCGCCGTCCTCGGCGTGTGCCGGGCGCGCGGGGTGCCGGTGGTGGCCCGCGGCGGCGGTACGTCGATCGCCGGGCAGGCCACCGGCACCGGCGTGGTGCTGGACTTCACCCGCCATATGAACCGGGTCCTGGACATCGACCCCGGCACCCGCACCGCCGTCGTCCAGCCCGGCCTGGTCCTCGACCGGCTCCAGGAGGCCGCGGCGCCGCACGGCCTGCGCTTCGGACCCGACCCGTCCACCCACGGCCGGTGCACGCTCGGCGGGATGATCGGCAACAACTCCTGCGGCGCGCACTCGGTGGCCTGGGGCACCACCGCGGACAACGTCCGGGAACTGGAGGTGTGCACCGCCCGCGGTGAGCGGCTGCGGCCGGGACCGGACTGGGCGGGCGCCCCGCAGGGGCTGCGCGCCCTGGTGGAGGGCGAGCTGGCGCTGCTGCGCACCGGCTTCCCCGAACTGCCCCGCCGTATCTCCGGGTACGCCCTGGACGCGCTGCTGCCCGAGCGCGGCGCCGACGTCGCCCGCTTCTTCTGCGGCTCGGAGGGCACGCTGGGCGTGCTGACCCAGGCGGTCGTACGGCTCGTCGAGGACCCACGCGCGCGTGCCCTGGCCGTGCTCGGCTACCCCGACGAGAGCGCCGCGGCCGACGCCGCCGCCGGTCTGCTGCCGCACTGGCCGCTCACCGTCGAGGGCATGGCGGCCGACCTGGTGCCGTCGCCCGCCGGGCTGCCCCGGGGCGGGGCCTGGCTGTTCGTGGAGACCGGCGGCGACTCGGCGGCCGAGGCACGCGCGCGTGCGGAGGAGATCGTCCGCGCGGCCGACGTCGTCGACGCGCTCGTCGTCACCGACCCCGGCGCCCAGCGGGCCCTGTGGCGGGTCCGGGAGGACGCGAGCGGCACGGCGACCCGGATGCCGGACGGCACGGAGGCATGGCCCGGCTGGGAGGACTGCGCGGTGCCGCCCGCCCGGCTCGGCGCCTACCTGCGGGACTTCCGCGCGCTGCTGGCCGCGCACGGGCTGCGCGGCACGCCCTACGGGCACTTCGGTGACGGCTGCATCCATGTCCGTATCGACTTCGACCTGCTGACCGAGGCCGGCATCGGCCGCTTCCGGTCCTTCTCCGAGCAGGTCGCCGACCTGGTCGTGGCGCACGGCGGCTCGCTGTCCGGGGAGCACGGGGACGGGCAGGCGCGGGCCGAACTGCTCCCGAAGATGTACGGCACCCGGCTCCTCGGCCTCTTCGAGCGGGCCAAGGCCGTATGGGACCCCGACGGCCTGCTCAACCCCGGCATGCTGGTCCGCCCCGCACCCCTCGACGCGAACCTCCGCTTCTCCGCCCTGCCCCGCGAACCCGTCCCCGTCGCCTTCGGCTACCCCGGTGACGGCGGTGACTTCGCCGCGGCCGTACGCCGCTGCGTGGGCGTCGCCAAGTGCCGTACGACGACGGCGGCCGGCGCCTCCGTCATGTGCCCGTCCTTCCGGGCGACCGGCGAGGAGGCGCACTCCACGCGCGGGCGTGCCCGGCTGCTGCACGAGATGCTGGCCGGCGAACTGGTCACGGACGGCTGGCGCTCGACCGAGGTCCGGGACGCGCTCGACCTGTGCCTGTCCTGCAAGGGCTGCCGCTCCGACTGCCCGGTCGAGGTCGACATGGCCACCTACAAGGCCGAGTTCCTGCACCACCACTACGCCGGACGGCGCCGCCCGGCGGCCCACTACACGATGGGCCGGCTGCCCATGTGGCTGCGCTGGGTGGCGCGCGCCCACATGGCGCCCGCCCTCAACGCGCTCGCCGCCGTACGGCCCCTCGCGCGCCTGGCGAAGCGGGCGGCCGGGATCGCGCCCGAGCGGGACCTGCCGCGGCTGGCCAGACAGCCGTTCGGCCGCTGGTGGCGGCGGCACGAGCAGGCCTCGGCGGACGGCGGTGACCTCGTCGTGCTGTGGCCGGACACCTTCACCGAGCACTTCTCGCCCGCGGTGGGCCGGGCGGCCGTACGCGTGCTGGAGGCAGCCGGGCTCCGCGTGGCCCTCCCGCCGACCCTGCACCTGGCGGCGCCCCCGGTGGGCGGCGGCAGGCAGGCCGACCTGAACCCGCTCGCGATCCTCCGGGGCCGGGGCCGGGTCTGCTGCGGTCTGACCTACATCTCCACGGGCCAGCTCGATCGGGCCCGCGCGGTGCTGCGCCGCACCCTCGACCTGATGGACCCCGTGCTGCGGGCCGGGGTGCCCGTCGTCGTCCTGGAACCCAGCTGCGCCGCCACCCTCCGCACCGACCTGCCCGAACTGCTCCATGACGACCCGCGCGCGGCCCGCCTGGCGGCGGCCGTCGTCACCTTCGCCGAGGCACTGGAGCGGTACGCGCCCGACTGGACCCCGCCCGCGGTGGACCGGCCCGCGGCCGGCCAGACCCACTGCCACCAGCACGCGGTCCTCGGTGACGCGGCCGAGCGGCGGCTGCGCGAGGCCGCGGGCCTGACCGGTGACCTCAGCGGCGGCTGCTGCGGTCTTGCGGGCAACTTCGGCTTCGAGAAGGGGCATTACGAGGTGTCCGTTGCCTGCGCGGAGGAACGCCTCCTGCCCTCCGTACGCGAGGCCGCCGAGGACGCGGTGATCCTGGCGGACGGCTTCTCCTGCCGCACCCAGCTGGCGCAGCTGGCCGGGGTCCGCGGGCGGCACCTGGCGGAGGTGCTGGCCGCGGCCCTGGACGACGCCGGGGACGCCGGGGAAAGGTGAGCGCATGTCGTTCGACCGTGTCGCCGTGCTCTCGGACATCCACGGCGTGCTGCCCGCCCTGGAGGCCGTCCTCGCCGAGCCCGACGTGGCCGGCGCCGACCGCATCGTGCTCACCGGTGATCTCGCGGCCGGTCCGCAGCCGGCCGAGGTGATCGACCTGCTGCGGGCGCAGGGCGAGCGGGTCCTGTGGATCTCGGGCAACGCGGACCGCGAACTGGTGGAGTTCCGGCGCGGCGCACGCGACGACATCCCCGACCCCATCGCCCCGTTCGCCGCCGAAGCCCTGCGCGCCGACCAGGTCGACCTGCTGGCCGGTCTGCCCACGTCCCTGACCCTCGACGTCACCGGCCTCGGCCCGGTCCTGTTCTGCCACGCCACACCCCGCGACGACGAGGAGGTCGTGCTCGTCGACTCCCGTCCCGAGCGCTGGGCGGAGGTCTTCACCGACCTCGATCCCGCCGTCCGCACCGTGGTCTGCGGCCACACCCATATGCCCTACGTCCGCCTGGCCCACGGCCGGCTCGTCGTCAATCCCGGCAGTGTCGGCATGCCCTACGGACGCCCGGCGCCCACTGGTGCCTGCTCGGCCCCGGCACCGACCTGCGGGTCACGCCGTACGACATCCCGGCTGCCGTCGACCGCCTGGTCGCCGAGAGCGCCTACCCGGACATCGCCGCCTGGGCCGACTACTTCCTGCACGCGCGGGCCACGGACACCGAGGTGCTGGAGCAGTTCGGGCCGCGGGACGGGCGACGCTGAGGCCGCCGGCGGACTTAGCCGTACTCGGCTCGTCTCGGCATCCAGGACAGTGGCATACCGGGTTCACACACCTGACGGGAGTCAACTACTCTGGACTCGGAAGTACACCATGATGAACGCCTGATCGATCCCCTGGACCGCCCGTGACCACCCGCAGCGCCTCCACGCCGACTTCCGCCTCGACCACCGCCCCGCCCGGGGCCGCCCCCGCGCAGAGCGCGGCACCGCGCCGGTTCGGGGCGCTCGGACTCGTCTTCTCCGGCGGCATCTCGGTCCAGTTCGGTGCGGCGCTCGCCGTGACCCTGATGCCGCGCGCCGGCGCCTTCGGCGTGGTGACGCTGCGGCTGCTCGCGGCGGCCGTGGTGCTGCTCGTGGTGTGCCGGCCCCGGCTGCGCGGCCACTCGCGCACCGACTGGGGCACCGTGATCGTCTTCGGCATCACGATGGCCGCGATGAACGGCCTGTTCTACCAGGCCGCCGACCGCATCCCGCTGGGCGCCGCGGTCACCCTGGAGGTGCTGGGCCCGCTGGCCCTGTCCGTGCTGGCCTCCCGCCGGGCGCTCAACGCAGTCTGGGCGGCCCTCGCCCTGGCCGGCGTCTTCCTGCTGGGCGGCGGGGGCTTCACCGACCTCGATCCGCTGGGAGTCGCTCTGGCGCTCGGGGCGGGGGCCATGTGGGCGACCTACATCGTCTTCAGCGCCCGCACGGGCCGCCGCTTCCCGCAGGCCGACGGGCTCGCCCTGGCGATGGCGGTGGCGGCGCTGGTGTTCCTGCCGCTGGGCATCGCCGAGTCGGGCAGCAGGCTCCTGGACCCCACCACCGTGGCGCTGGGCTCGGCGGTGGCGGTGCTCTCCTCCGTCCTGCCCTACACCTTCGAACTCCTCGCCCTGCGCCGCCTGCCCGCCTCCACCTTCGCCGTCCTGATGAGCCTGGAACCGGCCCTCGCCGCCGCCGCGGGCTTCCTGATCCTCGGCCAGGCCCTGACCGTGACCCAGTCCCTCGCCATCGCCCTGGTCATCGCGGCCAGCATCGGCGCGATCCGCACCCAGGTGGGCCGCCGCAAGCCAGCCACCTGACCGGTGGGCCAACGGGTCACTGCGTGGCGTGAGCCAGGAAGTCGGCCCAGGCGGTGGGGGACGTCACCGACAGTGGGCTGCCGATCCCGGGCGGCGCTTCCCCCGCCTGGCCGCGTGACGGCAGGATCGGGGTCATGCGCATTCTGGTGATCGGCGGAACATGGTTCCTGGGCAAGGCCATTGCACAGCGAGCGCTCGCGAGGGGGTGGGCCGTCACCACCTTCAACCGTGGACGATCCGGCGCGGACGTCGATGGAGTCCAGCCGGTCCGCGGCGACCGTACGGTCCGGGAGGATCTGGACCGGCTCGCCGCACACGGCCCGTGGGATGCCGTGATCGACACGTCCAGCTCCGACTTGGCGCCGCGTGACGTCCTGCTGTCCGCCACCGCCCTCCGGGGCGCGGCACGGCGATGGGTTCACCTCTCCACCGTGTCCGTCTACGAGGGCTGGCCTCACCAGCAGTTGACGGACGCCTCGCCGCTGCTGGTGTGTCCGGCGGACGCGGACGAGACGTACGGGTATACGGGCGCGGACGGCAGTCCCACCGTCTACGGGTTCCAGAAGGCCGGCGGCGAACGCGCGGTGACGGAGGCATTCGGGGAGGCCGCCGTCTTCCTGCGGCCGGGTGTGATCCTCGGCCCCGGCGAGTACGTCGGCCGCCTCCCCTGGTGGCTGAACCGTGCCGAGCGCGGCGGGCGCATCGTGGCCCCGGCCCCGGCCGGGCAGCACATCCAGCCGGTGGACGTGCGGGACGTCGCGGAGTTCGCGCTGGACCAGGCCGCAAGCGCGACCAGCGGCGGCTACAACGTCACCCACCCGGAGGGAATCACCTTCGACAGCTTCCTCGGCGAGTGCCTGGCGGTGACGGACAGCACCGGAACACCGGTGTGGGTGACGCCCGAGGTCCTGATCGAGCAAGGCGTGAAGCAGTGGACGGAACTGCCGCTGTGGCGTACGCACGCCGGCGTGTGGTCGGTCGACTCGGCGAGGGCCGTTGCGGCGGGCCTGCGGTGCCGGCCGGTCGCTGAGACGATCCGGGACACGTGGGCGTGGCTGGCCCGGGACGGGCGCCCCGTGGACCACCCGAGGTGGGCAGAGCACGGGATCGCCCCGGAGAAGGAGGCCAAGATTCTGGCCTCCCTGTAATCACGCTTCGAGAGCGAGCAGCCCGACGTGCGGGCCGATCTGATGCGGTGGGGAAACCCGGTTGAAGTCCTCGATCCGTTCCCGGATCTGCCCGGCGAGCTGCGCGCCGTGGTACGCCGGGCGCGACAGGTGGCGGTGGACGCGGGCGGTACGGACCACGATGCCCGTCATCCGTTGGTCGCTCGGGATCTCCCACACCGGTGCGAGCGCTTCGGCGGCGCCCTCCACGTCATTGGCCAGGAGGCGGGCCATGGCCAAGTCGGCCGAGGCGCCGCCTCGGACATGCGCGGACTGTTCATCCGGTGCCCGCTGGCCGAGGAGGGTGAGGGCCTGGTGGGCGGCGGCCTCGGCCTGGTCGCTGTCGCCGACGATGAGCGCGGTGGTGCTGTTGGACATGGCCAGTCGCTCGGCGGTGAAACCGAACTCGCCGCCCACCGTGTCGTGGAGCTCGTCCCGGCGGTCGCGGCCGGGCTCCTCGGAAAGACGGATAGCGCGCTGCGCGGAGGCGATGTCGCCGAGGTGGGCGTATGCGCGGGCCTGGATGGCGTGGAGGCGGCGCTCTGCGACGTCGCCGAGCCCGCCGTAGGACAGGGCGCGTTCGGCTTTGGTCACGGACTCCGTGTTGTCGCCGGCGTGGTACGCGATGTACGCGAGCGAGCCGTCCGCGAATCCTCGCAGCGGGGTGAACCGTGTGGTCTCACCGAACAGGGCGGCGGTGCGGGCGAACGTCCGCGCATGGCGCAGGTAGCCGAGATTGAAAGCCGCGGCGGACAGCAGGGCCGCCACTTGGCCGTTGAGGATCATCAGGGACTGGAGCTGTGCGGGAACCTGCGTGCGGTCCCGCTGGTCCTCGACCTTCCGGCGTAGTTCCTCGGCCTCCTCGAACGCCCTCACGGGGGCGAGCCGGTGATAGCGGCGAGCGAGGGTGACGACCTGATCGTGGAGCTCGTCGACGGTGTTGTCTGAGATGGACATACCGGCGGTTGCGCCGGCGGCCTCATGGGCATCACGTGCGGTCATTGCGATTCGTTCTTCCAGATCCAGGTCGTATGCGGGTACCTGGGGGTCGATGACCTCGGACGGGTGCGCGAACAGTTGCGCCGCCGTGTAGCCGGGGAACATGCGCTCAAGTACCGTGCATGTCTCTGCGCCGGGCAGGCCCACGAGCTTGCCGCCCGTCCAGCGCCGGAACTGAGGCTCGCCGCAGGTCGGATTGTTGGGGTTCCGGCCGAACAGGTCCACGCCGGTCAGCGTGAACCGCTCATTGAACTTGCGGTACGTCAGCCTCTCCCGGTCACACAGCAACCTGAGCAGTGTGGTCGGTTCGCTGCTCATACCGCCCCCAGTCTCCGGCGCCGTTCAGCCGGCGCGTCCGCGGATCGATCCCTTCCGGGAAGGGGACACCGCCGCTTCTCCCCATGGCAACCCGCTCTGGAGAGAAGCGACTTCAGAGCTACCCAGAAGCTATGTGGGTCACTCGGAAGTGCCGTAGAGGCAACCCGCAAGGGCATGGCGGGGCTATGAGCCGATGGAGAACGCTGATCGCCTACCCCGTGGGCGGGGACTCCCCGCCCCGTTCCCCGGACAAGGCGTGACGATG
The DNA here is from genome assembly GCF_044765425.1 of Streptomyces sp. NPDC102462. Classification (NCBI taxonomy): domain Bacteria; kingdom Bacillati; phylum Actinomycetota; class Actinomycetes; order Kitasatosporales; family Streptomycetaceae; genus Streptomyces; species Streptomyces sp. NPDC102462. The sequence goes on along the minus strand of NZ_JBIWKB010000046.1, from coordinate 47,274 downwards.
AGCAGATCACGAACCACACGGGAGCAAGCCGCCCCCAAGCTGAGCGCCGCCGAACTACTCGAACTCAGCGAAGCCGACGGCGACGGCGACGCAGAGCCTTTGGAGAGCGCGGACCTGTTGGCCCGCCGGATGCGGGAACTCGCGGTCTCCCACTGGCTCCTGACCGCCTCCGACGACCGGGAGCAGGCCCGGAAGCAGTGGGCGGACCAGGGAATTGCGCTCCTGGCCTGCGGCGGCATCCTCTCCGCCGTGCGGATTCCCGCCGGACTCGTCTGGGCGGCGGCCGGTACGGAGAACCTGGAGGAGACGGACGGCTTCCTTCGCCGGTTCTTCGATGGCGGCGCGGTGTTCATGGACCTCCACGCCCGCCTCTATTACGTCCTCGTGCCCGGGCTCACAGATTGGAAGTGGAGTGACCGGGATTTCCCCGGGGTGGAATGCCTCGGCACGGGTCATTTTCCTGGGCGTTCCGGCCCCGTGGATCGGGGAGCGGCGCGGACGGGCCTACTGGTGCGTGCCCATGGACTCCCCGGGTGGGCTCACATACGTGGACGAGGTGAAGGATCTGCTCAGCCTCGGCGTGGCAGCCCGGGCGGAGAGAGCTCTCCGGTGACCGCAGCGGACGCATCAGCAGACCCGCTGGTTCTCCTTCCTCCGCCCGGCCTCGCTTCAGGCAAGGCGAGCTGGGAGGTCAACATCGGCGCGGTCCGCACCCACGTGGGCCGCCGCAAGCCATCCGCCTGACCGGCGGGTCACTGCGTGGCGTGAGCCAGGAAGTCGGCCCAGGCGGCCGGTGTGAAGGTCACGTGCGGCCCGGCAGGCTGCTTGGAGTCCCGGACGGCTATGTGCGGGGTCAGGTCGGCGACCTCGACGCAAGCGCCGCCGTTGTCACCGCTGTACGACGACCTCTGCCATACGGCGCCACCCAGCGGGGCACACTCGACGCACTCGCCTCCGGTGCCGCCGCTGTACGAGGACTTGCGCCAAGTGGCGGTGCCAAGCGGGGTGCACTCCACGCAGTCCCCTCCGGTGTCGCCGCTGTAGGACGACTTACGCCAACGGGCTCCTGTGAGTGTCCGGTTGTTCCGCATGGCGTTCCTCCCGTGTGGGGTCACTGCGTGGCGTGAGTCAGGAAGTCGGCCCACGCGGTGGGGGAGAAGGTCACGTGCGGCCCCGTGGGCTGCTTGGAGTCGCGGACGGCTATGTGCGGGGTCAGGTCGGCGACCTCGACGCACTGACCGCCGGTGTCTCCGCTGTACGACGACTTGCGCCAGGTGGCGGTGCCGAGGGGAGCGCACTCCACGCATTCGCCTCCGGTGTCGCCGCTGTAGGACGACTTACGCCACGTCGTGCTCGTCAGGTCCAGGGTCATTCCCATACCTCTCCTCCATCACGCGGGCGATGAGGGCTGCCGAGCTATCGATGGAGAGGGCAGCCGCCTGAAGGTGATCGTAACGGACCGAACCCTCTTTGAGAGCTTCAGGATTGGCCGTCATATGGCCCTGGACGAAGTCCTCGGTGTAGACGATGTCGGGGTCCTTCTCGAAGCGCAGAAGGCAGAATGAGCCCATCAGCCCCGTGTGCGCTCCGGCTTCGAATGGCAGCACCTGGATGTCCAGCCACGTGTGCTTTTGCAAGTCCAGCAGGTGTGCGAGTTGCTTCCGCATGACTTTACGGCCGCCGATCTCCTGATGCAGCACCGCCTCGCTCAGCACCACCCATGCCACCGGTGGTTGATCGCCGTGCAGGATGCGCTGGCGCTCCAGCCGAGCGGCCACCCTGCCGTCGAGATTGCCGTCGTTTCGGCTGCCTAGCACCGCTCGTGCGTACGGCTCAGTCTGGAGGAGTCCATCCACCAACTGAGCCTGAAACGTGGAGACATGGGTCGCCATCGCCTCCATCTCCGCGTACGGCTGGAACCAGCTCGGCAACTGGCTCCGCAGGACCAGCCCCACCAGCCGTGAGAACGTGCCGTCCGTTCCCAGGGCCGCGTCCACCCGTTCGGAGAACTCTCTCTGCGGCACCCTTGCCGCGCATTCGATCTGGCCGATCAGCGACCCCGTGCAGAAGACGATCGAGCCCAACTGCGCCAGCGTCAGTCCCGCGGCTTCCCGCGCCCGGCGCAGCTCGTAGCCGTAGTAGTCCAACGGCGATGCGCTGGGGTCCAGTTCGCGGCTTCGCATGCCGGCCACCTCCTGTCACCGAGAGTAGCGATACGCAAGCACACGGGGAGCGGAGTTGTGGAAAACCAATTCATGCAAGCGTGCTTGATTGTTTCTGGGGGTGCTGTCATGCTCCTCCGCATGGCCGACCCCACGCCTGTTCTTGATGATCTGTGCGCGGAGGGCGACGAACTGGACCGACTCGTAAGGGAGTCGGAGCCGAGAGCCTGGGCGCTCGTCACCCCCGCGCCGGGCTGGACCGTCGCCCACCAGATCGCGCACCTCGCCTGGACCGACCGTTCCGCGCTGCTCGCGGTCACCGACGCGGACGCGTTCCGGGGGCTGGCCGAGAAGGCCCTCGCCGCACCGGAGACATTCGTGGACGAGGGCGCGGAGGACGGGGCCCGGGAGGCGCCCGACGCGCTGCTGGCGCGGTGGCGCAAGGGGCGGGCCGCGCTCGACGAGGCCCTGCGTGCCGCGCCCGTCGGCGCCCGTTTCCCCTGGTACGGCCCGCCTATGTCGGCCGCATCCATGGCCACCGGCCGACTCATGGAGACCTGGGCCCACGGCCAGGACGTGGCGGACGCCCTGGGTGTGGTCCGCACCCCGACCAACCGGCTGAAGCATGTGGTCCGCATCGGTGTGCGGGCCCGGGACTTCGCCTTCGCCGCCCATGGGCTGCCCGCACCCGCCGAGGAGTTCCGGGTGGAGGTCGTCGGCCCGTCCGGTGAGGTCTGGGCGTACGGCCCCGAGGGCGCCGCGCAGCGCGTCACGGGGCCCGCGCTCGACTTCTGTCTCCTGGTCACCCAGCGTGCCCACCGGGCCGACCTCGCGGTGCGTGCGGTGGGTGCCGACGCCGACCGCTGGCTGGACGTCGCGCAGGCGTTCGCGGGCCCGCCGGGCGCCGGGCGGGAGCCGGGGCGCGGGCCGGGGGAGCGGTCGTGACCGGACCGCTGCGCATAGGCAACGCCTCCGGTTTCTACGGCGACCGGTTCGACGCGATGCGCGAGATGCTGACCGGCGGCGAACTGGACGTGCTGACCGGCGACTACCTCGCCGAGCTGACGATGCTGATCCTGGCCAGGGACCGGCTGAAGGACCCGGGCGCCGGGTACGCGCGTACCTTTCTGCGGCAACTGGAGGACTGCCTCGGGCTCGCGCACGAGCGCTCGGTCCGGATCGTGACCAATGCCGGCGGTCTCAATCCCGCCGGACTCGCCGACGCCGTACGGGCGTTGGCGGACCGGCTCGGTGTCCCGGTGCGGGTCGCGCACGTGGCGGGCGACGACCTGACCGCCGACCACCCGGGCCTGGCCGCCCACGCCTATCTGGGCGGCTTCGGCATCGCGGAGTGTCTGCGGTCCGGCGCCGACATCGTGGTCACCGGGCGGGTGACCGACGCGGCGCTGGTCATGGGTCCGGCTGCCGCGCACTTCGGCTGGGCGCCCGGGGAGTACGACCGGCTCGCGGGCGCCGTGGTCGCCGGACATGTGCTGGAGTGCGGGGCGCAGGCCACCGGCGGCAACTACGCCTTCTTCACCGAGGGCGACGTCCGCCGTCCCGGCTTCCCGCTCGCCGAGATCCACGAGGACGGCACCGCCGTCGTCACCAAGCACCCCGGCACCGGCGGCTTCGTGGACGTCGGCACGGTCACGGCCCAGTTGCTGTACGAGACGGGCGGCGCCCGGTACGCGGGGCCGGACGTCACCGCGCGCCTCGACACCGTACGGCTCATCCAGGAGGGACCCGACCGGGTGCGGGTCGAGGGCGCACGCGGGGAGGCTCCGCCGCCGGCCCTGAAGGTCGGCGTCAACCGGCTCGGCGGCTTCCGCAACGAGGTCGTCTTCGTACTGACCGGGCTCGACATCGAGGCCAAGGCGGCGCTGGTGCGCGAGCAGATGGCCGACGCGCTCGCCAAGTCCCCGCCCCGGGAGGCGCGGTGGGAGCTGGTCCGCACCGACCGGGCGGACGCGGACACCGAGGAGACAGCGAGCGCGCTGCTGCGGCTCGTCGTCAGGGACGGCGATCAGGCGGTCGTCGGCCGGGCGCTCAGCGGCGCCGCCGTCGAGCTGGCGCTGGCCAGTTACCCCGGCTTCCATGTGCTCGCGCCCCCGGGGAAGGGCACACCGTATGGGGTCTTCGAGGATGTGTACGTCCCCCATGGTGCCGTCGACCATGTGGCCGTCCTCTACGACGGGCGCCGTATCCCCGTGCCGGGACCCCAGGACACCCGGGTGCTCGACGCCGTACCGGAGCCGGACCTGCCGGCGCCGCCGCCCGCCGGGCCGACCCGCCGGGCCCCGCTGGGGCTGGTCGCCGGGGCCCGCAGCGGTGACAAGGGCGGGAGTGCCAACGTCGGCGTCTGGGTCCGTACCGACGACGCCTGGCGGTGGCTGGCGCACGAGCTGACCGCCGACAGATTCCGGCAGTTGATACCCGAGAGCCGGTCGCTGACCGTGACCCGTCACGTGCTGCCCGGTCTGCGCGCCCTCAACTTCACCGTGGAGGGCATCCTCGGCGCGGGCGTCGCCGCCCAGCACCGTTTCGACCCGCAGGCCAAGGCCCTCGGCGAATGGCTGCGCTCCCGCCACCTGGACATCCCGGAGGCCCTGCTGTGACGGTCCTCTCCTCCTCCGTCGACGTGCGCGGCGCCGACCACCGGGCGAACCGCGAGGCCATGCTCGCGAGACTCGCCGAGCTGGACGCCGAGCACGCGAAGGCCCTCGCGGGCGGCGGTCCGAAGTACGTGGAGCGGCACCGGCGGCGCGGCAAGCTGCTCGCCCGCGAGCGCATCGAGCTGCTGCTGGACCCGGACACGCCGTTCCTGGAGCTGTCGCCGCTGGCCGCCTGGGGCAGCGACCACACCGTGGGCGCCTCCCTCGTCACCGGCATCGGCGTGGTCGAAGGCGTCGAGTGCCTGATCACCGCGAACGACCCGACCGTGCGCGGCGGCGCCAGCAACCCGTGGAGCCTGAAGAAGGCGCTGCGCGCCAACGACATCGCGCTCGCCAACCGGCTGCCCTGCATCAGCCTGGTGGAGTCGGGCGGCGCCGATCTGCCCTCGCAGAAGGAGATCTTCATCCCCGGGGGCGCCGTCTTCCGGGACCTGACCCGGCTGTCCGCCGCCGGCATCCCCACCGTCGCCGTCGTCTTCGGGAACTCCACCGCCGGCGGCGCCTACATCCCCGGCATGTCCGACCACGTGATCATGGTCAAGGAGCGGGCGAAGGTGTTCCTCGGCGGTCCGCCGCTGGTGAAGATGGCCACCGGGGAGGAGAGCGACGACGAGTCCCTGGGCGGCGCGGAGATGCACGCGCGCGTGTCGGGGCTCGCCGACCACTTCGCCGTGGACGAACGGGACGCCCTGCGGCAGGCGCGGCGCGTGGTGGCCCGCCTCAACCACCGCAAGGCGTACCCCGATCCGGGCCCGGCCGAGCCGCCGAAGTACGACCCGGAGGACCTGCTCGGCATCGTCCCGGGCGATCTGAGGGCCCCCTTCGACCCGCGCGAGGTGATCGCCCGGATCGTCGACGGCTCCGACTTCGACGAGTTCAAACCGCTGTACGGGACGAGCCTGACGACCGGCTGGGCCGCTCTGCACGGCTACCCGCTGGGCATCCTCGCCAACGCGCAGGGCGTGCTGTTCAGCCCGGAGTCGCAGAAGGCCGCCCAGTTCATCCAGCTCGCCAACCAGCGCGACATCCCGCTGCTGTTCCTGCACAACACCACCGGTTACATGGTCGGCAGGGAGTACGAGCAGGGCGGCATCATCAAGCACGGCGCGATGATGATCAACGCGGTCAGCAACTCCACGGTGCCGCACCTGTCGGTCCTCATGGGTGCCTCCTACGGCGCCGGGCACTACGGCATGTGCGGACGCGCCTACGACCCGCGGTTCCTGTTCGCCTGGCCCAGCGCCAAGTCGGCCGTCATGGGCCCGCAGCAGCTCGCCGGGGTGCTGTCGATCGTGGCCCGCCAGTCGGCCGCCGCCAAGGGACAGCCGTACGACGAGGACGGCGACGCGGCGCTGCGCGCCATGGTGGAGCAGCAGATCGAGGCCGAGTCGCTGCCGATGTTCCTGTCCGGGCGGCTGTACGACGACGGCGTCATCGACCCGCGCGACACCCGTACCGTCCTCGGCCTGTGCCTGTCCGCCCTGCACACCGCGCCCTACCAGGGTGCGCGGGGCGGCTTCGGCGTCTTCCGGATGTGAGGGACCAGCCGTGATCACTTCTGTCCTTGTGGCCAACCGGGGCGAGATCGCCTGCCGGATCTTCCGCACCTGCCGCGACCTGGGCATCCGGACGGTCGCCGTGCACTCGGACGCCGACGAGAACGCCCTGCACACGCGCGTGGCCGACACCGCGGTACGCCTCGCGGGCGCCGCGCCCGCCGAGACGTATCTGCGGGGCGACCTGATCGTGAAGGCCGCCGTGGCCGCCGGCGCGGACGCCGTGCACCCCGGCTACGGCTTCCTCGCCGAGAACGCCGGTTTCGCGCGCGCCGTCCTGGACGCCGGCCTGGTGTGGATCGGGCCGCCGCCGGAGGCGATCGAGACGATGGCCTCCAAGACGCGCGCCAAGGAGCTGATGGGCCGCGCGCCGCTGCGCGAGGTCACCGCGGCCGATCTGCCGGTGCTGGTGAAGGCGGCGGCGGGCGGCGGGGGCCGCGGCATGCGGATCGTGCGCGGCCTGGACCAGCTCGACGCCGCCCTGGATGCCGCGCGGGCCGAGGCGGCGAGCGCGTTCGGGGACGGCGAGGTCTTCGTCGAGCCGTACGTCGAGGACGGCCGCCATGTCGAGGTGCAGATCCTCGCCGACGCGCACGGCACGGTGTGGACGCTCGGCACCCGCGACTGCTCGCTCCAGCGCCGCCACCAGAAAGTGATCGAGGAAGCCCCCGCGCCCGGCCTGGAGCCGGCCCTCACCGACGAGCTGTACGCGCTGGCCGAGCGCGCCACCCGCCGCGTCGCCTACGTGGGCGCCGGCACCGTCGAGTTCCTGGTCGCCGGGCAGCAGGCCCACTTCCTGGAGATGAACACCCGCCTCCAGGTCGAACACCCCGTCACGGAGGCGGTGTTCGGCATCGACCTGGTGGCCGAGCAGATCCGCGTCGCCGAGGGCCACGCGCTGGCCCAGCGGCCGCCACGCGCGCGTGGGCACGCGATCGAGGCCCGCCTGTACGCCGAGGACCCGGCCCGCGACTGGGCCCCGCAGACCGGCACCCTGCACCGTCTGGCCGTACCGGACGGCATCCGCCTCGATGTCGGCTACGCCGACGGCGACGCCATCGGCGTCCACTACGACCCGATGCTCGCCAAGGCCGTCGCGCACGCCCCCACGCGCGCGGAGGCGATCCGCCGGCTGTCCGGCGCCCTGGAGCGGGCGGCCGTGCACGGCCCGGTCACCAACCGCGACCTGCTCGTACGGTCCCTGCGGCACCCGGAGTTCACGGCGGCCCGCATGGACACCGGCTTCTACGACCGTCACCTCGCGGACCTCACCGCCCCGGCCCCCGATCCGTACGCCCCGCTGGCCGCCGCCCTCGCCGACGCGCACGGCCGCTCCCGGTTCGGCGGCTGGCGCAATCTGCCCTCGCAGCCGCAGACCAAGCGCTATCTGATGGCCGGCGAGGAACACGAGGTCAGCTACCGGCACACCCGCCAGGGCCTCGCGGCCGACGGTGTGCGGGTGGTGCGCGCCGACGCGGGGACGGTCGTACTCGAAGTGGACGGCGTACAGCGGCGCTTCGAGATCGCCCGCTACGGCGACCAGGTCCACGTCAACGCCGCCACCCTGACGGCCCTGCCCCGGTTCCCGGAGCCGACGGCCCAGGTGGCACCCGGCTCCCTGCTGGCCCCGATGCCGGGCACGGTCGTCCGTATCGCCGAGGGCCTGACCGAGGGCGCCCCCGTGCAGGCGGGCCAGCCCCTGGTCTGGCTGGAGGCGATGAAGATGCAGCACCGGATCGCGGCCCCCGGCCCAGGCACCCTCAGCGCCCTGCACGCCAAGCCGGGACAGCAGGTGGAGCCGGGCACGGTGCTGGCGGTGGTCGAACCCACCCAGGAGCGCGAGCAGCCACGGACGAGCCGACGCGGAGGTACCGCATGACCGCCCTCATCGAGTCCGAAGAGCACAAGGCGCTGCGGGCCGCCGTGGCCGCCCTCGGCGCACGCTACGGCCGTGCGTACCTCACCCGCACCGTCGCCGAGGGCCGCCACCCCGCCGAACTGTGGTCCGAGGCGGGAAAGCTCGGCTACCTCGGCGTCAACCTGCCGGAGGAACACGGCGGCGGGGGCGGCGGCATCACCGAACTCGCCATCGTGCTTGAGGAGTTGGGCGCCGCCGGCTGCCCGCTGCTGATGCTGGTGGTCTCGCCCGCGATCTGCGGCACGGTCATCGCCCGCTTCGGCACCGAGCAGCAGAAACGCGCCTGGCTCCCCGGCATCGCCGACGGCACCCGCACCATGGCCTTCGGCATCACCGAACCCGACGCCGGCTCCAACGCGCACCGCATCACCACCACCGCACGCCGCGACCCCGGCAGCGGCGACTGGCTGCTGACCGGACGCAAGGTGTTCATCTCCGGGGTGGACATCGCCGACGCGGTACTGATCGTCGCCCGCACCGAGGACGCCCGCTCCGCGAGTGAGCCGGAGGGGCGCGTCGGTGTCGAGAGCCCGAGCGCGCGGAGGCCCGAAGGGGTGAGCACGGTCGGGGGCTCGACACCGACTGAAGCGCCCCGGAGGCGAACGAGCCAAAAGAGCAGCCGGCTGAAGCCTTGCCTGTTCATCGTCCCGCGTGACGCAGAGGGCTTTGTCCGGCGGCCCATCGACATGGAACTCAGCGCCGCCGAGAAGCAGTTCGAACTCACCCTGGACGATGTGCGGCTGCCTGCCGGCGCGCTCATCGGCGAGGAGGGCGACGCGGGTCTGCTGCACCTGTTCGCCGGGCTCAACCCGGAACGGATCATGACGGCCGCGTTCGCGATCGGCATGGGCCGTCACGCGCTGTCCAAGGCGGTCGAGTACGCCCGGGACCGCACCGTCTGGCAGACCCCCATCGGCGCCCACCAGGCCATCGCACACCCCCTCGCACAGGCGCACATCGACCTCGAACTGGCCCGGCTGATGATGCAGAAGGCCGCCCACCTCTACGACGCGGGCGACGACATCGGCGCCGGCGAGGCCGCCAACATGGCCAAGTACGCGGCCGGGGAAGCCTGCGTGAAGGCCGTCGACCAGGCCGTGCACACCCTCGGCGGCAACGGCCTCACCCGGGAGTTCGGCCTCGCCTCGCTGATCACGGCCGCACGCGTGGCGCGCATCGCCCCGGTGAGCCGCGAGATGATCCTCAACTACGTCTCACACCAGACCCTCGGCCTCCCCAAGTCCTACTAGCCCGCCCGACCCCCGAGGAGGAACCGTGTTCCGCTGCCTACGGATACGGCACGCCACCTTTGTCCACGGGGTGTCCCGGTCCGGCTTCGGTGAGATGCCCCGCCGTGGACCGCGCGCGGTCGGGAGGCCGGTGTGACGCCGATCGGACGTACCCGCGTGCGGGGCATCGAGACCGTCAGCCTGGACTCGGTCGACACCCGCAACGCCCTGTCGGCCGCCCTGGTCGGCGGTCTCGCGGACGCGCTGGCCGAATGCGCCGCCGACCCCGGCGTACGGGCCGTCGTCCTCACCCACACCGGCGGCACCTTCTGCGCCGGCGCCGACCTGCGCGACCCGCCCCACCCCGACACCGTCGTCGCCCTGCTGCGGCAGATCGTCGAACTCGACAAACCGGTCGTCGCACGGATCACCGGACACGTCCGCGCGGGCGGCCTCGGCCTGCTCGCCGCCTGCGACATCGCGGCCGCCGCCACCGAGGCCACGTTCGCCTTCACCGAGGTACGCATGGGGGTGGCACCGGCCGTCATCTCGCTGCCCGTGATCCCGCGTGCCGACCCGCGCGCCCTGGCCCGCTACTACCTCACCGGCGAGCGTTTCGACGCCGCCGAAGCCACCCGTATCGGCCTGCTGACCCTCAGCGGGGACGACGTCGACGCGGCGCTCACCCCCGTCCTCGACGGCCTGCGCAGATCCTCGCCCCAGGGCCTGGCCGCGACGAAGCGCCTGCTCACGGCTAGGGTGCTGGAGACATTCGACCGGGCGGCGGCCGACCTGAGCGCGCTCTCCGCCCGGCTGTTCTCCTCCGTGCAGGCCCGGGAGGGGATGACGGCCTTCCTCGAACGACGGGATGCCCCATGGGTGCTGTGACCGCAGTCGACCGCCTCCCCAAGCAGGACCGCAGCCGGGCCACCCGGCAGCGGCTGCTGGAGGCCGCCGTGGCCTGCCTCGCCGAGCACGGCTGGGCGGGCTCCACCGTCTCGGTCGTCGCCGAACGCGCGGGCGTCTCACGCGGCGCCGCCCAGCACCACTTCCGCACCCGCGAGGACCTGTTCACGGCGGCCGTCGAGTACGTCGCCGAGCAGCGGTCAGCCGCCCTGCGCGCCCTCTTCCCGGAGGGCGCCGCGGCCCGCCCCGCCGTCGTCGCCGCCCTCGTCGACCTGTACACGGGCCCCCTGTTCCGGGCCGCCCTGCACCTGTGGGTCGCCGCCGGCGACGAGGAGCAGCTGCGGCCCCGGGTGACCGAACTGGAGGCCCGCGTCGGCCGCGAGACCCACCGGATAGCGGTGGAACTGCTCGGCGCCGACGAGTCCCGGCCCGGCGTCCGGGAAACCGTGCAGGGACTGCTCGACATGGCCCGCGGCCTGGGCCTTGCCAACCTCCTCACCGACGACACGGCCCGCCGCGAACGCGTGGTCGCCCAGTGGACGCTCCTCCTGGACGAAGCACTGGCCTGAGAGCACAGCCACACCGCCGGCGGGCCACGCCGACCGGTCAGGGACTCAGCCGTTCCAGCCGCCAGGAGCCGTCCGGCTCGGCGACGTAACGCAGCCGGTCGTGCAGCCGGTTCTCGCGGCCCTGCCAGAACTCGACCGTCTGCGGCGCGATACGGAAACCGCCCCAGTTCGGCGGCACCGGCACCTGCTCGCCCTCCGGATAGCGGGCGGCCAACTCGGCGTAGGACGCCTCAAGACCGGCCCGGGACGGGATCACCGAGGACTGGGCGCTGGCCCAGGCACCCAGCTGCGAACCGTGCGGACGGGTGCGGAAATAGGCGGCCGTCTCGTCGCGGCCGGTACGCCGGGCGGTACCCGAGACAACGACCTGGCGGGCGATCGGATGCCAGGGGAACACCACGGACACATACGGGTTCCCGGCCAGCTCACGGGCCTTGCGGGAGTCGTAGTTGGTGTAGAAGACGAAGCCGTACTCGTCGTACTCCTTCAGCAGCACCGTCCGGGAGCTGGGACGGCCCTCGGCGTCCGAGGTGGAGAGGACCATCGCGTTCGGCTCGTAGAGCGTGCCGTGCGCCCCGGCCAGCGCGGCATGCTCGAACCAGCGGGCGAACTGGTCCATCGGGTGCGCGGCCAGGTCGGTCTCGTCGAGACCTTCCACCCGGTAGTGCTTGCGCATGGCGGCGGGATCGAGAAGGGGATCGCGGTCGGTCACCCGGTCATCCTGCCGCATACCCGTCCGCACCCGTATGGCACCCAGTGCCGCGGACCCTCCCCAACCCTGGCACCCGGGGTTATGGTGCTGATGCCCCGACGGTCGGGTGAGCATCGGCCGATCGGGGCATCACCGGGGTGACCGCCCGGACCGCGAGTCTGGAGAGCGACCGTGGAACCGTGGTGGTACCCGCGTTCCGGCCTGCGCCGTACACACCACGAGGAGCCGCCCCATGTCCGACTTCGTACCCGGGCTAGAAGGAGTCGTCGCTTTCGAGACGGAGATCGCCGAACCGGACAAGGAAGGCGGCGCCCTGCGCTACCGGGGCGTCGACATCGAGGAACTGGTGGGTCACGTCTCCTTCGGGAACGTATGGGGGCTGCTCGTGGACGGCGCCTTCAACCCCGGCCTGCCGCCCGCCGAGCCGTTCCCGATCCCCGTGCACTCCGGCGACATCCGGGTCGACGTGCAGTCGGCGCTCGCCATGCTCGCCCCGGTGTGGGGACTGAAGCCGCTGCTCGACATCGACGTGGAGCAGGCCCGCGACGACCTCGCGCGCGCCGCCGTGATGGCCCTGTCCTACGTCGCCCAGTCGGCACGCGGCCAGACCCTGCCGATGGTGCCGCAACGGGAGATCGACAAGGCGCAGACGATCGTCGAGCGGTTCATGATCCGCTGGCGGGGTGAGCCGGACCCCAAGCACGTCGCGGCCGTCGACGCCTACTGGACCTCCGCCGCCGAACACGGCATGAACGCCTCCACCTTCACCGCCCGTGTCATCGCCTCCACCGGAGCCGACGTGGCCGCCGCGCTGTCCGGCGCGGTCGGCGCCATGTCGGGTCCGCTGCACGGCGGCGCACCCTCCCGGGTCCTCGGGATGATCGAGGAGATCGAGCGGACCGGCGACGCCGAGGCGTACGTCAAGCAGGCCCTGGACCGGGGCGAGCGGCTGATGGGCTTCGGACACCGGGTGTACCGCGCAGAGGACCCCCGCGCGCGCGTGCTGCGCCGCACCGCCCGCGAGCTGGGCGCGCCGCGCTACGAGATCGCCGAGGCACTGGAGAAGGCGGCCCTGGAGGAACTGCACAACCGCCGCCCGGACCGGGTCCTCGCCACCAACGTCGAGTTCTGGGCGGCGATCATGCTGGATTTCGCCGAGGTGCCCGCGCAGATGTTCACCTCGATGTTCACCTGCGCCCGGACCGCGGGGTGGTCGGCGCACATCCTGGAGCAGAAGCGGACGGGACGCCTGGTGCGGCCCTCCGCACGCTATGTGGGGCCCGGACCGCGCAGCCCCCGCGAGGTCGCGGGATACGAGGCCATCGCCCGCTGAGGAGCCGCCCCGGGACGCTCCTCACGCCGGTACGAGCAGACTCCCGTGGTGGCCGCCGGGCCACCCGCGGGTGGGCCCGCAGCTCGCCCTTCAGCGCGTGGTGGCCGTACTCGGCGCGCAGCGGGCCGTCAGGGGCGGCGGTGCGGCCGGGTGCCGCGCCCGCGTACGGGAACGGCAGCGGCGTCACGCGCGCGTCGAGCCGCGGGGCGCAGACGAACCGGACGGACAAGAGCGAGGCGGGGCCCATGGCCCGGGGGCCGGCGGCGACCAGATAGCCGTCGGTCGCCGCCTCCAGCAGGTCGCCTACGCCGACCACGAAGGCGCCATCCAGCGGCACTGCGTCGGGGCGGCCGCCGGCGGTGTCCTGGAGCAGCAGCGTCAGGAAGCCCCGGTCCTGGTGCGCGCCGGCGTCCCGGCCGGTGCCGTCGCCCGCGCTCCCGGGGCGGCGTACGAGCCTCAGGCGCGGGTGGGCGCGGTCGCCGAGTACGGGGTCGTAGAAGCCGGCGGGAGCGCCGATCGCGGTGAGCAGTTCGCGCAGCAGCCGCCGGGCCACGCCGCCGAGCCGGTCGATCCAGGCGAGGGCGGCGGTACGCAGTGCGGGGAGGGCCGCGGGCCACTGGTTGGGGCCCTCGAGCCACCCGTACGCGGGCTCCCCGGGACCGGGGGCGCACGCCGGGCGTTCCGGGCCTATGTCGAACTGCTCCCACCGGGCGCCGGTCCCGCCGGTGTGGCCGCGGAAGTGCGGCGAGTTGACCTTGTCCAGGGCGAGCCGGTCGGCCTCGGGCAGGGCGAAGAAGGCACGCGTCGCGGTGAGCAGCGCCTCCCTCTCGGCCCGGGGCACGCCGTGCCCGACGAGCTGGAAGGAGCCGACGTCGTGGGCGGCGCTGTGCAGTTGCGCGCGCAGCAGGGCCCGGGCCTGCGGTCCGCGGTCGGCGGCCGACAGATCGATGATGGGCAGGTGGTCGTACGACGGGGGATGCGTCATGGGGGTGCGTCCGCGGGGTGTACGGGGCCGGGCAGCCGTCGCCGTCAAGGATGGGCGCAGCCGCGGGTGCCTCGGCGGGAGGAGACGGGAGAAGACACGAGAAGCCGCGTTCGGAACGGGCGTGCGGGGCCCGGTCAGGCGGTGCGCCGACAGGCCATGCTCGTGACGCGCAGAAAGTCCACATGACGGCGCCGAACGAGCATCGCAAGCATGGGCCAAGGGTACCGCCCTCCCCTCGGCGGTCGTTCCCGCAGACGCAGACGACCCGCGGACTCGGGTCCTCCGTCGAACGACGAAGAAGCCGGCCGGACGTACCGGCGAGCCCGCGGGTCGGGTGACTGCGTTGGATTAGGCCGGCTGCGTGTCGCTTGCCCACGCTGGTCCGGCACCGCACTCGGTGTGGTGGCAGGCCGCTAGCCCGCAGCCACCTCGCGCGTCCGGGTTTCACTCATGTACCCGATCACCTCCTTTCTCACGTACGGATCACCTTAAGAAGGGGGCGGCGGGTGTTCAAGGGATTTTCTGAGGCGTTGACGTCCCCCTTGCGGCGAGGGGAGCCTGGAAGCGGGTCTACAACGATTCTTTCAATCTTGCGGGAACCAAGTGTGCGCTGTGTCACGTTCGAGTTGAATGAAAGGCGGAGAGCGAATTTTCGCGCCGTGTGTGCGGACGCAGCCTGCAGGGGGTCCAGGTGAGTGCTTCCCGGCGTAGTGGGACCACCGACGAACTGGGGCCGGACGAGCCCGAGCGGGGCGGTGGCGCCGGCGTGTCCGGTCCGGAGGACCCGGGCGGCTCCGATCTGCTCGCCGCGCTGCTGGACGGAATGGACGCGGCGCTGTGCGCCTTCGACGCGGACGGCGTGGTCACCCACTGGAACCGGGAGGCGGAGCGGATCCTCGGCTGGACCGCCGCCGAGGCGGTGGGGCGGCAGGGGTTCGCGGGCTGGGCGGTGCGCAGCGCCGACGCCGAGGAGGTCGAGGGCCGGCTGCTGTCCGCGATGCATGCGCCCGGCCGGCAGGTGCATGAGTTCGCGCTGGTCACCAAGGACGGCGGCCGGGTCCTGGTGCGCACCCAGTCCGCGGCGGTGCGCGGGCCGGACGGCAAGCCGGCCGGCGTGTACTGCGCCTTCAGCGAGGTGCACGCGCAGATCGACCTGGAGCGGTCGATCGCGCTGAGCGAGGCGCTGTTCGAGGACGCGGCGTGGGGGGTCGTGCTCGTCGACGCCGACCTGCGGCCCGCGGTCGTGAACGCGCACGCGGCACGGGCCCTGGGCATCGGGCGTACGTCCGCGCTCGGCCGGCCCCTGGGCGAACTGCTCGCACAGGGTGTGGAGGAGCTGGAGGGCGCGCTCACCCATGTGCTGGCCGAGGGCGCGCCGCCCGCGCCGGCCGAGATGTGGGTGGCGGTGCGCACCCCGGAGGGCGAGCGGCGGCGCTGCTGGCGCAGCGGTTTCCTGCGGCTCGCCTCGCCGCTCGCGGAGGAACCGGTGCCGCTCGGGGTGGGCTGGATGTTCCAGGACGTGACCGAGGCCAAACAGGGCGAACAGGAGGCGTCGCTGCTGCGCTTCCGCGCCAACCAGCTGCACCGGGCGGCCCGTGCGGCGGCCGAGTGCGAGGACCCGGCGGAGGCGGCGACCGTCCACCTCGACTTCGCGCTCGCCGGTTTCGCCGACCATGCGCTGATCGACCGGGTGGCGGGTCCGCCGCCGGGCGACGACGGTACGGCGCGGGCGCGGCTGGTGCGGGTCGCCGCGACCCCCTCCGGCGCGCCGGGGCCCAGCCTGCTCACCGGAGCGGCCGGGCTGCCGGTGCGCTACGAGGAGGGCCACCCCGCGCTGCAGTGCGTCGAGCGGGGCGGGACGGTGCGGGCCGACGCCGGCGGCGTGTCCGCGGAGCGGGCCCGTGAGTGGGCGCTGGCCCGGCAGTGGCCCGGGGACTGTGTGCACGCGCTGTGCGCGGTGCTGCGCAGCCGGGGGCGGACGCTGGGCGTCGTGACGTTCCTGCGGGGCGCTGCCCGCGCGGGCTTCGAACGGGTCGACGCGATGTATGCGGAGGATGTGGCGGCCCGTATCGCGGCGGCCCTGGACTTGGCGGCACGGTCCGCCGGCTGAACCGTCACGCTCCGCTGGCTGAACCGTCACGCTCCGCTGGCTGAACCGTCACGCTCCGCTGGGTGAACCGGTTCGACGGGCCGTTGTTCGGCTGCGGCGGTGTGGGGGCTGGGCGCGCAGTTCCCCGCGCCCCTTTGGGGCGCGCTGTCGGGTGCGGGTGGGGTGTGGCCGGGCGCGCGGTTCCCCGCGCCCCTTTGGGGGGCTTCAGTGGTGGTAGAAGATTCGGTCTTGGTAGTCGGTCATGATCTGGGCGTTCCAGTCGTGGCCGCCGTCGACGTTGCCGGAGCGCAGCAGGGGCGGTTCGGTGCCGCGGGCGGCGAGGGTCTGTGCCGTCGTGGCCATGACCGCCTGCAGCAGGGCTGCGGTGACGATGGTGGAGGCGGGGGCGAAGGGGGCCGGGATGGTGTCGAGGGTGAGTTCCGCGTCGCCGACCGCGATCTTCGAGTCGAGGACGATGTCGCAGTGGTCCTTCAGGAAGGTGCCGGAGGCGTGCCGGGAGGAGGTCTGCGCGGCGTACGCCACCGAAGTGACGCCGATGACCCTGACCCCCAGGGAACGGGCGTGCATCGCCATCTCCACGGGGAGGGCGTTGCGCCCGGACAGCGAGATGACCAGGAGGGCGTCGCCGGCCCTGAGGGGCGAGGTGTCCAGGACGGCGGTGGCCAGACCGTCGACGCGTTCGAGGGCGGAGCCGAGGGTGGCGGGGACGACGTCGACCCCGACCGCCCCGGGCACGGGAAGCAGGTTCATCAGGGCGAGACCGCCGGCCCGGTAGACGATGTCCTGGGCGGCGAGGGAGGAGTGGCCGGCGCCGAAGGCGAACAGCCGGCCGCCGGCCTCGACGGTGTCGGCGAGGAGCGTGCCGGCGGCGGCGATGGCCGCGGACTCCTCGTCACGGGCCCGTCGCAGCAGGCCGATGGCGGCGTCGAAGAACTGGTCGGCCGGTGTGCCCTCGCTCATGCGGTGCCCCTTCGCAGCGTCCGTGTCGCGGATCACCGTGCGGTCTGGACCAGTGCGCTGTCAATACGCGGTGGGACGGTCCCGGCCGCGCCGCGCACGCACTCGTCACCCGGTGGTTTCGGCGGCGCGGCACGGTTGTCAGCGGTATGCGTCAGAATTGAGGCCAGGGCCAGCGCACGCCGGAGAGCGGTGAGCTTCCGGCAGAGGTAATCGAGGGGCACGTATGTCCGGACTGATCGACACCACGGAGATGTACCTCCGCACCATCCTCGAACTGGAGGAGGAAGGCGTGGTCCCGATGCGCGCCCGCATCGCCGAGCGGCTGGACCAGAGCGGGCCGACCGTGAGCCAGACGGTGGCGCGCATGGAGCGTGACGGCCTGGTCTCGGTGGCGAGCGACCGGCACCTGGAGCTGACCGAGGAGGGCCGCCGGCTGGCCACGCGCGTGATGCGCAAGCACCGCCTCGCGGAGTGCCTGCTGGTCGACGTGATCGGCCTGGAGTGGGAGCAGGTGCACGCGGAGGCGTGCCGCTGGGAGCACGTGATGAGCGAGGCGGTGGAGCGCCGCGTCCTGGAGTTGCTGCGCCATCCGACCGAGTCGCCGTACGGCAATCCCATCCCGGGACTGGAGGAGCTGGGCGAGAAGGACGGGGCCGATCCGTTCCTGGACGAGGGCATGGTCTCGCTCGCGGACCTCGATCCGGGCGCGGACGGCAAGACGGTCGTCGTCCGCCGTATCGGCGAGCCGATCCAGACCGACGCGCAGCTGATGTACACGCTGCGCCGGGCGGGCGTGCAGCCCGGTTCGGTGGTGAGCGTGACCGAGTCGGCGGGCGGTGTGCTCGTGGGCAGCAGCGGTGAGGCGGCCGAGCTGGAGTCGGACGTGGCCTCCCACGTGTTCGTCGCCAAGCGCTGAGCGCCCGGCGCCCGGGTGCGCCGTCGGCTCCCGTGCCGGCGCGCCGGCACGGGAGCCGGGGCGAACGGTGCCGCATCCAGGATTCGGTACGCCGAATGGCAGCGCTTCGACGGTTCCCGTGCGAGGCTGTCGCGAGGGGCATATGACCACAGGGGGGTGGGGAGGATGTGCCGAAGACAGGGGGAGGGCCCCGGCGCCATGCGGCGCCGGGGCCTGTCCTCCCCTGTGCTGACCCGGAGCCCCGAGCTCTCAGGGTCATCCCCGCGGACCGTTTTCCCCGAGCGGTCCGCCTCCCGCGTAAGAACTCCCCTCGGTGGCGACGATCATTCCTCGCCGGGGGTCACTCGAATGAGGGGTGTTGCCCGCAGAGGCAGCAGTTCCGAATAGGCATTCGATAATCTGCGGCCGTCTTCGGCAGCAGCTGGGCAACGCAGCGGTACGAGGCAGGACAGCGGTACGGTCCGAGCGGAGCTAGGGGGGTGCCAGCGCATGGCACGGCGTATCGACGTGAGGGGAGCGGGCGGCGTGAGCCTGGCCGCCTGGGAGTTCGCCGACCCTCCCAAGGCGGACCCGGAGCACGGGCCCGGCGTGCTGTTACTGCACGGCCTGATGGGGCGCGCCTCGCACTGGGCGGCCACCGCACGCTGGCTCTCCGAGCGTCATCGGGCCATCGCACTGGACCAGCGCGGCCACGGCCAGAGCGAGAAGCCCCCGCAGGTCGCCTACACCCGCGAGTCCTATATCGAGGACGCCGAGGCGGCGGTCGAACAGCTCGGTCTCGGCCCGGCCGTGCTCATCGGGCATGCCATGGGCGCGCTCACCGCCTGGCAGCTGGCCGCCAAGCGTCCCGACCTGGTGCGGGCGCTGATTATCTGCGACATGCGGGCCTCCGCGCTGGGCGGGGCCTCGCAGCGTGAGTGGGCCGACTGGTTCAAGTCCTGGCCCGTGCCCTTCGCCACGCTCGCCGACGTACGCAAGTGGTTCGGCGAGGACGACCCCTGGGTGGACCGTCCGAACCCGGCACGCGGCGCGTTCTTCGCCGAGGTCATGCAGGAGTCCGCCGACGGCTGGCGGCCCGTCTTCGAGCCCGAGCGGATGTTGAAGTCCCGCGAGACGTGGGTCTACGACGCGCACTGGGAGGAGCTGGCCCAGGTCCGCTGCCCCACCCTGGTCGTCCGCGGCCTCGACGGCGAGCTGGGCCGCGCCGAGGCCCAGGAGATGGTCCGGGTCCTGCCCCACGGCCAGTACGCGGAGGTCGCCGACGCGGGCCACTTCGTCCACTACGACCGCCCCGAAGCCTGGCGCACCGCGATCGAACCCTTCCTGACCACAGTCACCACAAACTGACCCCGGCCCCACTCACAAGATGAGCGCGCCCCTCGCGGGGCGTGGGCGCCTTTCGTCGGGGTGCGGGCGCTGAGCGCGGCACCGCCCGCACCCCGCAGGACCGCCCGCACCTGCGGTCAGGCCCGCACCCCAGCGAGACCCGCCCTCCCGCGTACGAACAACCCGCACCTCGCGAGACCGCCGGGCGCCCGCGCAGCCTCTCGCCGCTGCCACAACCCCCCGCCGCCGGCAGCCGTTACCGCCGAAGCGCCGCAGGCACTGTCAGCCCTTGCTCACCGCTGTCAGGATTTCTGGCAGGCGGGCCGCTGTCTGCGGGGCCGCGAGGCGCAGGCCCAGCAGGTTGAGCGTCGCGCCGTAGGCGGCGCCGGCCGGGAGCAGCAGCCAGGTGAACGCGTCGCCGCCCGCGCTCACGTTCAGCCAGATGGTGAGCGCGATGAGCGGCGCGCACAGCAGGGCCGCCGAGACCATGCCGCCGAAGATCGAGATCCAGGCGAGGCTGGCCTGCCCGGGCGCCACGTTCTTGTAGCCCTCCTGCGGGATGGAGTACGGAAAGCGGGCCGAGGTCCACGCACCGGTCGCCAGCATCGCCCCGAGCAGCGCGAAGGACAGGCCGAGCGCCTCCGGCAGCCGGGGCCAGTCGCCCAGCATGGCCGTGGTCAGCACGGTCACGAGGGTGGCGTACGGCAGGGTGATCACCAGCAGCGCCAGCGCACGGCCGCGCAGTTCGACATAGGCGTCCCGGCCGGACGAGATGGCCGCGGCCACCATCCAGAACGCCGAGGTGTCCTGCCCGAACTGGTTGTACATCTGGATGCCGAGCATCCCCGCGGCGAAGCACGCGAAGTAGATCGAACCGGTGCCCTGCAACGCGTTGAACACCGGCACGATCAGGCCGATGGCGAGCGAGGTCACCCACGCGGCCTTGGTCTTGGGGTCGCGCCAGATGTAGCGCAGGGAGCGTTCCATGACCGTGCCGGTGCGGCCCGCGGGCAGCAGCCGTCCGAGCCCCGTCGAGGCGCGTTCGCGGGCACCGCTGTCGGCGGCCTGAAGGGTGGAGCCGTCGGGCGCGGTCATCAGCCGGGTCAGGCTGCGCGTCCACACGGCGACCAGCAGCACCAACGCCGCGGCGGTCAGCAGCAGTTGGGCGGCGGCCGTACCGTAGGACCGTTCGCTGACCGCGTGCACCGCGCCCACCGCGGAGGCGGGCGGCAGCCAGCGCAGCACGTCGGCGGCCGGGGACAGCTGTCCGAGCCCCGCCGAGCCGAGCCGCTGCGCGCCGAAGTTGACCAGTTGCGCGCCGACCGCGATGACCAGTCCGCTGAGTACCGCGAGATCGCGGCCCTTCCGGCTGGTCAGCAGCCGTACGTTCGCGGCGGCCACAGCCCGGGCGAGGGCCACGCACACCAGCAGCCCGAGGACGACCGCGACCACGGCGGTGCCGTAGGCCGCCGCGCCCCGGGCGACCGACAGGGCGCAGCCGGCCAGCAGGAGCAGGGTGGACAGCGGGCCGGCACCGACCAGCGAGGCCGCCAGCAGGGCCCGCACCAGCGGGCGGGGGCGCAGCGGCAGCATCACCAGCCGGGTCGGGTCCAGCGTCTCGTCCCCGCTGGGGAAGAACAGCGGCATCACGGCCCAGCCCAGCGCGAGCACGGCCGTGCCCAGCACGGCGACGGCATCGGCGTGGGCGTGTCCGCGCAGCGCGAGCAGGCCGAGCAGTAGCAGCGCGGCGAACAACAGCGCGACGACGGCCGAGGCGATGAAGGCGGCCCGCCGACCGCCGGACTGCCTGAGCCCGTTGCGCAACAGGGACAGTTTCAGCCGTACGACGGTGGCGGTGACGTCGCTCATCGGGCGCCGCCGCCCAGCCAGTCCAGGTCGGACCCGGCGTCGCGGCCCTGTGCGCCGACCAGTTCGAGGAAGGCGTCCTGGAGGGTGGAGTGCTGCCCGCGCACCTCGGGCAGCGGGCCGGTCGCGCGGATGCGGCCCGCCGCCATCACGGCCACCCAGTCGCACAGCGACTCGACGAGTTCCATGACGTGGGAGGAGAAGACGACGGTGGCGCCTGAGGCCGTGTACCGCTCAAGGACGCCGCGGATGGTCTGCGCGGACACCGGGTCGACACCCTCGAACGGCTCGTCCAGGAAGAGGACTTCGGGGTTGTGGAGGAGGGCAGCGGCGAGCCCGATCTTCTTGCGCATGCCGGTGGAGTAGTCGACGACGAGCTTGTGCTGGGCCCCGGCGAGATCGAGTACGTCCAGCAGCTGGGTGGCGCGCTTGTCCACCTCGGACCCGGGCAGGCCCCGCAACCGCCCGGAGTAGCCGAGCAGTTCGCGCCCCGAAAGCCGCTCGAACAGCCGCAGTCCTTCAGGGAGCACGCCGATCCGTGCCTTGACGGCCACCGGGTCCCGCCACACGTCGTGGCCGACCACCTCGACGCTTCCCTGGTCGGGCCTGAGCAGCCCGGTCACCATGGACAGGGTGGTGGTCTTCCCGGCGCCGTTGGGCCCCACCAGCCCGATGAACTTCCCCGCGGGCAGCTCCAGATCGACCCCGGCCACGGCAACCTGCTGCCCGAACCGCTTCCAAAGCCCCCGCACACAAACGGCAACCCCGCCCACTCCCACTACCTCCGCCATACCAGCACCCTACGGCGAACCAACCCCCCAAAGGGTCCCGGGCAACTCCGCGAACGAAGCCTCCCCACAGCCGCCCCAAAGGGGCGCGGGGAACTGCGCGACAAGCCCCCACAATCCCGCACCCGCCAAGATTCCTCAGCCAGGCAGACGAGCAGGCGCACGGCACCTCTCCCCCCACAGCCACCAAAAAGGGGCGCGGGGAACTGCGCGACAAGCCCCCACCACACCGCACTCGCCAATACTCCTCAGCCACGCAGACGAATAGGCGCACGGCCCCCAGGCCCCCGCACCCGCCAAGCGTCCTCAACCACGCAGACGAATAGGCGCACGGTCCCCACACCCCCGCACACGCCAAAACTCCTCAACCACGCAAACGAGTAGGCGCCCCCCTACCGATCCCGCCCACACGCATACGCCAACGCCGAAATCAACTCCTCCGCATCCGGCAACCACCGATTGGCCACAGTAGGCCGGCAGGCCCACTGCACAGCCCCCTGCGACCCGAACCGCGTAGGCGGCGCAGCCACATACGCGTTTTCGCCCAGCACGACCAGATCCAGCGACCCCACCGACCACCCCAGCCCGCGGACCAGTTCCGGCAGCTTCAGGGCCGCGCCCGGCAGGACGAAGAAGTTCATCCGCCGGTCCGGGGTGAGCGTCACCGGCCCGAGCGCCAGCCCCATCCGTTCCATCCGGGCCAGCGCCAGGAACCCGGCCGACTCCGGGACGGACAGCGCGTCGAAGGTACGCCCGGTCGGCAGCAGGATCGAAGCCCGCGGCTGCTTCTGCCACATCCGGCGGACGACGGTCACGCTCCCGGTCGCCTGCGCCGCCCAGTCCGCGCGCCCCGGGTGTGCGCCGGGGGCGGCGCACACGGGGTTGCCGCAGGAGCAGCGCTGTTCCCCGTCGGCGGCCTCCAGCCAGGTGCCGGGGACCACGTCCCAGTGCCGCTCCTCGGCGTAGCGAACTGCGGTTTCCAGCAGCGATGCCCCGCGCTGCGTCGGAATCTTGGCGGCTTCGGCGCCAGCGATCGTCTCTTCCACGCCCCACTCAACTCCCGCGCCCACCTCGGGTTACGGCCAGTGCGATGACAGGACCGCGCGCGGGGGAGGAGCATCGATTCCTCAACTGGGGCGCATGGGTGCATCTGCGGGGGCGCGCGGGAGGAAGCAGGGTGTGACGGGGTAGCCACCCCTGGGGCCGGCACCAGCCTTTACTCCGGCAATCCGTGCATGTCCCGCATTTTCGGCATGAGGCGGGGCATTGATCTTCACAGCTGGATCTTTTCGCTCCAGGGGTTCGCAGGGGGTATGCCATGGCAGCAAGGCCTCTCGTCGCGCGGCAGCCGAACGAACGGTTGCAGGCGCTCATCCAGGAGGCGGGGTGCTCGAACGCCGGGCTGGCCCGCCGGGTCAACATGTGCGGCGCCGAGCACGGCCTCGACCTGCGCTACGACAAGACGTCCGTGGCCCGTTGGCTGCGCGGGCAGCAGCCGCGCGGTCGCGCTCCGGCGATCATCGCGGAGGCGCTGGGCCGCAAACTGGGCCGTACGGTCACCATCGACGAGATCGGGATGGCCAACGGCAAGAACCTGGCCTCGGGCGTCGGTCTCCAGTTCTCGCCGACGGTACTGGGGGCCATCGAGCAGGTCTGTGAGCTGTGGCGCAGCGACGTGGGCCGCAGGGACTTCCTGTCCGGTTCGTCGGTGGCGGCGTCCGCGCTGGTCGAGCCGAGCCGCGACTGGCTGATCTCGGCGCCGGACGCGCAGGTGGCGCGGCAGGCGGGCGCGCGCGTGGGGCAGTCGGACGTGGCGGCCGTGCGCGCGATGACCCAGGCGCTCGTGGACCTCGACCACCAGTACGGCAGCGGGCATGTGCGGCCGGTGGTCGTGCACTATCTCAACAGTGTCGTCTCCGGGCTGCTCGCCGGCTCCTACCGGGAGGCGGTCGGCCGTGATCTGTTCGCCGCGGTGGCCCGACTGACCGAGCTGGCCGGGTACATGGCCATCGACACCGGCCAACCCGGCCTGGCCCAGCGGTACTACATCCAGTCGCTGCGGCTGGCGCAGGCGGCGGGCGACCGCGGATACGGCGGCTATGTGCTCGCCGCGTCCATGAGCCATCTGGCCGCGCAGCTCGGAAACCCGCGGGAGATCGCGCAGTTGGCGCGGGCGGCCCAGGAGGGGGCGCGGGGCCGGGTCACCCCGCGCGTCGAGGCGATGTTCCACGCGGCCGAGGCGCGTGGGCACGCGCTGCTGGGCGATGTGCGGGCCACGCAGACGGCGTCCGGGCGGGCGATCGCGGCCATGGAGTCGGCCGACGCGGAGTCCGGGGACGACCCGGCGTGGATCGCGCACTTCGACGAGGCGTATCTGTCGGACGAGTTGGCGCACTGCCACCGTGATCTCGGGCAGGCAGGGGAGGCCGCGCGGTACGCGGAGCAGTCGCTGGCCGGGCACCCCGCGGGGCGGGCGCGCAGGCGGGCCATCGGCTATGTGCTGCTCGCCACGGCCCAGGTGCAGCAGCGGGAGGTCGAACTGGCCTGCCACACCGGGCTGAAGGCGGTCGAGTTGCTGGAGACGCTGCGGTCCAACCGCGGTGCCGAGTATCTGGAGGACTTCCAGCAGCGTCTTGAGCCGTTCCGGGACGAGCCGGTGGTACGGGAGTTCGGGGCGCGGCTGGACCTTCAGCAGGCCGCGTGAGGCGGTCCCGGCCGTGGCGTGAGTGACGGCACGTTCGGTGTGTGAACGACGGCCCGCCGGGTGCGTGAACACGCGGGAAACGATGCGCTGACGCACGGACGTGCCCATGAACAGCGTGCCACGAGGTGGTTCTGTTACAGGCGTCACAGGGAAGAAGGTCACGCCCTGAGCTGCGTGGCACCGGGCTCGGGAGACCCGGTAGCGTGAGCCGACGATTCCGAAGGTCCCCCATTCGTAGGAGTCCCGGTGACGCAGAGTGGACAGGGCGAGCCCGCGCGCGAAGGCATCGTGCTGCCCTCCGACGGCGGCGAGCCCCTGCTGCCGGGCATGACGGGCGGATCCGCCCCGCAGCCGGCCGCGAACCAGCCGGCCGCCCCGGCTGCCGGCCCTCCGGCCGCCGCGCCGGCCGGCGGTCAGTCGTGGGACCGGCCCTGGGGCCCCGACCAGCAGCAGACCGCCGCTCCCCAGCCCGGCCAGGGCTGGGCCCCGGCCGGCGCGCAGGAATGGGCTGCCCCCGGCGGGCAGCCCGCCCCGTGGACGCCCCAGGAGCCGCCCGCCCCGGGCGCCGGCCCGCTTCCCCCGGAGGGCGCCACTGCACCGTCGTACGGCGGCCGGTCCCCGCAGGAGCCGGCGTACGGCTCCGGCGCGCACGGCGCGCAGCACCAGGCGTACGGCCCCGGCGGCGACGCGATGCAGCAGCCGTACGCGGGGGGCGGCGCCCCGCAGCAGCCGTACGCGGGCGGTGGCGCCCCGCAGCAGTCGTACGCGGCACCGCTCCCCGCGACCGCAGGGGAGCAGGCGACGCAGTACCTCCCGCCGGCCGCCGCGGACGAGGGCGCCACCCAGTTCCTGCCGCCCGTCGCCGCCGGCGCTCCCGGCCCCGCGCCGGCTCCCGTGGACGAGGGCGCCACCCAGTACATACCGCCGGTGGCGCCGGGCGCGCTGCCGCCCGAGACGTCGGCCGAGGACACCCGCTTCCTGGGCCGGGCCGACCAGCCGCGGCCCGCGGCCCCCAACCCCGACGCGGAGGCCACGCAGTACATCGCCCCGGTGGCCGCCCCGTACGGCGCCGCCCCGGGCGGGGACCGGCAGCCGCCCGCCGAGTTCGACAACCTCTTCCGCGGCGCCGCGGCCGGTCCGGCCCCGGCCACCCAGCAACTGCCGCCCGTCCAGCAGCCGCAGGACCCCTATCCAGGGCAGCCGCAGCCCGCCTACGCCCCGCAGGGCCCCGGCGGCGGACGGCGCGGCGGGCAGGACGGCGGCGGGCGCGCGGGGCGCGGCGGCCGGTCCCGCTCGCGGGTGCCGCTGATAGCCGCCGCCGGCATCGGCATCATCGTCCTCGGGGTCGGCGCCGGCGCGCTGCTCAGCGGCGGGGGCGACGACCAGGGCGACCGCAACAAGACCGTCGCCGCCTCGGCCCCCGCCGAGGAGGAGTCGCCGTCGCCGTCGGCGTCCGCCGACCCCGCCGAGCAGCAGGCCGTCGCCCTGGACAAGCTGCTCGCCGACAGCGGCAGCAGCCGCGCCTCGGTGATCAAGGCGGTGTCCGATGTGAAGTCCTGCCAGAACCTGGACCGGGCCGCGGCGGACCTGCGGGACGCGGCCAAGCAGCGCTCCGAGCTGGTCACCCGCCTGTCCCAGCTGACCGTGGACAAGCTGCCGAACCACGCCGAGCTGACCACCGCGCTCACCAAGGCGTGGCATGCCTCGGCGTCGGCCGACAACCACTACGCGGCCTGGGCGGACCAGACCGCGGGGAAGCACGGCTGCAAGAAGAAGCAGGCCCGCACCACCGGCCAGACCCAGGCGGGCAACCGGGACAGCGGCACCGCGAGCGCGGAGAAGGCCAAGGCGGCGCCGCTGTGGAACGCGATCGCGAAGACGTACGGCCTCACGCAGCGCCAGCCGACCCAGCTGTGAGCCGGGGCGGCGGGCGCGGCCGGCTCAGCTGAGGTTGGCGTTCAGCAGCGTCCTGGTGACGTCCACGGCGCCCCCGTCCTTGGCCGCCACCAGTTGGCCCCCGCGCACCACCTGAAGGGTCACCTGCGTGTTGACCAGGCGGGACAGCCCGACGGAGGCGAGCTTGCCCCGGCCCTGCTGGTGCCAGCTGAGGGCGGGGGTGAGCCCGCCCGTGCCGATCTTGACCCCGGAGTTCAGGGTGCGGCGCACGGTCTCGGCGCTCACCTCGCCGTCGCCGATCTCCTCCAGGACGGCCCGCAGCGCGGTGTAGGCGATCCACGTGGTCTGCACCCCGGCGTCCGCGGGGTCGATCCGGTTGTCGCCGAACGCCTCCTTGTTGATCACCTTCTTCATGGCGTCCCAGCGCTTGTCGGAGGCCACCGGGTACCAGCCGGTGATGTACGAGCCCTCGTACGGCCCGCTCGCGCCGCCCGTCGCGTTGATCACGCTCTGGTCGACGCTGCCGAGCACGGTGGCGGTCCGCACCTCCGGGTAGTCCCCGCGGGCGCGCCGGAAGGAGTCCATGAAGGTGTCCGTGCGGCCGCCGAGCGCGGGCACCACGCACCCCTTGTGCAGCGGGTCCGCGGTCGCCGCCTTGAGCGCCTGCTCGGACTGGCCGCCGTACTCGGTGGCGTCCTCGGGTGCGAGCTGGTCCTTCGCCGCGTCGTGACCGCCCGAGGCCAGCCCGGAGTCGATCAGCTCGGGCAGCTGGTCGCCGGCGATGCTGTCGGGGCGGACCAGGGCGACGGGGCCGCAGCTGTCGGCGAGCGCCCTGCCGAGGCCGGCCATCAGCGTGGGCTGGCCGCCGTTGACCGGGTAGGACAGGGCGCTGGTGAACTCCTCGTTCGTCACGCCGTAGCCGCCCAGGTACGGGATGCCCGCGCCCTCCAGCGGCGCGAAGTAGGAGTCGCCGAACTGGCTGTAGGAGCCGACGACCGCGACCACGTTCTCGTCCACCGCCCGCCGGGCGCACTTCGCGGCGCCCACCGCGTTGTTGTGGTCGTTGCAGGTCAGGACCTTCAGCTTGCGGCCGCCTATGCCGCCCTGGGAGTTGATCCAGCGGGCGTAGGCCGCGGCCACGGCGGGCATGCCGGCCTTGTTGGTGGCGCCGGTGTCCCGGGGCGCCCAGGTCATCACCTTGATCGGGTCGTCCCCTGAGCCGCCCGCGGTGCCCGGGATGACCCCGCATCCGGCGGCGAGCGAGACACAGGCCACGAGCGCGCCCGCGGACAGCGCGGCGGCTTTGACGGGCCGGGGGAGGGCGGGGGGAAGGGTCTTGCGGATGCGTCGCCTGCCGGTCATGCTCACGCACGATTCCGCCACATCGCTAACCGGCGAGTGACCCTCGGTCAATCAAAGGTGACATAGAGGTGAATTACGGGGGTCGGTCAGGCGCCGCCGCCGGGGAACGTACGATCGGTGACCGTGCAAGGTTCGGAGAACTCTTCCCGTCGCGGCCGTCGCTCCTCCACCATGGGCGGCATGCCACTGAATGACATGCCGTGGTGGCGCTGGCGCAGCAATGTGCGCTCCGCGCTGCACATGCTCTCGGACCCGGTGTTCCAGCGGGACGTCTGGCTGGCCGGCGTCGACGGGTACGGGGATGTGACCGACGCCGTGTACCGGCTGGTGGAGGACACCTGGCTGGACAACTGGTCCGCCGAGAAGTACGTCGGCACGATCTTCCGGGACTCCCAGGAGGCGGCGCTCGTCGACACCGCCGTGCTGCGGGTGCTGCGGATCATGCACCAGGTCGGACCGGACGCGCCGGTCGCCGCGTACGTCGAACACCAGGACTGGCCGGAGGCGGTGCGGGCGGCGCGGGACGCGCACGTCCGGATGTCCATGAGCGACGGCGACGACCCCGAGGTGCCGCCGCGCAGCCTTGAGGTGCTGCGCATCATGACGCGGTCCGCGTAGCGGGCCGTGCCTCCCGCGGCGGGCCGGATGTGGGACCCTGTGCTGCATGAGTGAGCAGTCCACCCGGGCCGCGGCCCCGTCCGACCAGTACGTCCTGACTCTCTCGTGCCCGGACAAGAAGGGCATCGTGCACGCGGTGTCGAGCTATCTGTTCATGACCGGGTGCAACATCGAGGACAGCCAGCAGTTCGGCGACCACGACACGGGACTGTTCTTCATGCGGGTCCACTTCTCGGCGGAGGCCCCGGTCACCGTGGACAAGCTGCGGGCGAGCTTCGCGGCGATCGGTGACTCGTTCCAGATGGACTGGCAGATCAACCAGGCCGACGAGAAGATGCGCATCGTCCTGATGGTCAGCAAGTTCGGCCACTGCCTCAACGACCTGCTGTTCCGGGCCCGGATCGGCGCGCTGCCGGTGGAGATCGCGGCTGTGGTCTCCAACCACACCGAGTTCACCGAGCTGGTGGAGTCGTACCATATCCCCTTCCACCACATCCCGGTGACCAAGGACACCAAGGAGCAGGCCGAGGAGCGGCTGCTGGAGATCGTCCGCGAGCAGCGGGTCGAGCTGGTCGTCCTGGCCCGCTACATGCAGGTCCTCTCGGACGACCTGTGCAAGCGGCTCAGCGGCCGGATCATCAACATCCACCACTCCTTCCTGCCGAGCTTCAAGGGCGCGAAGCCGTATCACCAGGCGCATGCCCGCGGTGTGAAGCTGATCGGTGCCACGGCCCACTATGTGACGGCCGACCTCGACGAGGGCCCGATCATCGAGCAGGAGGTCGAGCGGGTGGGGCATGGCGTCACCCCGGACCAGCTGGTGGCGATCGGCCGGGACGTGGAGTGCCAGGCGCTGGCGCGGGCCGTGAAGTGGCACGCGGAACGACGCATCCTCCTCAACGGCCGCCGCACGGTGGTCTTCGCCTAGCAACTCGGGCACCTGTGCCGGTCGAGGAGGCTCGACTGGTCCGACCTCAGGGGCGCGGGGAACTGCGCGAACGGCCCCCACGAGCCGCAGCCGCCGATGAACCGCAACCCGTCCCCACGAGCCGCGGTCGCCGATGAACCGACTCGCCCCCACGAGCCGCTACATCCGGCTCAACGCCGCCGTGCGCTACATGCGGCTCAATCCCGCTGTGGCGAACAGGACTTCGCGGATCGCCTCGCGGTCACCGGTCTGGCCCGCCGCGGCGTCCTGCGGTGGCACATGACCCGCGGCCAGCCGGCAGAACTCCACGCCGTCCAGGGCGACATGGGCCACCTCCAGCTCGGCGGAGCCCGCCGCGCCCGGCGAGTCGAGCGGGATCAGCCACTCGCCGCCGCCCGCTCCCTCGATCTCCAGCCGGAGGCTACGGCCCGGACGCCCGGCCGCGACCAGGTGCGGGGCGCCGCTCATGGCGGCCAGCCCCGCCTGCCGCCGGGCCGCAAGCGCCCCGGGCAGCATCCGCGCGGCCAGGTCGATCATGCGGTGCAGATGGCGCGGCGCGGGCGGCTCGTACGGGTAGTCCACCGCCTCCGCGATGTCCTCCGCGTGCACCCAGCACTCGAAGGCACGGTCCAGCATGGCGTCATGCAGCGGCAGGGTGAAGTCGCCGTAGCCGACGGGCAGTTTCCCGGCGCCGCCGCTGAAGGACACCATCCGCACCAGGTTGTGGCTCTGCTCCCGCCAGGGCGCCCGCACGGCACGGGTCGGCGGGAAGTGCAGGGCCCGCCAGTACGCCTCCGTGCGTGCCGCCGGACCCGTCACGCCCCGCTCGGCCACGGGGTCCTCAAGGCCGAGCGCCACCGCGACCAGACCGTCCACCGACAGCAGGTGCGCGATCACCCCGGCGACGGTGGTACGGCGGCTCGTCGCCGCCTCGCCCTCGAACCACCGCAGCCGCACCGGCGCATGCCATTCGGCGGCCCCGATGTCCTGGAGCAGCGCGTCGAGCCGGGCGGTCTCGGCGTCGTACGGCGTCGCCCACTCGGGCAGCGGGATGCGCGGCGGTCGCCGGTCCAGGCAGCTCGCGAGGACCCGGGTGCGCAGCGCCGGGTCCAGGTCGAGGCTTTCGGGCTGGTGCAGCAGGCCGACCGCCTCGCGCAGCCGCCGCGCCTCGTCGGCGCAGGTACCGCAATCGCCCAGGTGCTCCTCGACGGCGGCGGTCTCGGTGGCCGAGCAGGCGGCCAGCGCCCACGCGCCGAGCAGTGATCTCAGCACGCCGTGCGGCAGCGTCGGAGCGGGCGCCACCGCGTCCGGCTCGGGCAGGGGCCGCCCGCCGTCCTCGACGGAGGCACGGGGCAGCGGGATGCGCGGCGGGCGGTCCGGTTCGGGGCCGTCACCGGGCCGCGGGCCGTCGGGGCCGCCCGCCCCCGGCGGATGCCCGGCACCGCTGCCGGCATCCGGGCCGCCCGGCTCCTCGTCATGGTGACGCGCATCGAACCACTCCGCTCCGCTCACCGCGCGCCCCCGTCTTCCGGGGGCGTCCCGGCGTCGTGGGCGGTGGACAGCAGTTGCAGGCCGAGGCGGAGCCGGCGGCGGGCCTCGTCCTCGGTGACGCCGAGGTCGGCGGCGGTCTGCCGGTAGTCGCGACGCTGGACGTAGGCCAGGTCCAGGGCGGCGCGCAGCGGGGCGGGCATGGAGTGCACGATGTAGTCGGCGCGGGCGGCGACCGAGGCGTGACGCACCTTGCGCTCCAGTTCCTCGGCGCGGGACTCGGCGTCGGCGCCCTGGGTGAGCGCGGCGGTCTCCGTGGCGCGCAGCCGCTGCACGGCGAGCCGGTGGGTCAGCGCGGCCATCCAGGAACGCAGCGGGCCCTGCCGGGGGTCGTAGGTGTCGGGGTGTTCCCAGACGTGGGCGAAGACCTCGCGGGTCATGCCGTCGGCGGCCCCCTCGTCGCCCAGTACGCGGTGGGCGAGGCCGTGCACCAGCGAGGCGAAGCGGTCGTAGAGCTCGCCGAGGGCCGCGGCCTCGCCGCGTGCGAGGCGCTGCTGCATCGTGCGGTCCCAGCGGGGCGGTGCGCCCTTCTTCGCCATGCGGCCCCCTCCCCTTGCCCCTGTCCAGCGCCTACCCAATGTCTCCACGAATGTAATCGGCGGTTCCGACGGAGCACGTGCCTTTGCGTCAATGCGCGCCTCCGGCGGACCGCAGGTGGTAATGGACCTTCGTGGCCGTGCGTCCCCCGTCCGATCGAACAGGATCGAAGACGACTGGAACAAGCCTCTTCTTCCGGTTTTTCGTTTCTGCTGCCGTGCGGGGCGGTGGCGAAGCCGGTCGTCTTCCGCCCGGAGGGTGCGCGGCCCTACGATGACCGGATGCTTCCTGGCAGATCGACCGGCGCCGGATCTCGATCTGGACGACTGCCACGGCGGGATCATGGCCGGACGGCAGCTCAACCGCATCCGCGGCGCAAGGAAGAGCATCCGTGAGCGGGTACGGCTTGCGAAGCCCCCACGGGCCACCTACTCCGGCCGGGCCTTCGCCCAGCTGGGGCAGTTCATCGTGTACAAGGCCCGTAAGGCGGGGGGCGAACCGGGTCTCCCGGGAACCGGGGCGTGGGACAGAGCGCAAACGCAGCGCCACAGCCAGTGGCGCCCGTTGTGCAGGCCCGGGACTTCGGTCCCGGGTGGTTGACGGAACGGCCGCTGGGTAGCCGCGCTGCAAGGAAGCGTAGGAGGAACTTCCGTTTCCGGACGTTTCTGGACGTTTCTGGATGGTTCCGGGAGGTCCCGGCGAGCGAAAGGCGTGGTGGTGGCGTTCACAGTGACCGAGGACGAGCGTGGCGGCTGGGCCGTGCTGCGGGTGTCGGGCGAACTGGACCTGGTGACCTCACCGGTGCTGCGCCAGCGGGTGCACGACGCGGTGGCCGACGGGCACCGCCTGCTCGTGGTGGACCTCTCCGAGGTCTTCTTCTGCGACTCCAGCGGGGTCGGCGTGCTGATAGCCACCCGTCGCCTCATCCGCTCCTGCCGCGGCCGGCTGCGGCTCATCCTGCCCGCCCGGGGCGCCGACGACGGCTCACACGTCAACCGCGTCCTCGGCGCCCTGGGAGTACGCCGCCTCTTCGACATCCACCCCGACCTCACCACGGCCACAACAGAGACCCCCAACCCCCTCACGGCCTGACCCCGCGCACCTGTTTCAGGCGTGACCGCATGCCTTGCCACGACGCAAGACCGCCACGCCCTGCCCCACCACGAGACCCCCACGTCCCCGTCCCGGCATGAGACCGCGGCCCGCGCTCCGGTGTGAGTGCGCGTGCCTGGCGCGGCGTGAGACCGCCGTGTTCCGTCCTGGGGTGAGTCCGCCACATCCCGTCCGGCACGGGGCCGTGGGGCCGCCCGCCTGCCCGGGCAGTACATGCCGCGCCCGCCTCGGCGGGAGTCCGCGGCGCCCCCGTTCGGCGTGAGGCTGCGCGTCTGCCGGAGTCGGAAACCGCCGCTCCCGTGCCGGCATGCCATCGCCGTCCCCGTCCGGCGTGAGTTCGCGCGTCTTTCCGGCGGGAGGTCGCCGCGCGGCTGCTCCGGCGTGAGTTCGCCGCCCCCGCTTCGGCGTCGGGTCACCGTGCCCGTCCCGGCATGCCACTTGCCCCCACCCCCGGCATGCCGCTGCCGGTCCCGGCCCGGTATGCCACCGCCGCCCGGCCCCGGCGGGAGAGGGCGGCGTTTGTCTTGGGTGACGGGGTTGTTGCGGGGGTTCGGTGGTCTTGGTACAAGCGTGGGGTTGGCGGGCCGTGGGCCGTGTGGGCGTCGTACGCTCCGTGCGAGATGCACCCCACGTGACGTAAGGCGGCCCGAGAAGACATGGTCAGCACCGAGTACGAGCGGCGGATCGCAGCCCGGTTCGCCACCTTCGACCAGGACGGCAACGGCTGGATCGACCGGGAGGACTTCAGCGCGGCGGCCAAGGCGCTGCTCGCCGAGTTCGACACGGCGGCCCGCTCCGCCAGGGGCCAGGCGCTGTACGCGGGCGCCGAGGCGTTCTGGCAGGGCATGGCGGGGATAGCGGACCGGGACGGCGACCAGCGCATCACCCGGGAGGAGTTCGTGACCGGCGCGGTCAAGCGCCTGCGCGACAACCCCGAGCGGTTCGCCGAGATCGCCCACCCCTTCCTGCACGCGGCCCTGGCCGTCGCGGACACCGACGGCGACGGCGCGGCCACGGTCGACGACACCGCGCGCGTGCTGCGGATCCTCGGTGTCCCGCAGGACATCGCGGGGCCGGTGGCCGCGGCGCTGGACACGGACGGCGACGGCCGGGTGGGGGAGGCGGAGATCGTCCCCGCGTTCGCCCGCTACTTCACCGTGCCGGAGTGAGACGCACCGCGCACCCGCCCCACGGCGCTCACCGCCC
The DNA here is from genome assembly GCF_044765425.1 of Streptomyces sp. NPDC102462. NCBI lineage: Bacteria > Bacillati > Actinomycetota > Actinomycetes > Kitasatosporales > Streptomycetaceae > Streptomyces > Streptomyces sp. NPDC102462. Next base: position 13,351 of record NZ_JBIWKB010000046.1, on the reverse strand, counting down.
GCCGCCCGAAAAACGCTCCCGCAGCTCGTACTTGAGCACCTTCCGCAGCGTCTCGCCCCGTGGAAGGGCGTCCACCACCTCCAGCTGCTCCGGCAGCTTGTGCACGGAAAGTCCTGCCGCGCGCAGGTACGCCGTCACCGCCTCCAGGGTCAACTCCCCGTCCGGGGGCGGTGGTACGGCCCGTTCGACCACCGCGCACACCCGCTCACCGCGCTCCGTGTCCGGCAGCCCGATCACCGCCACGTCCCCGACGGCGGGATGCCGGTGCAGCAGGTCCTCGATCTCCTTGGCCGAGATGTTCTCGCCCTTGCGGATGATCACGTCCTTGCGCCGCCCCGTGAGCACCAGGTGCCCGCCGTCGGTGAGATACCCGAGGTCGCCGGTGCGCAGGAACCCGTCCGCGTCGAACGCCTCCGCGGTCTGCGCCGGGTCCAGATAGCCCCGGCACACGGCCTCCCCGCGCAGCCGCACCTCCCCGTCGACGATCCGTATCTCCATCTCCCGCGGCGGTCGCCCCTCCGTCGTCGCGAGGTTCTCGGCCGTGTCCCGCGGATCCCCCATGGTGATCATCGGCACCTCGGTCATGCCGTAGCCGTGGGCGAGCTGCACGCCCATCTCGCGGACCACGGCGTGGTACACCTCCGGCGGCTTCGGCGCCCCGCCGCCGGCGAGCAGCCGCAGCGTCGGGATGATCCTCTCGCCGGGCTGTTTGCGCTGCTCGGCGAGGAACATGGAGTAGAAGGCGGTGGAGCCGCCCGCCACCGTCACCCGGTGCCTGCGGTACCCGGCGAGCGCCGCAGGCAGCGCGAACTGCTCGAACAGCACCGCCGGGAAGCCGTACAGCAGCAGCATCACCGTGTAGTCCGGGCCGGCGATGTGCGCGTACGGGAAGGCCATCGAGCCCACGTCGTCCGGTCGCAGGCGCAGCGCGTGGGCGAGGCAGGAGCCGCCCGCGATCAGCGAACGGTCCGTGTGCAGCACGCCCTTGGGGGCGGAGGTGGTGCCCGAGGTCCAGTAGATCCAGCGCACCGAGGTGCCCTCGTCGGGCGGCGGCGGCAGCCGCGCGGGATCGCCGTCGGGCAGCGCGTCGTACGCCTCGAAGATCCCCTTGGCGCCCAGCCGCCGCGCCATCGCCGTGTGGTCGTATCCGCGCCAGGTGCCCGGTACGGCGAAGAACTCCGCCCTGGACTCGCGCAGCGCGAAGCCGACCTCCCGGTCCCGGTAGAACGGGATGACCGGTGACTGCACGGCGCCGAGCCGGGCCAGCGCGAAGGACAGCAGGGCCGTCTCGATGCGGGTGGGCAGCTGCCAGGCGACGACCGTGCCGGGCCGTACGCCCATGCCGTACAGGCCCGCCGCCACCCGCTCGGCGCCCGCGCGCAGGCCGCCGAAGGTCAGCGTCCGGTCGTCCTGGAGGAACACCGGGCGGTCGGGGGTGAGGGCGGCGCGGCGGGCGAGGAGCTGCCAGAGCGTGCGGGACGTGCTCAGTTCGTGTGCGGCGGTGTCCATCCCCGCCCCCCTTCGACTGACGGAGCGTCAGATAGTGCGCAGAGCGTAGGGCCGTGCGCCTTGTCGGTCCAGGGGTGCGGGACTAGTCTCCTGCCCGGAGTATTTCTGACGGGCCATCAGATACGGCGGCCGTCAGCACCACGTCAGGCGGAGGGGACCCATGCCCGAACTGCCCCGCATCATCAGCGTCGACGACCATGTGATCGAGCCCGCCCACCTCTTCGAGACCTGGCTGCCGGCGAAGTACCGGGACCGCGGGCCCAAGCCGCTCACCGCCGGGATCGGCGAGCTGGCCTACATCGGCGGCAAGTACCGCATCACCATGGACCCGGACGGCCAGCCCACCGACTGGTGGATCTACGAGGACCTGAAGTTCCCCTACAAGCGCAACATCGCCGCCGTCGGCTTCGACCGCGACGAGATGACCCTGGAGGGGATCACCCGGGAGCAGATGCGGCCCGGCTGCTGGGACCCCGTCGAGCGGCTCAAGGACATGGACCTCAACCACGTCGAGGCCAGCCTCTGCTTCCCGACCTTCCCGCGCTTTTGCGGGCAGACCTTCGCCGAGGCCCACGACAAGGAGGTCGCGCTCGCCTGTGTGCGCGCCTACAACGACTGGATGGTGGAGGAGTGGTGCGCGGGCAGCGGCGGCCGGCTCATCCCGCTGTGCCTGATCCCGCTGTGGGACGTGGACCTTGCGGTCGCGGAGATCCGGCGCAACGCCGAGCGCGGGGTGCGGGCGGTGACCTTCTCCGAGATCCCCACCCACCTCGGGCTGCCCTCCATCCACTCCGGCCACTGGGACCCGTTCTTCGCCGCCTGCCAGGAGACCGGGACCGTCGTCAACATGCACATCGGCTCCTCCTCGCAGATGCCGGCCGCCTCACCGGACGCGCCGCCCGCCGTCCAGGCGTCGCTCAGCTTCAACAACGCGATGGCCTCGATGATGGACTTCCTGTTCAGCGGCGTACTCGTGAAGTTCCCGCGGCTCACACTGGCCTACTCCGAGGGCCAGATGGGCTGGGTCCCGTACGCCCTGGAACGCGCCGACGACGTCTGGGAGGAGCACCGCGCCTGGGGCGGCGTCCGCGACCTGATCCCGGAACCGCCGTCGACGTACTACTACCGGCAGATCTTCTGCTGCTTCTTCCGCGACAAGCACGGAGTCGCGTCCCTGGACGCCGTGGGCCGCGACAACGCCACCTTCGAGACCGACTACCCGCACGTCGACTCGACCTTCCCGCACACCGAGGAGGTCGCCCTCGACCATGTGAAGGGCCTGGACGAGGAGACCGTGTACAAGCTGATGCGGGGCAACGCGATCCGCATGCTCGGCCTCGACCTGGACCGCTAGTGGACCTGTCGTACACGCCGGAGGAGGAGGACTTCCGGGCGCGGCTGCGTCAGTGGCTGGCGAAGGCGCTGCCCACCCTGCCGGCCAGGCCGTCCCCGGAGGACTGGCCCGCGCGCCGCGCCTACGACCTCGGCTGGCAGCGGATGCTGTACGACGCCGGGTACGCCGACGTGCACTGGGACGCGCCGCCGACACAGCGGCTGATCTTCCTGGAGGAGACGGAGCGGGCGGGCGCGCCCTATGTGGGCGCGGGCTTCGTCGGGCTGCTGCACGCCGGCCCGACGATCGCCGCGGAGGGTACGGCCGCGCAGCGGGCGCGCTGGCTGCCGCCGATCCTGCGCGGCGAGCAGGTGTGGTGCCAGGGCTTCAGCGAACCGGACGCCGGATCCGACCTTGCCGCGCTGCGCACGCGCGCGTGGCGGGACGGCGACGACTACGTGGTGAGCGGGTCCAAGGTCTGGACGTCGCACGCCGAGGTCGCCGACTGGTGCGAACTGCTGGTCCGCACCGACCCCGACGCGCCCCGGCACCGGGGCATCACCTGGCTGGCGCTGCCCATGGACGCCCCGGGCGTCACCGTACGGCCACTGCGCACGCTCGCCGGGTCGGCGGAGTTCGCCGAGGTCTTCCTCGACGAGGTGCGGGTGCCGGTGGCCAACCGGGTCGGCGCCGAGAACGACGGCTGGCGCGTGACCATGGTGACGCTCTCCTTCGAACGCGGCACGGCCTTCGCCGGTGAGGTGGTCGCCTGCCGCCGGGTGCTGGGCGAACTCGCCCGCGAGGCCCGCGCCAACGGCCGCTGGGACGATGCGGCGCTGCGCCGCAGGCTCGGCGCGCTCAACGCGGAGTTCCGGGCCCTGTGGCGGCTGACCCAGTGGAACGTGAGCGAGGCCGAACGGGTCGGCGGGGTGCCCGGGGTCGGCGGTTCGGTCTTCAAACTGAGGTATTCGCACGCCCGTCAGGAGCTGTACGACGCGGCGGCCGACGTCCTCGGCGCGGACTGCCTGGACCTGGACCGGCCGTGGGTCCTCGACCGGCTGTCCTCCCTGTCGTACACCATCGCCGCCGGTACGTCGCAGATCCAGCGGAACATCGTGGCCGAGCGGATCCTCGGCCTGCCGAAGGGGCGGTGAACGGCCGATGCGCTTCCAACTCACCGGCGAGCAGCGCGCGTTGCGGGACGGCGTGCGACGGCTGCTGGCCCGGCGGCGGGACGCGTGGCGGCCGCGGGCCGCGCTCGGCCCGCCCCGCCTGGACCGGGCGCTGTGGCGGGAGCTGGGCGCGGCGGGCCTGTTCGCGCTGCGGCTGCCCGAGGCCGACGGCGGGGCGGGGGCCGGGCTGCCGGAGGCGGTGCTGGCCTTCGAGGAGGCCGGCCGGGCGCTGCTGCCCGGCCCGCTGGTGGCCACCCACCTCGCGGCCGGCACCGTGCCCGGGGCGGCCACCGGGGAGACGGTGGTGACGGCCGTGGACGGCGGCCTTGTGGAGTGGCTGGCGGCGGCCGACGTGGTACGCGGTGACGCCTCAGCGGCGGTGCCGATGCGCTCGGTGGACCCACTGACCCCACTGCACCGGGTGCCCCCGGCGGGGACGGCGGGAGCGGCCGGCGGGGCCGGGGTGATCGGTGAGGTCCGGGCGGCTGGTGAGGCCGGGGCGGTCGGCGGGGCTGGGGCGGTCGGCGCGGCGGCGGACCCCGTCGCGCCGGGCTCCGTCGCGTCTGACCCTGTGGTGCCGGGCTCTGTCGTGCCGGGCTCCGTCGCGTCTGACCCCGTCGTGCCTGGCTCCGTCGCGTCTGACCCCGTGGTGCCTGGCCCCGGCGCGCCTGACCCCGTCGCTGTCCTGCTCACCGCGGCCGAACAGCTCGGCACGGCCACGCGCGTGTGCGGACTGGCCGCGCAACACGCCCGGACGCGTGAGCAGTTCGGACAGCCCGTCGGGGCGTTCCAGGCGGTCAAACACCTGTGCGCGGACATGCTGGTGCGCACCGAGACGGCGCGCGCGGCGGTGTACGCGGCGGCCGTCACCGGTGACCCGGTGGACATCGCGGCGGCCCGGCTGCTCGCCGACGAGGCGGCCGTGCGCGGCGCCCGCGACTGCCTCCAGGTGCACGGCGGCATGGGCTTCACCTGGGAGTCAGAGGTTCATCTCCAGCTGAAACGGGCATGGCTGCGGGCCCGGCGCGGTGGGGGCGGCACGGACGGAGCCGAACTGCTCGCCGCCGATCTGGCCGGCTGACGGCCGGGAAGAACCCGGCGGGCCGCCGGGCGTCGCCCACCCCTGGCCGATGTCACGGATCGTGGCATTCAGGGATCACGGAGCGTTGATATCGGCTTGTGTCCTCCGCGTGACTCGTCACGGCCCGGAGTCGGCCGTCCCCTCCGGTACCTTGTGTGGGATGCGAGCGGTTCCGAGCACGAGCCATGCCGGTGTTGCCCCTGGGGTGGCTCCGCATCCGGCGGTGCGCGCCGCTGTTCGCGGGGCGACCAGGGCCTTCGCCCCCACCCGTGCGGCCCCCCGCCGCGAGCGTCGCACAGTATGCCGCACGCGTACTCCTTCGCGCTGGAATATGCCCGAAGCGCTTGTTGGGGTGACTGTACGTCAACCATGCTGTCTCGTAAGGGAGTCACGTTCCGTGACCCTTGCTGTGGTCGTTGTCCTGCCCATGCAGAAAATGGCTACGATCGTGGCCTTCGTCGTGGTGCTCGTCGCGGCCCTCGTCGTGGCGTGCGCGTGGCGTCGGGTCATGTGTCCGCCGGTTCGGATGGTGTGAGCGGTGCAGGTGCTTCAAGTGCAGCTGGAGATCCGGCCCGACCCCGCGGAGGTGGGGCGGGCCCGCAGATGGGCCCGCTCGCGGCTCGCCGGGTCCGGGATAGCGGCCGACGAGCAGTTGGCCGAAATCCTGATCCTGCTCGTGTCCGAACTGGTGACCAACGCCGTGGTGCACACGGGCCATCCCGCCGTTCTCAGGCTCTCGCTGCCCGGTACGGCGGCGGAGCCGGCCACGGTGCGCCTGGAGGTGGCCGACACCAGCGCCCGGGCGCCGGTGCCGCGGTGCGCCGGCCGCGAGGCGACCGGCGGCCGGGGCCTCGCGCTGGTCGACGGTCTCGCCGACCGCTGGGGCTGGAGCCCGGAGGGCGGGGGCAAGCGCATCTGGTGCGAACTCGACCGGTGCGACCGGCCGCAGGGGAGCGCGGCGGCGGCGTACGGGGGCGGCGGGTCCGCGTACGAGGGGCTGGCCTTCGAGGCGGTGTAGCCGGGGGGCACGGCGATGCGCCGGTCCATGCATCCGTGCGCACCCCGTGTGAAGAGGGGATGAGCGATAAATCCTCGTACGGGTGTTGACGCCTCGTGACCGTCTGATCACGCTTGTGGTCTGCGATTCGCCGCGAGGGGACGGCAAGGGCTTGGTGACGGAAGCCCTCGTCGAGTGTGGGTCGGGCCGGAGCCCCGGAAGAAGCCTCAGAGGATGGCCACCGGGGCGACCGGCGTACCCGTGGCGCCGGTGAACGGTTCGGGCATCGCCGACAGCAGGAATTCATACCGGCCGGCTTGTCCACAGGCTGTGGACAACTCTTCGAGATTCCAGTTCTGCCCCTGGAGCATCCCCATCTCCACCAGGTCGAGGGCGTGCACGGGCAGCCACAGCCCGTCGATCTCGGGCGGGAAGACCTCGAAGGTGAGCGTGTCGTTCGCGACGGCCGCGACGTCGCGCGCGTGGAACCACTCCGGGGTGCGCACCGATAGACCCGGCGAGGGATGGGCGTAACCGTGCTTGTCGCCCGCGAGGTACACCTGCATCTGCCCCGTCCGCACCAGCACCACGTCACCGGCCCGCACCCGGGTGCCGGCCAGTTCCTCGGCCGCGTCGAGATCCTCCGGGGTGACCGCGTACCCGCCCTCCAGCCGGTCCGTGCCATGCGCGCGTGCCACGTCCAGCAGCACCCCGCGGGAGACCAGGTGCCGCACCTTGTCGATGCCGCCGAACTCCGCGCCGGCGTGCGCCGACACCGTGTGGGCCGGCCGCCCGTTGTAGAGCTTCCCGGAGTGCGAGACATGGGTCAGCGCGTCCCAGTGCGTGCCGGCCTGCAGACCCATCGTCACGGCGTCGTCGCTGCACGCGACCGTGCCCGGCCCGAACAACTCTTGGTTGATCTGCACCATCGCGTGCAGCGGATTGACCCGCCCGGGGATCATCCCGGTCTGCACACCGTCCTGGCGCAGCGGCAGCGCCAGCGGGACACGGCGCCCGGAGCGGACGCCGGCCGCGGCCTCCCGCACCACCTCGTCGGTGATCAGGTTCAGGGTGCCGATCTCGTCGTCCGCCCCCCAACGGCCCCAGTTGTTCACGCGCTTGGCGATGGCGTGGAACTCGTCGGGCAAGGACATCGTGGCCTCCCGGGGCTTGTCTCCGGCTGTATGGGGCGCCATAAAATCTAACGGTCCGTCAGAAACCGCGGGAAGGGGCCGGGCGTGGGGAACTTCTTGGCAGGCAAGGCCGTCGCCGTGACGGGCGCCGGGCGGGGCATCGGCCGCGCGGTCGCCCTCGCGGCGGCGGCCGAGGGAGCGCGGGTCGTCGTCAACGACTACGGCGTGGCGACCGACGGCACCGCGCCGAGCAGCGAGGTCGCCGACTCCGTGGTCAAGGAGATCGAGACGGCGGGCGGTGAGGCGGTCGCGGTCGCCGACGACGTCTCCACGATGGCCGGCGGCCGGCGGGTCGTCGAGACGGCCCTGTCGGCGTACGGGCGCCTCGACGGGGTCGTCTGCGTCGCCGGGATCCTGCGGGAACGGATGCTGTTCAACATGACCGAGCAGGAGTGGGACCCGGTGCTCGCCACCCATCTCAAGGGCACGTTCACCGTGTTCCGCGCCGCCGCCGCGGTCATGCGCGAACAGCGGTCCGGCACGCTGATCGGCTTCACCAGTGGCAACCACCAGGGCTCGGTGTCGCAGGCCAACTACAGCGCCGCGAAGGGCGGGATCATCTCCCTGGTCCGCAGCGCGGCGCTCGGGCTGCACCGGTACGGGGTGACCGCGAACGCCGTGGCACCCGTGGCCCGCACCCGGATGTCGGCCGGGGTCCCGATGGAGCTGACGGAGATCGGCGAACCGGAGGACGTCGCCGCGCTCGTGGTCTACCTGCTCTCCGACCGGGCCCGCGAACTGCCCGTCACCGGCCAGGTGTACACGATCGCCGGCCCCAAGATCGCCGTCTGGGCCCAGCCCCGCGAACTACGCGCCGCCTACGCGGAAGGCACCTGGACCCCGCAACGCATCGCCGACTCCCTCCCCGGCACGGTAGGCACCGACCCGATGCCGCTCCTGTCCCAACTCCCAGCAATGACCCAGGCGGCCCGCTCAACCTCCCGCCCCAACGCATAAGCCGACATCTGTGCAGCGCGCCCCGATAGGGGCGCGGGGAACTGCGCGACAAGCCACAACGCACCCGCAGACGCCCGACGACGCTCACCGCCACGGCGGGACCGCGCCCCAGCCCCAACGCACCCGCAGACGCCCGACGACGCACCACACCCGCTAAGCATCCCGAACGCACAAGCCCACAGCTGGGCAGCGCCCCATAGGGGCGCGGGGAACTGCGCGACAAGCCACAACGCACCCGCAGACGGCCGAGACGCCCACCCAACGGCGCGACCCCGCCCCAGCCCACCGCACCCGCACACGGCCCACGACGCTCACCCCAACGGCGCACCCCCGCCCCAGCCCACCCCACCCGCAGAACAACCGACGCCCCCCGCCCCCACGGCCAAACCCCCGGAGGCCCCCGCCATGGACTTCGGCCAAACGCCAGAGGACACCGCATTCCGCTCCGAGGCCCGCGCCTGGCTGGCCGCGCACGCCGGCGCCACCCAGGACCGCCGCTCCTGGGAACGCACGCTCGGCAAGGCCGGCTGGATAGGTCTGGGCTGGCCGGAGCCGGGCTACGGCAACCGCACCGCCGGCCTCACCCAGCAGGTCGCCTGGGCCGAGGAGTACGCACGCTCGGGCGCGCCCCCACGCTCCGGGCACATCGGCGAGAACCTGCTCGCCCCCACCCTCATCGCCCACGGCACCGCCGAGCAGAAGGCCCGCTTCCTGCCGCCCGTCGCGGCCGGCGAGGAGCTGTGGTGCCAGGGCTACAGCGAACCCGGCGCGGGTTCCGACCTGGCCGGCGTGCGCACCACCGCCGTACGCGAGCCGCACGGCTACCGCGTCAGCGGCCAGAAGATCTGGACCTCCCTCGCCCACGAGGCCGACTGGTGCTTCGTGCTGGCCCGTACCGACCCGGACTCCCGCCGGCACCACGGGCTCAGCTTCCTGCTCGTGCCCATGGACCAGCCGGGCCGGATCGAGGTCCGTCCGATCCGGCAGCTGACGGGCACGAGCGACTTCAACGAGGTCTTCTTCGACGGGGCGTACGCGCGCGTGGAGCACGTCGTCGGCGGTGAGGGCGCGGGCTGGCGGGTGGCGATGAGCCTGCTCGGCTTCGAACGCGGGGTGTCGACGCTGGCCCAGCAGATCGGCTTCGCGCAGGAACTGGAGCAGGTCGTGCGCACGGCCGTGCGGACCGGCGCGGCAGCGGACCCGGTGCTGCGCGCCGGCCTGGTGCGGCAGTGGGCCGAACTGCGCACCATGCGCTGGAACGCGCTGCGCACCCTGGGCGGGGCGGACGACCCGGGCGCGCCCAGCGTGGCCAAGCTGCTGTGGGCGGGCTGGCACCAGCGGCTGGGCGAGCTGGCGGTGCGGGTGCGGGGCGCGGCGGCCTCCGCGGGACCGGAGGACTGGTCCCCGCAGCAGCCCTACGCGCTGGACCCGGCGCAGCACCTGTTCCTGTTCTCCCGGGCCGACACCATCTACGGCGGCTCCGACCAGGTCCAGCGCACCATCATCGCCGAGCGTGTGCTCGGCCTGCCGAGGGAGCCGAAGGGGTCGAGGGGAGTCGTGTGATGCGCGGTGTGGTGTTCGACGGTGAACGGGTGCGGGTCGTCGACGACCTTCGGGTGCGCGATCCGGGGCCCGGCGAGGTGCTGGTCGCGGTCGCCGCGGCCGGGCTGTGCCACAGCGATCTGTCGGTGGTGGACGGCACCATACCCTTCCCGGTTCCGGTGGTGCTGGGCCATGAGGGCGCGGGGGTGGTGGAGGCGGTCGGTGTGGGCGTAACACATGTGGCGCCCGGCGACCATGTGGCGTTGTCCACGCTCGCGAACTGCGGCACCTGCGCTGACTGCGACCGCGGTCGGCCGACCATGTGCCGCCGGGCCATCGGCCGCCCGGGCCGGCCGTTCACCCGCGGTGGGGAGCCGCTGTTCCAGTTCGCGTCCAACTCGGCCTTCGCGGAACGCACGGTCGTCAAGGCGGTGCAGGCGGTCCGTATCCCGAAGGACGTCCCGCTGCCGTGCGCCGCGCTGATCGGCTGTGGGGTGCTGACCGGGGTGGGGGCCGTGCTCAACCGGGCCCGGGTGGAGCGCGGGGACAGCGTGCTGGTGATCGGCGCGGGCGGGATCGGCCTGAACGTCATCCAGGGGGCCCGGATCGCGGGCGCGCTGCGGATCGTGGCGGTGGACGCCAATCCGGCGAAGGAGGCGGTGGCCCGGCGGTTCGGCGCGACCGACTTCCTGACCTCGGCGGACGCGGTGCGGGACGTGCTGCCGACCGGCGCGGACCACGCCTTCGAGTGCGTCGGCCGCACCGATCTGATCCGCCGGGCGGTCGACCTGCTGGACCGGCACGGGCAGGCGGTGCTGCTCGGGGTGCCGCCGGCCACGGCCGAGGCGTCGTTCCTGGTCTCCGCCATGTACCTGGACAAGTCGATCCTCGGCTGCCGCTACGGCTCCGCCCGCCCGCAGCGCGACATCGCCCTGTACGCCGAGCTGTACCGCCAGGGGCGGCTGCTGCTGGACGAGTTGGTGACCGGAACCTACCCGGTCGAGGACTTCGACAGGGCGCGGGCGGACGCGGCGGCGGGACGGCTGGCCCGGGCGGTGCTGACCTTCTGACCGCGCGTCCGGCCGGCGGCGCGGAAGGTGCGCCGGTACGCGGTGGGTGTGACGCCGAGCGCCGTCTGCAGATGCTGGCGCATCGACTGGGCCGTGCCGAAGCCCGCGTCCCGGGCCACCCGGTCGACGGGGAGGTCGGTGGACTCCAGCAGGTGCCGGGCGCGTTCGATGCGCTGCTGGGTGAGCCACTGGCCGGGGCTGACGCCGACCTCCTCGCGGAAGCGGCGGGTGAAGGTGCGTACCGACATGGCCTCCTGCTCGGCCAGGTCGCGCAGCTGGATCGGCTCGTGGAGGCGGTCCAGCGCCCAGGCGCGGGCGGCGGTCGTGGTGGCCAGCTGCGGGTCCGGCACCGGCCGGTCGATGTACTGCGCCTGGCCGCCGTCGCGGTGCGGCGGTACGACCATGCGGCGGGCCACGTCGTTGGCGACGGCGGTGCCGTGGTCGCGGCGTACGAGGTGCAGGCACAGGTCGATCCCGGCGGCGACCCCCGCCGAGGTCAGCACGTCGCCGTCGTCGATGAACAGCACATCCGCGTCCACCTTGATCTTCGGGAACATCCGCTGGAACCGTTCCGCGTCGGCCCAGTGCGTGGTCGCCGGGCGGCCGTCGAGGCGTCCGGCGGCGGCGAGGACGTACACGCCGGTGCAGATGGAGGCGAGCCGGGTGCCGGGCCGGATCCGGGCGAGCGCGGCGGCCAGCTCCTCGCCGAGCACGCCCCGCTCGTAGACCGGGCCCAGTTCGTAGGAGGCCGGGACGATGACGGTGTCGGCGGTGGCCAGGGCTTCCGGGCCGTGCGCCACGTGGATGGCGAAGTCGGCGTCGGTCTCCACCGGTCCGGGCGGCCGGACGGAACAGGTGACGACCTCGTACAGGTGCCGCCCGCGGGCGTCCCTGGGGCGGCCGAAGATCCGGTGCGGGATGCCCAGCTCGAAGGGGAGCAGGCCGTCCAGCGCGAGGACGACGACGCGGTGCGGGCGGAAGTCCGGCTCTGCGCTCATGGCCCGATCCTAGCGAACGCTGTCCTTTGGGCCACTCGCCGGAGGCGGCGCGGCACCGGAAGCTCTATGACGTGACTCAGACAAGCGATGCAGCGGCGGCCGTCCGGCGGCTGCGGGAGCCCCGACCGAGGCGTCCGTGGCGGGGCCGCCGCACGGCGGTGCACCGCGCGTGGTTCGTCGCCGCCGTCACGTTCGTCACGATCATCGGCGCGGCGGCCTTCCGCTCGCTGCCCGGCCTGCTCATCGACCCGCTGCACCAGGAGTACGGCTGGTCGCGCGGCACGATCGGCGCGGCGGTCTCCATCAACCTCGCGCTGTACGGGCTGACCGCGCCGTTCGCCGCCGCGCTGATGGATCGTTTCGGCATCCGCAAGGTGGTCGCCGTGGCGCTGACCGTGATCGCGCTGGGTTCGGGCCTGACCGTGTGGATGACCGCGGCGTGGCAACTGCTGCTGTGCTGGGGCCTGCTGGTCGGGCTCGGCTCCGGGTCCATGGCCCTCGCCTTCGCCGCGACCGTCACCAACCGCTGGTTCACCGAGCGCCGCGGACTGGTCACCGGCATCCTCACCGCCGCCTCCGCCTCAGGGCAGCTGATCTTCCTGCCGGTGCTGTCCTGGACCGTCGAGACGTACGACTGGCGTCCGGCGGCCGTGACGGTCGCCCTCGCCGCCCTCGCGGTCGTCCCGTTCGTGTGGCTGCTGCTGCGCGACCACCCGGCCGACGTGGGTCTCAAGCCGTACGGCGCACCGGAGTTCGTGCCCAAGCCGGCCCCCGTCACCGGCGCCGCCCGGCGCACCCTGACCGTGCTGGCCTCCGCCGCACGCACCGGGCCCTTCTGGCTGCTCGCCGGCACCTTCGCGATCTGCGGCGCCTCCACCAACGGCCTGATCCAGACCCACTTCGTGCCCGCCGCCCACGACCACGGCATGCCCATCACGGCGGCGGCCTCGCTGCTCGCGGTCATCGGCGTGTTCGACGTGGTCGGCACGATCGCCTCCGGCTGGTTCACCGACCGCTTCGAGCCGCGCCGCCTGCTCGCCGTGTACTACGCCCTGCGCGGGATGTCCCTGCTCTTCCTGCCCATGCTGCTCGGGCCGAGCATCCACCCGCCGATGATCTTCTTCATCGTCTTCTACGGCCTCGACTGGGTCGCCACCGTGCCGCCCACCCTCGCCCTGTGCCGCGAGCAGTACGGCGCGGACAGTGCCATCGTCTTCGGCTGGGTACTCGCCTCCCACCAGGTCGGCGCGGCCCTCGTCGCCTACCTGGGCGGCGTCTCCCGCGACGTCTTCGGCTCCTATGACATGGTCTGGTACGCCTCCGGCACCCTGTGCGCCGCGGCGGCCCTCATGGCCCTGATCATCCGCCGCCACCCACCGGCCCCCGCCCCATCGCTCCAGGCCGCCTAGACCCAATGCCGGTGACTTAAGTGGCTGTGGCTCGTTGTCCTTCGTATGGCGAGGGTGGGGCAGGTCAAGGCGCCTGCGGGTGAGCGGTTG
>NZ_JBIWKB010000045.1:0-72854 GCF_044765425.1 Streptomyces sp. NPDC102462 | reverse complement strand
AAGGTGTGGCTCGGGTCCGATAGGTACAGCGCGACAGCATCCGCTTTGAACTCGGGCGAGTAGACCTTCATCACCATAAGAGATCCCTCCTGCCCCGGCCCCTGCCGGGGCCGGGCTCAGAGGTGTCCACCACTCGGGGACAGGTCCCCATGTCGATGGCGAATGCGATGGCTCGGGCGACCGCTTCGGCGGGGATCCCTATTTCGGCCATGCGTCGCTGCACCTGTTCTCGTGTGGCGTCATCGGTGACGTTGTCGACAAGTTCGGTCTGTACGAATCCGGGCGAAATCGAGGTCGTGCGCAGGGTTCCGTCGGTGGATTCTTGGCGCAGCGCTTCGAGGATGGTCCGGACGGCGTTCTTCGTGCCCGCATACACCGCCTGGGTCGGGACGATCTTGAGTCCCGAGGTCGAGACTGTGGTGACCAGGTGGCCTCGTCCTTGCTGGCGGAATACGGGGAGCGCCGCAGCGACTCCGTTGAGAACTCCGCGCAGGTTGACATCGATCATGGCGTCCCACCCCTCGACGTCGAGATCACTAATCGGCCCGAGGTGACTGATCCCGGCATTGGAGACCAAGACATCCAGCGCACCGAACTCCTCGACAGCGCACGTGACAAAGCGCCGCATGTCCTCGCCTCGCGTGACATCCACCTCGCACGCCAACGCACGACCTCCCGCATGCGTGATCTCCTCGGCGATCGTCGCCAGTCTCGCTGTACGGCGCGCGCCGAGCGCCACCACCGCACCCTTGCGGGCGAGTAGTCGAGCGGTCGCCTCCCCGATCCCGCTGCTCGCTCCGGTGATCGCGACGATCTTTCCCTCGATCATGCTTCCTCCTGAACTAAAGTGGACAGCTGTCCGCAAGATGCTACCGGACAACTGTCCGCTTAGTCGTAGGGGAGGGATGGCCCCATGTCTCCACGCGCCGATGCCGCGCAGAACCGGGAACGCATCTTGGTCGCTGCCCGTGCCGCACTTGCAGCGTCTGAGGAGGTGCGCCTCAGCGCGATCGCCCGCGCGGCCGGCGTTGGGCAGGGCACGCTCTATCGACACTTCCCGACACGAGAAGACCTGCTGGCCGCGGCGTATGAGCACGAGGTTGATGAACTGGTCTCTGCCGTGCCACGGCTACTCGAGGAGCACGCGCCGCTCGCCGCACTGCGGCTATGGCTCGGGGAGGTGGCCGACTACGCGCGAGTCAAACGAGGATTGATCGCCGCCGTCGAGGCGACCGTGTGGCGCGAACTCACCGACGCCAGCATCACCCGCATCACCTCCGCCATCGACGAACTGCTGCAGGCAGGCCGCCGTACGGGAGACGTGCGCAATGACGTAGACGCTCGCGACGTGACACTGCTCATCGGCTACCTCGCGCGCGTCAATGAGGAGGAGTGGGACACACGCGCCCGACATCTGCTCGATGTGATCATCGACGGGCTACGTCGACGCTGACCAACGGAACGGCCCCAGAACACGGCTCCACAACCACCCACACCCTCAACTGTGAAGAGCCCAATTGACGTCTTGAAAGTCTCCTGTAGCTCTCCTCCCGCAGTCGGAAGGCACTCCCGCAAGGGAAGAGAGGGGCGCGGCCACTGTCTGATCATCGGGAGCGTTTGGATTCCCGAAGATCGTGCGGTGATCGCAGGCTCCAATGTGGCTTTCTTATTAGTCCTGCGGCTCTTCGCACCGCTCAGCTCCCTACCCCCTGCGGCCGTGGGGGTACGGGTGGCCTCCGGCGGGCGGTGGAACGCGTGGAGTGAACCCGCAACCGCCGAGACCTGACTGCTGGAGCCCGGGGACTGGTCGGCGCGCGTCATCACTCCGCGCGCCCTGGGTAGCATCGGCCGACCAGCCCCGGGTTGACCAGCACAGTGAGGCTGCGGCCCACACCCCGGCGGCCCGCCTTTACGCCACCGCACGCGTCGTGGCATCCGTAGGCGAGCCCGCCAGGCGAGGAGATTCTGCCCCGCAGGAGGTTGCCGTCCTGAAGGAACCGCTGGAGCGGACGGCGGACGGCGGGCGGCGGTGGCCCGCACGCTCCTGGCGATGGCCGGAAAACTCGACGCGGCCCGCCCCGCCGGACCGTACTTCCACCTGGCCCCTCCTGATACGTGCGACCGCCGCCGGCGCAAGGGGTTCGGCAGGCGTCGGCCTCACCGTCCGCGACCGGGTCACCGCGTCGGGCTGGCCATGTGGTCGCCCCCTATGGCGGTCGGCCCGGTGACGGCGGCGACGTCGGCACGCTCTGCGGCGGTGTCAGGGCGTCGCGGCGAGGATACCTATACAGCCTCCCATGATTGGCATACCTTCCATATCTGGAGTTGGATCAAGTAATGGCCTGTCTCAGTGGAGTTGACTCATGGCGCAGCCCGCCAAGGGCCGATACGGGTCTGTTCGTTTCCGCCTGGCTGTCCGGAGCGGAGCGGTGTTGGTGCTCGGTACAGGGATCGGTCTGGCGCTCGGCGCCTGCGGCCGTGCCGGCGAGGCCGCGCCCGGGGCCGCCGAGCGGACGAGCACCGCGCAGACCCGGTCCGTGACACCGACGGCGACGTCGTCCTCGTCCTCGTCCTCGCCATCGGCGTCCGCGACGCCGACCGCTGATCCCGCCCTGGCCCTCCCCGTGTCCCCCCGGGGGAGTTTCGAGGTCCGAAACCAGGGTGGGGCGCGCTACAGCATCGCCCTGGCCACCGGGCCCCTGCAGAACGCTCGCCAGGGCGTGTCGGTGGCAGCCCCGGGCTCCGGCGGCCCTTTCACGGACTCGGAACCGCCCGAGACGGTCGTGCTGGGCAGCTTCTGCCATGACGTCGACTACGCCACGGACGCCGTCCTCCCGTTGACGGTGACAGTGAACAGGAAAGGGGAGCAGAACGTGCCCGGCCTCGACCTGGAGGTCAACGCCGGAGCGGGCACACCCCTGCCAAGTGGAGTGCGAGCGGAACTCGAAACGCGCGGATTCTGCGACCCCTCAGGGCAAGACGGGCTGGGAAGGACGGTCAGCGTGTTCGAGCCGTTCCTCAGCGGCGATGTACGGACCGACACCCTGCCCGCCCTCCTCATCCTCAAGAAGTACCGCTCCGATCCGGCGAAGTTCCGCGACGTGCGCTTCGACCTGGTTCCGCAGAACGGCTACGGCGAGAGCGGCCTGCCCCGGATCAGTGACGTCAAGGGCATGGAACGCGACACCTACGTGAGCATTCTCGGCGAAACCCTCACCCGGGGCGCGCAGATCCACGTCGCTCGCCGGACCGGCTGAGAGAGAAGCGGGGTGGCAACGGAAGACGGGTGGGGCGCCGGAGGCCGGCTGCGCCGCAGGCGGCAGCGTCGTATCGAGCAGAATCCGGATGCCCTTCAGGGCTCGCTCGCGACCACGGACATGACGTACGAGAGTGTGACGGAGCGGCTCGACCGTCTGGTGATGGAGGGCCGTACCGAGGAGGCCGTACGACTGGCCGAGGCGGCGCGGGCGAGCGGGGATCCGGGCAACCGGGCCGCAGCCGAACTCCTCACCTGCATGCTCGAGTTGGCGGCGCTGGGCTACGAAGAGGCAGGGGCGGCGATGGATCGCGCGGTCGCTCTCGCCGGTGCCGAGGCCGAGTACGACGCCCTCTTCTACCGGGGGATCGCTCTCTCCTTCGAGGGCGACGGCCCACAGGCGGCCGTGTACTTCGAGCGGGCCGCGAGGTCGCCGCTGCGCCGACTGGCCGCCCGCTCCGCACTGGCTCTGGGGTTCCTGCACGTCCAGGCGGGCGATGACGAGCGGGCTCTGCCTCTGCTGCGCGCGCGGGGGCGTACACGTCCGGATACGAGCTCATCGTTCCTCAAGCCGCCTTGAGCCTCGCCGAGTTGAAGCAGCGCGCGGGCGATCCGAAGGAGGCCACGCGGCTGTACCGCACCCTGCTGACCGGGCCGCCGGACATCGCCCAGGTGGCCCGGCTGCGGCTGTCCGATCCCCCCACGGACCTGGGACAGCACGAGGAGGCGGACCGGGTACTCGAAGAAATGCACGGCCCTGACACCGATGCCGAGGCTTCGGCCGAGGCCTTGCTGGCCGGGGCGGAATCGCATATGGAGCAGGGGAATACGGGCTTGGCCGAAGCTCTTCTGCGCATTGCCGTGGAGATCGGCGTAGAGCCCCAGAACCAGCTCGCCCGACTGCGTCTCGGCGGCTTGGCGGCGGAGCGCGGCGACTCCGACCGGGCCACCGTTCACTGGCGGCGGGCGGCCAAGGGCACCGACCCAGATTTTACCGCCGAGGGCGTTCGGCGGCTGGCCCGGGTGCTGACGGACGACCCGGCGTTCCTGGTGACCGCCGACCCGGCTACCGTGAACGCCCTGCTGGAGCTGGCGGAGGGTGGTCCGGGGGTCGACTTCGTCAGGCGGGTCTATCAGGCCTCGGCCGAGCTGCACGCGACCGCCCCCGGCGCCGTACGCCGCTTCCTGCTTGCCCTGGACGCCGCGCGGCGCGGCGACTGGCGGCTGGCGTCGCGGATCAGCGCCGTGCCCCTGCCGGACGAGCCCGCCCCGCGGTGGGGACGTGTCGCATGGTCCACGGGCACGCGGCTCGGCGGCTTCCGCTGGACCGCGATGGGTCACGAAGGCGGTGCGTACGGCGTGGTCATGGCACAGCTCGACGGCCGCCCCGTCGCGGTCAGCGCGGGCGCCGACGGCACTGTGCGGGTGTGGGACCCGGGCAGCGGCGAGCCGTTGGGCGCCGCCCTGAAGGGCCACCGCGGCGCCGTGGTAGGGCCGGCCGTGGAGACCCTGTGGGGGAAGACCCTGTGGGTCGTACGGTGGTGGTCAGCGGAGGCGATGACGGGACCGTACGCCTCTGGGACCTCGCGACGGGCGAGCCGGTCGGCAAGCCGCTCACCGACAGCCACACCCCGCTGCGCCTGTTGGCCACTGCCGAATCGACCGCCGAACGATGGCGACGACGGTCGATGACGAGGGCGTCGGGCGGGTGTGGGACCTGGGCAAGCGTTTGCTGACGCAGCTGCACGGCCGGATACCCCGCGGCGAGGCGCAGTCCTTGACGACGGTGGTCCTCGACGGTCGGTTGGTCGTGGTCGTCGGCGGGAGAAACGGCGAGGTCGTCGTCGCCGAGATGGGGACCGGCACGCAGGTGGGCAGCACGATCTCGGGGGAGGCCAATGGCGCGCGCGGGGTGGTCCTGGGGAAGGCGTACGGCCGCGACATCGTCGTCACCGGAGGCTTGAGCGCGATCGCGCGGGTCTACGACCTGGCCAGCGGCACGGAACTGGCCTCCGTCTACACCGGTTTCAACGGTCAGATCCACGCGGTGGCGGCCACCGAGGCCGACGGGCGGCCTCTCGCCGTCCTCGCCTGCGCCGACGGAAGGATCCGGGCTTGGGAACCGTTCTGGTCCTATGGGTCGTACGAGTCGGGCAAACGGCCGGCCGGGCACAGCGACACCGTCCACTGCGTCGCCACGGCCGAGACCGACGGCCGCGCGGTGGTGGTCAGCGCGAGCGATGCCACGGCTCGGGTCTGGGACCTCGCCACGGGGGACGTGGTGGGCACGCCGATCACCGGGCACGGCGTGACTGGGCCCGCGATGGCGACGGCGCACATCGAGGGCCGGCTTGTCGTGATCACGGGCGGCTTCGACGGCATGGCCAGGGTGTGGGATCCGGCCACCGGCGAGGAGACCGGCCGGCCCTTGGCGCACGGTGACGCCGTGAAGGCCGTCGCGGTGACGGTGCTCGACGGGCGCCCTGTCCTGGTCACCGGCGACAGGGACGGCGCCGTACGCATATGGGACCTGGCCGATCGCAGGCTCCTGCGGGGGCCGTTGCCCGGTCACGAGGACGAGGTGGCCGACGCGGCCACGACGCTGCTGGACGGCCGCGCGGTCGCGGTCACCGGAGACGGCACGGGCACGGTCCTGGTGTGGGATCTGGCGACTGGCGCCCGGGTGGGGGAGGTCATGGCCGTCGAGCCGAACCCCGAGAGCGACGACGAGGAGGGGTTCCTCGACGCGGTGGCCACCGCGGTCGTCGAGGACCGTCCCGTCGTGGTCACCCTCGGCAACGGCGACACGAGTGGAATGCTGCGGATGTGGGACCTGGCCACCGTGGCCCCTGTGGGCGAACCACTCACCATGCACAAGATCGGAGCCGTCTCGCTGACCACCGCCGTACTCGGCGGGCGCCCGGTCGCGATCACCGGGGGCGGGGACGGCACCGTCCGCGTCTGGGACCTGACGACGCGCGAAGAACTCGGTCCTCCGACGCAGTTCACCGACCCCGACGACACGGTCCGCGCGAGGATCACCGCGCGCGTACGTACCCTGCGCGGACTGGCACACGACCACGGCCCCGGACAGACACGCGACCGCCACCGCGTGGAACTCCTCGCCAACATCGGCACCCCCGACGACGCGGAACGCCTGGACCCGGACGGCGTCGACGGCGTCGGCCTCTTCAGGACCGAAGTCCTCTTCCTCGGCCGCGATAACGCGCCTGCCCGAAACGAGCAGGCCCTGGCCTACGAGCGCGTACTGCGCCAACTGCCGGGCCGGAAGGTCGTGGTGCGCACACTTGACGCGGGCGCGGACAAACCCCTGGCCTTCGTCCCGCGCGAGCAGGAGGAGAACCCCGCTCTGGGCGTACGCGGATTCCGCGTCGAGCGGACCGCACCGCACATCGTTGATACGCAACTCGACGCACTGGCCGAGGCCCGGAACTCGACCGAGGCGGAGCCTTGGGTGATGGCACCCATGATCGCCACACCTGAAGAAGCCGCCGCGTTCGCCGCGATGGTCCACCGCAGGAGGATCGGGCGGGCCGGCGCGATGATCGAGGTTCCCGCGGCCGCGATCCGCGCTGCCGACATCCTGCGCGAAGTCGACTTCGTCTCGATCGGGACGAACGACCTGGCGCAGTACACCATGGCGGCCGACAGACTGCTCGGCGGTCTGGCCGACCTCCTCGATGCCTGGCAACCGGCAGTGCTCCACCTGGTGGCGGGCGTACTCCGTGCCACCACCGCCGCAGGCAAACCGGCCGGTGTCTGCGGGGAATCGGCGGCGGACCCTCTCATGGCGCTCGCCCTCACCGGGCTCGGCGCGACCTCGCTCTCCATGGCCCCGAGCAGTATCCCGACCGTCCGGTACACCTTGGGGCGGCACACCCTCGCCCAGTGCCGGAACATCGCCGAAGCCGCCCTGTCGGCACCGACCGCTCCAGCCGCACACGCCGCGGTGCTGCAACTCGCCGACCCTGAAGCCTTGAACACTCTTGGCGTTTCGCCGGTGTCGAAGGCTTGACGGCCCATGTGCCTGGGCGGCGCCGGCCCGTTCGTGCCGGCGGTCGCCGGTGAGGAGACGAACACGTCCCCACGGCCCCGGCGCGCAGGGTGCGTCGCCTCGTTGTAGCCGAGCACGGGCCCGGAATACGCGGATGTCTGCCAGAGCGTGCATCCGCTGACCGTGCACGCTCCCTGACCAAGGGCAGGCCATCGCCCAAGTCTCCCTGGAGAGCGAACAGTTCGACGGAGTACCCGATGGCCTTGTCCCAATCTGAGCCGACGCGGTTACTGGATCGCGGCGGATGCCGTCGAGGCCCGGCGCGCTGCCGCAGGGGAGGAGGAGACGGCCGCCGTCAGACATGGCGCCGGGGGCCACCGCCGACGGCGGGTCAACTGCCCCAGGTGTCGTGACGCAGTCCGTCCGCCGGGTTCCACCACCAGTGCTGTACGGCCCCGTTCGGGTCGGTCGCCCACACGTGCTGGGCGTCCCCGATCAGCAGGGAGGCGGGATCGCCGCTGATGCCGGTGCCCCAGGTGTCGTGGCGCAGGCCGTCGGAGGACTGCCACCAGTAGTGCTCGACGGTCCCGCCGCTGCCGCGTACGAAGACATGCTGCTGGGTCCCGTCCTGCAGGAACGTGGGACGGCCGGTGACCCCGTTCCCCCAGGTGTCGTTGCTCCAGCCCGCCCCCGGACTCCACCACCAGTGCCGTAGATCGCCCGCGCTGTCGGTGAACCACAGGTGTTGCGCGTCCCCGATCTCCGCGACGGCGGGGGCACTGGCCGCATCGGCGGGAACGGTCTCGCTCTGGAAGCCCTGCGCCGCGTTCCACCACACGTGCCTGATCGCGCCCGTCGACGTACGTACGAACACGTGCTGCACGTCGCCGACCAGCATGACGCCGGGACGGCCGGTGGTACCTGTGGCCCAGGTGTCGTGGTGTGATCCGCCGGCCGGGTCCCACCAGGAGTGCTCCAGCTTGCCGGCGCTGTCCACCCACCACACGTGCTGGGCGTCGCCGATCATCATCGCGGCCGGGTCGCCGGCGACGCCACCGGTGGCCCAGGTGTCGTGGGTGGTCGTGGCAGTCGCCGAGTCCCAGAAGTAGTGCTGCAGCGAACCGTCCGAGCCGCGCACGAACACGTGCTGCTGGGTGCCGTCCACGAAGGCGACCGGGGCGCCGGTGACCCCGGTGGCCCAGGTGTTCGCCGCGTATCCGGTGGAGCTGTCCCACCAGACGTTGCGCAGCGCGCCGGAGGCGTTGGTGGTCATCACATGCTGTTGGTGCGGTGAAAGGTAGACCTGCGAGCCCTCCGCGGCCCACGTGGACCCGGTGCTGCCGCTGGGCAGCGCCGACGCCTGGCCCACGTACGCATGGCACTGGTTGCCGGCGTCGAGGTCGGTGGTGATCTGGATGAACGACTTGCCGTCTGCCGAGCCGAGCAGCGGCGAGGAGTAGCCGGGGCAGGTGGGGGCCGGGCCGCCGCCGGCGTCGGACAGCGGCACCGGCGAGGCGATGTCGAACCACGAGCCCTGGCCGCCCCCGGTGTTGCCGAGCACCGTCTTGCCGTCGCCGGCGGCGAAGCTGCCGTCCGCGTTGCGCAGGCGCATCGCGGTGAGCAGCACGGTGTTCCCCGCGACGGTGATGGTGGGGGTGCTCGCCGGGTAGCGGCCGTCCGCGGTGCGCACCCGGGTGCCGATGTCCGAGGGAGTGCCCCAGTTCCAGCCGTCGGGCGAGCCGCGGACGTACGCCTCGCAGACGTGCGAGCCGCCGCACACCTCGTAGCTCATCAGGTAGGACCCGCCGGGCAGCTTGCGGACCACGGCCATCCCGGGGCGGGCCGAGGAGTCGGCGAGCGCGACGGCGTCGCTGACGTCGGTCCAGGTGACGCCGTCGGTGGACCGGGCACGTTCGAGTTTCTGGCTGTGCGCGGGATCGGTCTCATCGGAGTAGAAGACGACGAGGTGCCCGTCGGACGAGACGGTCAGTTCCGGCTCCCACAGGCCGAGACTGCTCGATGCCGTGGTCACGGTGGACAGATACGACCAGCTCGCACCGAGGTCGTCGCTGCGCCACACCCGGATCGACATGTGCCTGCCGCTGCCCGCGTCGGCTCCGAAGGACGCCGCCCACAGGAGCGTGCCGGCGGGCATGCCGCCCACGGCGCTCGGCAGTTCGTAGAGGGTCTGGCAGCACATGCCGGTGGAGTTGACCGGGTCGTTGACGGCGCCGACCTGTGTGTACGTTCTGCCGTTGTCGGTGCTGTGGAAGATGGCGCCGACCCAGTTGCTGTTCTGGTTGGTGACGACCGCGGCCACCACCGTGCCGTTCGACGACCCGTTGTGCTCCAGGCGGACCAGCCTCGGGTAGTACGAGTACCCCGGCCACATCTGAGTGCCGCCGCCCGGCACGGAGTGAGCAACCGGGGCGACGGAGAGCAGGCCGATGAGGGTGAGCAGTGTGGACAACGCCGACAGGACGCGTCTCATGGCATCACCTCGGGGGAGTGGTAGCAACGGCGTCCACGGCGTGGCTGTCGGCGATGGCCGTGTGGCCCGCCATACAACGTTGTAACCGAGGCTCGTGTACCTGTCAATGCGTCAACATCCGGTCGGTACAGCGCCCGGCGCAAGGCCCGGTCCAAGGACGGGCCGAGAGCGCCGGCTTCCAGAGGACCGGCGTCGTTGCCGCTGCCGCTCAGTGACGGGCTGTTCGCCGTGTCGGAACAGAAACTGGCCGAGCGCCCGGCGGTGCACGGCCGACCGGACCAGACCTGGAGCGTCAGGGCGTGGTGTCGGCTGGAGCTGACGGCCTGTGATTCCTGCGGTAGGCCGACTGCCTGAGGTAGGCGCAAGAGGGGCGGGCCGACCGATGAGCGGCGTGGCCCGCCGTGGGCGCCGATCATCCGGCCACGGCCCGCTGGCCGACCGAGCCGGACGCCACGCTCGCCGAGTTCGTCCCCAGGCTGCCGCCGAACTGCGCGAGGCGGCCGCGCTACCGGTGCCCTGGACGCGATGCGCACCGTCACGAGCCGACGGCATCTGGATGAGGGCGTCGAGGCGCGTACGGCAGCTCGGTTTACAACGTTGCACAGACTCTTCAACTGAGCATCGACTCATGGCAGTCTGAGCCGTGAACCTCCGGCGTTCCACCCGTCGAACCTCCCGGGAGGGACCTGTCCGCTCGTTCTCGCGGAAGGAGTACTCGCATGACCCTCGATCGTCGGCGATTTCTTCACGGCGGCACCGCGGCTCTGGGCTCGCTGGCCCTGAGCGGTTCGTTGCCGGCCGGCGCGGCCGCACGCGTGATGGCACCAAGCAGCCCTCCGGGCAAGGCGACCGCAGCCGGCGAGGGTTCGGCCACGCCTGCGATGTACCCGGCAGTGGGACCCGGAACAGCCTTCCTCGACCACCGGTCGCTGCTCGCGGACCTGCCGGAGCCCGAGTGGTACGAAGCGAACATCCCCTTCGTCGACCTGCCCGATACCGCGATACGGGACACCTACTACTACCGGTGGCGCGTGATCAAGCATGCCCTCAAGTACACCGGGCCCGATGAGGGGTGGATCCTCTCGGAGTTCCTGGGTCCGGTCGGCTACTCCGCGCCGTACGGCGGGATCGTCGCCGCTGCCGCTCACCACATCCGCGAGGCACGCTGGCTGCGCGACCACCGCTACCTCGACGACTACATCGGCTACTGGCTGCACGGCAGCGGTTCAGGGCCCAAGCCGGCCACGGACGCCCTCAACAAGAACACCACCGACTGGGCACACCAGTACTCCTTCTGGATCGCGGACGCCGTCGTGGCCCGGGCCTCGGCCGACGGCAGATGGGAGCACGCCCTCGGTCTGCTTCCCGAGCTGGAGCGTCAGTGGAACGGATGGGCTCCGCAGTTCGACGACGAGGTCGGTCTCTACTGGCAGACACCGGTATGGGACGCGATGGAGTACACCGCGAGCTCCTACCAGAGCGACGACCCGTACCACGGTGGTGACGGCTTCCGCCCCACCCTCAATGCCTACCAGTACGGCGATGCCAGGGCGATCGCCGCGCTCCTGCGGCGCCGCGGCCGACGAGGCGACGATGCGAAGGCCGACCGTTGGCGGTCTTGGGCATGTGGAGCTGCCAGCCGGGCTGCAGAAAGCTGTTCGCGCGGAAGAGGGTGCCGTCGGCCATGGTCCGTCCCTTGTTCAGGTCGGCGATCTCCCGCCACCGTTCGCCGTCTCCCAACTCGTGTTCGGCGATGGCCCACAGGCTCTCCGCCGGCCGCGTCTCGCGTACCGTGTACGTACGCGACGCCTGGGTGCTCGCGGAGGATGCGGGTGAGGCATGGTCGGCTTGGGCGGTGGCCTGCGGGGGCTGGACCGCCTGGCCCGGCACAAGTCCCGCGGTGGTGGCGGGGGCGGCCTGGGCGTTGGAGGCCAGTGCCGAGCTGGTGGGCAGAAGTACCAGGATGCTGCCGATCAGCAGGGCTGCGGCGCGCTGTGAGGCGCCCATCCCTCGCGGGGCGTGCCAGGTGCGGCCCCGCAGCTGTGCGATCAGCTCGCGTACCGCGCAGAAGGTGAACTGCGCCCACCCGGTCCAGCCCACGGCGATGAGCAGCAGCAGGAATACGCTGCCGGTGTCCTGCCGGTCCAGCAGGTGGGTGAGGTCGTCGTGGGTGGTGGCCCAGATGACTGGGGTGGCCCAGGCCAGCAGCAGCGGCAGCCCGGCGACCGCGGCGGCCAGGACGAGCAGGCTCATCACGGCCTTGAAGACCCGGGCCAGGGCGTGGCCCATCGTTGCGGCGGGGGAGCGGGTGGTGCGCATCAGTTTCCTTCGGGAGCGGTGACGCCGTGCAGGAGTGTGGCTGTGCCATGGCCGGTCACCGGCAGAGAGCCGATCCCGACCACCGACAGGAACGTCGTGTCGTACGAGCCCGTGACGGTGACGGTGAGGGTTGTGCCGTCGCCGGCCACGCTGACCGTGCCGGTGGCGCCGGCGGAGTGCAGGTAGGCCTGCGCCGCGGCCGCCGCGACTTGGGGATCGACGGTGATCGCGGTGCCGTTGATGGCGTCGGCGGGGTCGATGGCCTGCCCGCCGGCCCGGGCGGCCTCGCCGGCGATGTAGTCGGCGCGCTCGGTGGCGCGCATCTTGCTGCCGCCGTCGACGGCGACGCCGATGATGCCGATCAGCGCGAACACGCACACGGCGACGAACACCGTGACGCCGCCCCGGTCTTCACCGCTGGCCTGCCGTATCCGGTGCAAGATCATCAGTCGCCTCGCTGTCTGTACTGGTCCACTACCGAGGTCGCCGTCGACGTGAGTGTCTTGGCTCCCGGCACGCCCGGCAGCAGCAGATCCGCCAGATTGACCGTGCAGGTCACGGTCACGGTGACGGTGCCGACCTGCCCTACCGGCGCACTCAGGCCGCCGGTGTTGACGCGGACGGATGTCGACGCGCACGTGATGCCCTGGTCGCCCAGGGACTCTGCGGCTGCTGACTGCGCGGCCCCTTGGGCGGCCGCCGCGGTGCGGTGAATGGATGCTTCCCGGGCCGCGTCCTCAGCCGCAGAGTCGATCTTCGCGCCGGAGGTGACGATGCGGCCGCCGGCGATCGCCAGGCACAGGAACATGATCAGCGGCGGGAGGACGATGGCCGCTTCGATCGCGGCACTGCCCTCGTCACTGCGAATCCTGTGAGCCAGGCGGGCCATGTATCGCACGTGATTCACTCCCCCGGGACAGTCCAGCGCTCCACCGGGCCGGACGCCGACTGCGTGACCCGCAGGCCCGACAGACCTGGGATCATCGACAGGGCCGTGCCGGATACCTGGACCCGCACACGCTGCCCGTCGCTGCTGGCCGTGACGCTGCAGCCGCTCAGGCTGTCGCCCGCAGTGCGCCCCAGCACGGCCTGCGCCTGGGCCGCGCCCTCGGCCGGACTCGACTGGTAGGCACGGGCCGCGGTGGCGCCTTCGCGGGCAGCGGTCAGGGCGATCTGCCGCGCGTAGTACCACATGGAGGCCTGGATGACGGCGAGTGTGGCGAGCAGCACGAACGGGAAGATGATCGCCATCTGGATGCTGGTGTCACCGCGGTCGTCGCGCCATCTTCGCCCCTGCCACCAGTCCTTCAGCCGCTCGGTCACAGCCCGTTGAGCTTGCCGTTGTACTTGGCGATGACGACGGCGATGGTCCCGGCGATCAGGACGGAACCGGTGACGGCGGCCACCCAGATGATGACGGTCGTGGTGGAGATGTCGCCGCGGTCCGGCCGGCGGGCGGCCTCCTGAAGGCCTTCCTGCACGCGTGTGGTCAGCCGGAGGACCGCCTTGTTGGCGCGCGCCCAGGCACGCGCTCCCCGACGAACAGGCCCCGGTCCCTGGGACGCGGTGTACGGGCCGGTGTGCGGGTGCGTGGTCGCCCGGAGCACAGCACGGCGGGTGCGGGCTGCGGTGTGCGTCATGTTCCGTACCTCTCTGGAGCGTTGAACGAGTCGGAGTGGTCTTCAGACGGTCAGCATGCGGATCACCGCGGGAAAAGCCATCAGCAGCATCACCAAGACGGCCAGGAGAGCTCCCGGCGCGGTCATCTTCTCGCTGGCCGCGTTCGCCTCGGCTGCCTGATCAGCCAGCAGTTCCGCATTCAGCGCGGCGGTACGGGCCCGCAGCGCCTTGTACACGGCGGCGCCGTCCGTGGCGCTGCCGCGCATGATGTCGGCGACGTCGTCCAGGACGGGCAGGTCGTACTCGGCCGCGAGTTCCGTGAGTGCCTGATAGGGCGGGATCTTCTCCAGCCGAGCCCGGCGCAGTGCGCCCTGCAGATACAGGAACGGCCAGCCCTCGCCGACCTCTGCCGCCTTTTCCAGGGCCTCGGCGGGGCCGGCGTCGGCGGCCCGCTTGAGCGCGACCAGGTCGAGGTAGGCGGACAGGGCGTGCGCGAACTCCTCCCGTGCCCGCTTGGCCTGGTCCCGCACCGCCAAGTCGGGGGTGATGAACAGCAGGGCGGCGACGATGAGCCCGACGCCGGCGGGCACGTAGAACGGCAGGCCGACGCCCGCGATGACCCACGGGATCGTCGCGATCACGGGGCAGAGCAGGCCCAGCGCGGCGAGTCCGGCCTTCTTGAGCATGAACTGGCCCGGCCCCTGCCCGAGCAGGGCCAGGTTCGTCGTGGGCACCCTCACGCCCGGGAGCCGCTCGAGGCGGGCCAGCAGCCACCGGCCCCACACCTCCTCGCGGTCCAGCTCCGGCCCGGGCATCGTCAACGTGGCCGGGGCACTGCGCTTCAGGGCCGGCCCCAACGCGGGCTGCGGCTGCAGCAGTTCCCTAATCAGCAAGGCGACGCCGGCGCCGACCGTGCCGCCGGTCACAACGACGGGGATCAGGTTCACGACGCGGCTCCTTCCGGCTCGCGGGCGCCGACCGGCTGCTCCGGCTCCGGCACGGGCGCAGGCAGCCGGACCGTGCTGGTCGGGTCGGGAATGAGGAAGCGGGGGATGCGGCGGAAGGAGCCCAGCTGCCGCATCAGGGCCAGCACTCCGACGAATCCGGCCGTCAGGAAGGCCAGCACGAGCTGGCCCAGCAGCGTGGAGTACGGCTTCGTATAGCTGGGCACGAAGAACCCGGCCACCACGACCCCCACGGTGATGATGGTCATCCACCGCACGGTGGTACGCGGCTTCGCCCGGTCGGCCTCGATGGCACGCTTGCGGGCGACCTCCTCGCGGACGGTGCCCGACAGATCCTCCAATGCCTGAGCCAGGCCCGGGCCACGGTCGTTGACGGACAGGATGAGCGCTGCGGTCACCTTGTCGGCTGTGACGTCGTCGAGTTCGTCGGCGAACGCGCGCAGCGCTCCTTCCGGCCGCCAGCCCAGGCGCAGCCGGTCGGAGAGGTTGATGATCTGCCCGGCGAGTTCGTCCGGCGCCCCCTGACGGCTGGTGATCATCGCCTGTTCCAGGCCCATACCCAGCCGCAGCAGGCCGGCCAGCCGCTGCGTCCACTCACTTAAGCCCTCCAGCTGGCCGATGCGCTCCTGCGCCATCTGCGCGGGGGTGATCAGCCAGGGCACGCCGATGACGGCCGTGCCCAGCAGGGCACCGCCGACGAAGTTCCCGGATACCAGCCACACGGCTACGAAGACCACGACGGCCGCGACCATGAGGGTCCGCCGCCGCATCCGCGCGTCCTCGCTCTGGCTCTTCCCGCCGCGCAAGACCGCTTGCCAGCGCTTGAGTAGCGGGGCCCGCCGCGCCGCCGTGGTGCCCACGGCACCGGCCACGACACCGATCAGCCCGCCGACGACGGCCATGCCGCACAGCAGCCCGAACAACAGGGTCATCGGCTCACCCCCACCTTCAGCGGCAGCGGCGCCGGCCAGGCCCCGTAGGGCTGCTGCAGCAGCGAGGAGTCGAAGCCGACGCGGCGCAGGTCGTCGATGCAGCCCGGGTCCATCTTCGGCACCGCCCGCAGCTCTCCCCACTCAGCTCCGGGGGCGAAGATTTCATTGGTGGCGGGACGGCCGTTCTCGCCGATCCCGGTCAGCTCCAGGACGTGGGAGACGTAGCGGTGGCGGCGACCGCCGATCTGCGCCTCGTCCGTCATGTCGACGTACACGATGAAGTCCAGGCCGTTGGCGGTCTGCCGATATGCAAGCTGCTCGGACAGGTTCTCCTGGGCGAGCGCGTACAGCTCGGCGATCCGGTCGAAGATGATGTCCGGCCGCCGCGCGTGAATAGTGCACAGGTTGCCGCCCGACCCGTTCGTCAACGCCTGCATCATCGCGACGACTTCGGGCCCGCGGACCTCGCCGACCACGATCCGCTCCAGCGACATCCGCAGCGCTGGGTGCATCAGGTCCAGGAGCGTGACCTCGCCGGCGCCACGCCCGGTGACGTCCTTCTCCCCGTTCGACTCCCGGCCCACCAGGGACACGACCTGTTTGTGGTAGCCGTTGGCGTGGGCGAACAACTCATCCTCAGTCTGGATGGTCGCAAACCGGCACTCCGGGGCGAACTCCTTGAGCATCGCCCGCATCAGCGTGGTCTTCCCGGCCTTCTGCTTCCCCGCGATCATGATGTTCTTCTCCGCGCGCACGCACGCGCCGAGGAAATCGCGCAGGATCGGGTCGATGGTCCCCAGCCGGACCAGGTCGTCGAGATTCGCGTGGGAGACCCGGTGCCGGCGGATGACCGCATACGTCATCGGACCGAGCCCGGTGATGGCCTGCAGGCGGGAGCCATCGGCCAGGGACAGGGCGAGAGTGGGGTTCGCGGTGGAGATGGTGCGCTCGCTGTGCCCGGATCCCCGGGCCAATTCCCGCAGAAGCTCCAGCAGTTCCTCTTCGGAGTCGGCGATCGGGCCGACCCGGCGGCGTTCGCCGTCGCCGTAGTCGAGCCAGACCTCGTGCGGGCCCTGGATGATGATGTCCTCGACCCGCTCGTCGTCCAGGTACGGCTGGAGCCGGCCGGCCCGAAAGAGAAGGTCGTACACGGCGCGCCGCAGCGCCTCATCCTCTTGGGGCGTCATCGCCTGGGCGTCGGACCAGAGCGCAACAGCCTCGGCGATCCAGTTCAGACAGCGCTGCTCTTCGCTGTCCCGGTCCATGTCGGGCTTGGTCTTGAGGAGTTCCTCGCGCTGCCTGGCGACCTGGGACGCAATGTCCCGGGCCACCCGGTAGGCGACGGTGATCTGAGGAACCGCCGTGCCGAGCACCTGTGTACTCGCGGCAGCGCCGGAAGGTGGCGGTGTGCCGTTGGCCTGGTGCACCCACTGCTGGGGCAGCGGTGCCACCGTGGGGTCGGGGTGCAGGGGCCTAGCCTGCATGCGTCACCTCCCCGCCTGCAGCGCGCAGGCTGCCTGGATCGAGGCGGGCCCGGCGCATGGCGGCCCGCTGGAGAAGCAGCGTGCTGCCCGTGCGGGCGGCCTTCATCAGCGGCGACTTGGTGAAGTGGCGTGGCTGTTCGGCGCCGTCGGACAGCACGCGGGCGTCCTTCGGTGCGTACGGCAGGGTGGCGATCACGGGCACCTGCAGCACACGCTGCACCTCGCCTGCGGGATACGGGCCCTCGTTGATCATCAGCACGCTGACGTCACCTACGCGTTCCTCGAGTGCGCGTACACGGCCCTCTGCCGCCTGCAGGCAGCGCAGGGTGTTGCGGACCACCACGAACGTGGCGTCGGCCTGCTCGGCAAGGACCCCGGAGGGCCCGTAGGCCCCTCGCCGGCCGAGGTCGATGAGGACATCGTGGCCGCTCTCGGCCTCGATGCCGCGGAACATCTGCGCCAAGATCTTCCACACCTGGCCGAGGCTCGCCGCCTGCGAGGGGTCGGTGATGCCGGGCAGCAGCAGCCGGTCGCGCGGTGACTCCTTCTTGCTGTCCTCGCTGCTCAGGTCAATCAGTTGCCGCCAGAAGGCGTCGCTGAACTCGCCCTTGCGGGCAGCGACGCTGAGGTTGCGCAGCCCGTACCGGTCGCCGAGCGTGCCCTGCAGCAGCCCGTGCAGAACGGCACCGCCGTCCGGGTCGCACTCGGCCAGGATCATCCGCCGGCCTGCCTCCAGCGGCCATGACAGGAGCAGGGCGAGAGCGCTGGTGGTCACGCCGGGCGCGCCACTGCAGCCGGCGAGCGCAATGACAGCCATCAGTTGCCGTCCGGAGCAGCGAGGACCAGACGCAGGGTGCCGGCCGCCTCCCACGCGGCGGCTGTGGGACCGTCGGTCGCGGACGTCGCGACGTCGACGACCACGACCCCGGTACCGGGGGCGGCGCCGGACGCCTTCACGACCCGGCCGTCGATGGTCTGCGGAGCAGCGTCGGACGTCTTGCCGGTATCCGTCGTTCCCTGGGCCGGGACGTGCACCAGCTCGACCTTCTGGCCCGGCACCAGCGCGGTGGCCGGGATCTGCTTGGGCTCCAGGCCGATCGGCACCAACTGCTCACCGGCCTTCACCAGCGAGTCCTTCGTCACCTGCGAGGGGGCGAGCAAGGAGCCGGGCTTGAGTTCGACAGCGGCCCGCTTGCCGACCACCGACTTCAGGTCGTCCGAGCGCACCGCCTTGACGGCTGGGTCCAGGGCGACGGACGCCTTGCCCAGGTCGTCCTCGGTGAGGACCTGGCCGACCTGGACGTCGCGGACCACGGTCACCACGTCGGTGCGGTTGCCGACCTGGAGCAGGAGGACGGCAACTCCGGCGCCTCCGGCGGCGATCAGCGCCAGCGACAGGGCGATGACACCTGGTCGTCGCCTCCGGGCCGACACTCGGGGCGGGGCCACGGGCCCAGCCACACGTCCCTGCTGGGGGACGCCGTTCGGAGCTGTGTCTACTTGGGTCTTGCTCACCGTTCTGTCCTTCCGGCGGCTTTACCTGACGACCTGGACTTCGCCGACCGCCACCTGCACGTTGGTCTGCCGGACCTCGGTGAGCTGGCCGGCTTGTCCGCCGCCCTGCCAGTTGATCGTCCATGTTGAGGTCGCGGTCACCGGGAACTTGCTGTTCTGGGCACCGGCCGAAGTCTTGGAGTACACATGTCCGCAGGTCGGGGACTGGGCCATGCCCTCGGACGATGTGTAGGAGGTACCGGGGCCGGTGCAGGTCACGGAGGCACCGTCGCCCATCGTCCACACAATCTTCGACACCTCCGCGGTCGCGGTGACGGTGACCCCGCCCGCCGTGGCCGACGCGGTGTTCGGTCCGTAGGTCGTGGCGCTCTGGTTGACCCACATCCACATCGGAACACCGACCGTGTACTTCCCGGCCGCACGCGGGCTGGCGATGTCCGGACCGAGCAGCGTCATCGAGTCGACTGCTCGCTGCGCCAAGACAGCCGGGTCGACCGTCACTTGCTCGGGCGGATCAGCCAGCCACACCATCCGAACGATGGTGTTTCCGTCGAGGTCACCCCAACCGCATGTCTGTTCGTACACGGCCCCGTCGCCGGGTTCGTGGCCTTCCCAGTCCAAACTGTCGGCGGGCGGCTGCGGGTCTGCGAGCTTATATTTGCAGACCGTCGTATTGCCGTCGTCACCGACAGACGAACCGCTTCCACCTGTTCCGCCCGTGCTGTCGCTGCCCCCTGCTTGACCGCCACCCTGTCCGGGAACGTCGACCTCGACCTGGCAGGTGTACAGGCCGCACTCGATACCGCCGTCGCCCTTGGGGTCGTCTTCCGCGTGGCTGGTGACAGGGATGGAGAGCGCGGCCAGGAGGGTTGCTGCGGTGATGGCGATGCAGCGTGTCAACATGACTTCCCTTGGGGCTCATCGCTAGTGACGCGCCACCCTCCCGGGTACTTCTCGACGGTGCTGACGATCAAGTACTTCGTCAGCCGGTTTTCCGGGAGGGACACCGGCTTCTTGGTTTCGGCGTCGACGGTCTGCCACTTGGAAATGTCCAGGCAGCTGGAGACGGTCGCGTTTGGGATCTTGCCCTCTGCTTCGACCTTGGTGACCGTCTGGTCGGTGAGGGCGACGCTGCCGGTGTAGATGCGGCCGCGGTCATGGGCGCGCTTGGCGTCGGCCTCGGCGTTCTTCAAGGCGGCGGATGCGGCGTACTGATCAAGATGCGCGCTCTTGCCGGTGGGGTCGGCGTAGAGCTTTTCCATCTCCCGCCAGTAGGCCCCATATGTGGCGATCGCTTCCTTCTTCGCCGTGTCCTTCGGGTCAGCGGTGGCAGATGCCGTGGGGGACTGCGTGACGCTCGGGGACTCGTCCGTCGCCCCATCCTTCCCGTCGGATGAGCTGCACGCGGTCAAGGCGAGCGCAGCGCACAGCGTGATGGAGGCGGCGGCGACCTTTCGGAAGTGAACAGCGGAAAGAGGAATGTGTGCGCGACGTTTCACGATGCCTCCCCGTACGGCGCGGTGTGACATGACCGCTGCCTGAGCCGCCGACGGACGGCAGTCCAGTTCCGCGGCCTGGTCCAGCTGCGGTGATCCGTTTGCGTAGCGGCAAGATTACGCATATGCCAGTCAACTTCCCAGCTCGATATTTGAGTTCACTCGTACAACGCGGGTGTATCCGGTCGCTTTCGGAACCGAATGTCGCTTTGTATTTCTGTGTGTTCGCTCGTCCCGCTCGCGTACGAACGGGCGAATCTCGGCAGGACGGTCCCAACCTCCTGTCACGTGCCTCCACTCGCCGGTTCTTCTTCTGGCCGGCCTCCGTGGCGTTGGACGCGACCGGGTGCCTCTCCCCGAACCCGCGTGTTTCGAACACGACTGCGGCGGCGTGGAGTTCAGCAGCCAGGACGGCCCGCACGGCGTCGGCGCGCTGCGTGGACAGCACGTCGCCGTGCACGGATGAGCCGAGGTTGTCGGTGAAGCCGGAGACGCGGACTCGTGTTGCTCTCCGCTGCTCGATCTCCCGGGCGATCGCAGTGATGCGGGACCGTGCCGCATCACTCAGCCGTGCACTGTCCTCGGTGAACAGCACCTCGGCCTGGAGCTCGTACGTCACCTCCGTGTTCGTGTCCGCGCGGCGCTCGCCGCCGTCCTGGTCCCCGACCACCCGGCTGATGCCGGCCGGGTCCGAGGAGAGATCGAGAATCTTCGGAGGGGCGAGCCTCGCGCCGCTGCGCAGCGCGAGGCCGGAGCGGCTCCGGTGGGAACTGGCGGCTGCCTGCTGCACGCTGGTGGAGGACGCCCCCAAGGTCGCTGCCAGGGCGGTGAGGGCGAGGAGCGAGGCCGTGAAGCGGGGTCGGATCGGGCGCATGGTGCTGCTCACCTCATCCGGAGATCTTGATGTTCGCGGTGTCGAACAGCGGCAGTTGGAAGCCGACCGTGGTCGTGCTCGCTGGAGGGGCGGGGAACTGCATGAAGACGCGCACGCCTTCCCCCGGCCTTGAGCGTGGAGAGACCGGTGGTGGTCAGGGGGTGTCCGTCGGTGTCGCGCAGCACGTAGTAGCGCTTGCTCCGGGCGAAGTCCACGACGGCCCCGGCCAGCGACGGGCCGGTCCTGAGGACCTCGAGCTCGTTGCCGCGCAGCTCCGCGGGGACGACGGTCAGTTCGGCCCCGTCGTTCTTCAGGTCACCGCGGACGGTGAGGTAGCCGGCCGGGTCCCGCTCGGCAGACGTGATCGTCAGTGCCAGGCCGTTCTGCCCTTGGAGTTCAGCCAGCGGTGTGCCCGCCCGCACCTCCTGCGGGCCCGGGGCGGAGCTGCCGGCGTCGGAGGCGGCTGCCAGCGCGCGGTCCTGCTGCTCGCTGCCGTCCGAACAGGCGGCCGCTCCCAGCATCAGCCCGGCCGTGATCGCCAGCGCCGCGAGGCGCCTGCCCAGGGGCGCGGTGGTCCAAGTGCTCATGGCACTGCGTCCTTTCGGTGAGGAGTCCGCAAGGGAGAGGGCCGCGTGGCCGTCGCGGCCCCAGTGGCGGGCGGGCGGCGGGGGCGTCCTCACCGGCCGGGCGGGAGTGTGGGCCACACGGTGATCACGTCACCGTCGAGCGTCACGTGCCGGTCCGGGAACCGGCCGCGGACCAGGTTCAGGTCGTCCAGGTCGAAGTCGCCGGTTCCCTCGAGCACGTAAGCGCTCCCGATGTGCGAGACGGCCCGCGTCCGCAGGGGCCACACTTCCGCCTCGCATCCTTCGTTGCTGCGAATCGCGCCAGTCGTCTGTGTCATCTGACATCCCCTAATGTCCGTGCAAGCAAGGTGTTTTTGAGTCGACACCCTGCCGTGCAGCAGTAAATTACTGGTTCGCGCGAGCAAAGCTCAAGTGGTTTCCGGAGCAGTTGCAAGCCTGCGACATTCGGCCGCCCGCGACTGATGCGGTGTCACAGCTCGGTCCAGGGACGGGGCTTGCCGCCAGCCAGCGGCTCCCACACGTCATCGGTGGCCCCGTGCTCTTCGATGTCTTCGAGGACAGCTGCTCCCAGCGGCACCTCGCGGGCCATCTCAGCCACGAGCGGATGGTGGGCGACCATGGCCTTGAGGTCGCTGATCCGGTTGTCCATCGCCTGCCGTCCGGCGCCGGTCAGCACGAAGAGAACCCGCGGGAACACCGGGTACCAGCGCAGCCATCCGGGCCCGCCCGCCTGCCGGCGCCGGCCGACGGGCTGCGGCTCGTACGCCCACAGACGGGCGTACTCGATCAGTTTCGCGGCCAGCCGCTCAGCCCCCATGGTGGCGCGGTCGACCTCGACGAACGCCCTGAGCTTCCGCCGTTGCTGGCCGTCGATGAGGGTGTAGTGCATGACCGCGTCGGCCACGACCTTCTCTCCGTCACCGATCGCGTGGAACACCTCGGGGGTCCAGTCCAGGTGTCCGTGCTCGTCACCGCGGCGGCGGGCATCGGCGACGAACGCCAGGTGCGTGCGCACAACGGTCAGGGTGTGGGGGGTCTTCAGCGAGGCGGCCGTCGCCGTGGTGATCGGATACGGCGGGCGGCCCCGCAGCGCTGGCCAGTCCCTCGTGAGGCGGGCGCCCTTCGGCGTGAGGTACCAGACCCGGGTGCGATGGGACTGGGGCAGCACCGCGAAGTCGACCAGGCGCTCGTCGAGCAGATCGTTCAGCCGCTCCGAAACCGACTGGCGGGAGCGGTCGGGACGCAGCAGGACGTGCAGCTGGCCGGTGGAGGCCATGCGGTGCTGGGCGAGCGTGGCCAGGAGCTGATGCGCGAGGGACTCCACGGGGCTGGGCGTGAAGCCCGCCGCCGTACGGTCCTTCGGCTGTGCAGCGGTCATTTCCATTCGTTTTCCTTCGACAGGTGGACAGCGGCGGCGCCGGCAGGGGAGTGCGCGGCGAGGAAGGCGGTGACGCGGCCGAGCTGCTTCGCGGCGCGGTCGGTGAGCTGGTCCAGCGGGAGGGCTCCGGCGTTGGCCTGGGCGGCCCGCTCCAGCGCGGGCACCTCCCGCGGGCGGGCCTGGGCGGCGAAGACGTCATCGAGATGGGGCCCGCGCAGCTGGATGGGCCCGATGCGCCGCCCGTGCACGTTCATGGAGACGTAGTGCTCGAACCGGTCCATGGTGGCGACCCGCTCGGGGCTGGGGTTGTCGCCCCACTCCGCGGTGATCGGTGCCACCGCCGACTTCGACCCGGCGGTGGTGGCCAGCGTGGACGCGTTCTGCACCAGGGACAGCCGCACCGCGGCCGGGAGGCGGGCCAGCAGCTGGGTCATGCCGTGGATGTGGCACCGGTACTTGCGCAGATCCTCGAACATCGCGGCGATGGTCTCCGGGGCCGCGCCGGTCAGCGTGATGAGCTCGTCGAAGTACGGGCGGAACGGCACCCGCTTCACCTCGGGGGTGTCCCGGCGGGAGCGGGCGGCCCGCAGCAGATCGCGGGCGAGCAGCGCGGTCAGGAGCCGGTCGGTAGGCCCGTTGCCGCCCGGGCACACCCACACGATCATCTTGGAGTCCATCGCCGCGCGGATGTTGTAGACGCCGACGGGCTGGCCGAGGAACGCGCGGGTGACCGGGTTGGCGGCCAGCTGGGCGATCGGGTTGAGGACCACGGCGAACGCGTCGGGCGGCAGGGTCGGGAACACCGACTGCCACCACGCGCGGGTCTCCTCATCCAGCCGGCCCGCCACCGTCGCGAGGGCTGCCTTGCGGAATGCCGCGTCGGTGAGCAGGGCCCGTACGTGGAAGATCGTT
The DNA here is from genome assembly GCF_044765425.1 of Streptomyces sp. NPDC102462. Lineage (NCBI taxonomy): Bacteria > Bacillati > Actinomycetota > Actinomycetes > Kitasatosporales > Streptomycetaceae > Streptomyces > Streptomyces sp. NPDC102462. The sequence goes on along the minus strand of NZ_JBIWKB010000045.1, from coordinate 49,010 downwards.
GCCTGGTCCTCGGGCCGGCCCGCCTGGCAGGCCGCCTCGTTGACGGCAACCAGGACGGTGAGCGCGGCCGTGAGGATGGTGAGCGCGCGCGGTGCCGTCGCGTCGTCCCAGGCCAGTGCGGAGGCGTAGGCGTCGGCGATCGCCTCGACGACCTCGTGCGCCGTCTGGCCCTGGTGCATGGCGAGCGGATTCCACGAACTCACCCGCGGGTTCGGTCCGAGCCCGTTGAGGTCGACCAATGCGATCCGCGACATCAGGGTGTCGTGCGCCAGGAACGGCAGGGCGCGCGGCCAGGAGTCGCGGTGCGGGTCGACGAAGATCAGCCCGCCGCCCGCGTGCGCCCAGCCGATCGCCTGCGCCAGCGCTCGTTCGGTCTTGCCGCCGCCGGCCTTGCCGACCCCGACCTCGAACAGGGTCTCCTCGGCGTAGGTGGCGACCAGCCGCTCCCGGCCGTCCGGGCCCCGGTAGATGCCCTGCAGCAGCAACTCGGACTCGCCGAAGGCGAAGGTCGGCAGGTCCCCGGCGAGCACCGGCAGGCGACAGTTCATGGTGGGGGGCTTGAGCAGCCCGGTCAGCTCATCCAACCGGACCCAGTTCGCACGGGGAGGCTGGCAGTGCCCCAGATTCCAGCGGCGCTCGAAGCCGCGCCGGGTGGGCCAGTGATCGGCGCCGAACCGCCACGGGCCCAGCCGCCAACCGCGCATGGCCCACCGGGAGCGGCCGCCGAACACATCGAACGCGGCCTGGAGCTGGGCGAGCCTCGCCTGGGCGCGCCCCTCGGTGTTCGAGGCGCACATCACCAGCAACTGGACCCGGACAAGGTGGTCGTCCTCGGCGAGCTTGCCCAGCGCCTCGGCCGGCTCCACCCGGCGCGGGACCGGCGGCATCACCAGCCGCCGGCTGTTGCCCGAGCCAGGGTTGTCACTGAGGAGCTGCTGCAGCTGAAAGCCCAAGGAGTCCTCGATGCCACTGGCGTCCTGCCGCAGCCAGTGCGCGGCCCGCTGGGACTCCCTACGTTCACTCCGGCGTGCGGCGCTCATCAGCTGCAGACGGCGCGCCCGCAGTGCCCACTTCGGGGCGCGCTGGATGTCGAGCCGGATCTCGGCGAGGTCGCCGAGCTCGGCGCGCAGATCGGCCACGGCGTCGACCAGCGGCTGGAGCGGGTCGGGGTTGAGCGGCACCACGCGCAGCGGGGAGGTGAGCTTGCCCCGCAGGATGAACTCGGCACGCACGGTGTGTGTGCGGGGCTCGTCGACGATCCGCCGGCCCCGGTTGACGGTGATGTCCGGTCCGAACGGGGTGATGGACAGCAGCCGTTCACCGCCCGCCGGGCCTTCGATGCGGTAGCGCAACGGCGCACTGCCGTCCGCGCGCAGCCGAATCTGCACGGTCTTCGCCCTGCGGGGCGCCCACCAGGGCATGGCCGTGGACGCGCGGGCGAGCTGGACACCGCGCCGGAAGATCTCCTCCAGGCTCGGGTCGAAGTGCCGGTTGGAGACGAGCTCCAAGGCCATCCGCTCGGCGGAAGCCTTGGCCGCGAGTCGGCGTACCACCATCTCGCCTACGCCCCAGACCACGGCGATGGCCAGGGCGAACAGGTACCAGTGGTCGTAGAGCCAGTCGGCGGCGTCGACCAGGCTGGTGACCAGGCCGAGTACCTGACCAGCGGCCGTGTCATCGGCTTGGTTCGTCAGGTACGGGGCTGCGGAGTCCACGACACTGCTCCCTTCGTCGCAGTTGTTCGGGTGAAGTGCCAGTCGGTGATGCGGAGGTCAGTGAAGGTGCCGCCGCGGTCCATGCCGGCCCATACCAGATGGACCACCGCCTTGGTGGGGCTGCCGTCGCGGCGGGCGATTGCGGCCTGGATGCGGAAGCGCGCGGTGGCGAAGGCCGGGGCGAGCTCCTGGCCGGAGTCGGGGAAGACCGTGGGCCACTGCCCGCGGCCGACTCCGGTGGCGTCCGCGCGCAGCAACGCGCGCCCGGCGGTGAGCAACTCCCGCTCGTCCGGGGCGGGAAGGTCGGCGGGCCACGCCGCCTCCAGCGACCGCTGGATGGCCCGGTCGCCGGCCACGCCCTCGCCATGCGGCGGCAGAGCGGACTCAACGACCGACGGTGTCGATCCCGCGGGTGTCGTGGAGGGAGCCGTGGCCACGGCCGGCTTCCGCCCCAGAGCGGAGAGCGCAGATGACGGATCCGCGGTCGCCTGCGCGGTCGGCGATGTCGCCGGAGCAGGTGGCTGCTGACCGTGCGGCATGCCCAGCAGGGCGATGCCGGCGACGGCGAGCAGGGCGGTGCTCAGCAGCAGCAGACGCGGTGAGCGTGGGGTGGCGGTCACAGCAGCCGCGCTCCCCCCGCGAAGCCGGACATGGCGTTGACCGAGTCCAGCCGGACGACCGCGCCAGGGCGAGCGGCGTTGATCATTTGACCGCTGCCGAGGAAGATCCCAACGTGGTAGATCGTGGAATCGCGTCCGGGGGCGTAGGCGTAGAAGACCAGGTCGCCCGGCTTGAGGGCGCCGGTGCCGAGGCTGGCGGGGATGCGCTGGCCGACGCCGGACTGCGCGGCCGCAGTGCGCGGAAGGCTGATGCCGACCTTGGCGTACGCGTACACGGTCAGGCCCGAGCAGTCGAAGCCCTTGATGTTCGCGCCGCTCTTGCCGCTGGGGGAGCAGCAGATGCCGTACGACTTGCCGCTCGCGTTGCCGCCTCCCCAGGAGTACGGCACCCCTCGCTGGGAGAGCGCCGCCTCGATGACGGTGCGGACCTTCCCCGAGACGTTCTTCAGATCCGGGTCCTTGGCGGCCGCCGTGTACTGGACGATCCAGCCCAGCACGTTGGCGACGTACTCGCTCGAGTGGTTGTACTGCAGGATCGCGGACTTCAGCTGGGCGCGCTGGGTCAGGTCACGGCCGCCCCCACACAGGTAGATCGCGGCGCCGAGCGCGGCGTCATCGGCGTTGTGCGGGTCGGCGATCTTGTCGCCGCCTGCGTCCTTGCCGATCGACTCCCACGTGGAAGGCAGGAACTGGAAGGGACCTACAGCTCGCTCACCTTGAGAGGTGCCGTCCCACTTGCCGTTGTCGGTGTCGGGGAAGGCGGTGGTGTTGCCGCCCTGGCCGGAGCCGTTGAGGAGAACCCCGTAGATCTTCGGCCGGATGTCGCCGCCTGCGGCGATGTTCCTGCCCACCGCGTGGTTGGACTCGACCTTCGCGATCCCGGCGAGGATCGGCCAGCGCATGCCCTGGCACTTCGGCACGTACTTCCCGACCTGCTGGACAGCCTTCTTGTAGGCGGTCAGCATCCGCGGCGGGATGTCCGCGGCACTGCCGCCTTCGGCGATCCCGCCGTCATCCTGCTGGCCCGTCTTCAGCGCGACGTACACGCTGATCGCGTTGCCTACCGGTGCTGCGCAGCACACGGCAGCGAACAGCAACAGCATCACCACACACCCCCACCGCGCCATCCGGCGCCGGGACGGCCTCACCCGCCCTCACCGTCCTCCGGCTGCCGGGCCCGCTCCTGGCGACGACGCTCGGCGTCGGACGCGGTGCGCCGCATCAGCTCCTGGAAGCGGGCTCGCGCCTCGTCACGGGTGCTGCTGCGCGCGCCGCCTCCTCCGGGGAAGACCGGCCCGGACCGGTCCGGTGCCGGACGCTGGGGCGCACCGCCTCCGAGCCGGGTCGGGGACGTCGGCGGCGGGGTCGGCTGGGTGCTGGCCCCGGCAGCAGGCGCAGCGGGCCGCGGTGAGGACGGTCGTGCACGGCCCGGGGAACCAGAGCCGGCCGGACGCGGCACCGGTGCCGGTGCCGGTGATGGACGGGTCGGCAGGCGGCGGCTGACGAAGGGACCCGTCCCCCCTCTGTCGTCCGTGTGATCCCGCACGACCCGGGACACGTGACGGCCCGTTTCAGCCCAGGCCCGGCCGTCCTCGCGAACCGTGTTGCCCCACACCCGCACCTGCTGGCGGGCGTCTTCGGAGTAGCGCGAGCCGCCCGTCCGGGCCCGGCGGACGTTGGCCGGCAGGCCGACGGTTGCCCCGTACGCAGCCCGGCCCCCGCGGTGCAGGATGCGGTAGCCACGGAAGCGGACCAGCCGGTTGTGCGCCCGTGTCGACAGCAGGGTGCGGTCGGCGTTCTGGTCGTGCAGCACCTGGCCGGAGTTCCGGTCGACGACCTGGCCCTGCTCATTGCGGTAGCGGTCGGGAGGGCCCGAGGGCCTCCGCGGCCCTGTGCCGCCTGAACCGCCGTCGTCGCCGCCGTCCGACGGGCCGCCCGCACCCGGGTCGCCGTCGGCGGTGGGCTTGCGCCACTTGGCCAACTGCTCCTTATCCGGCCGACGCCCGATGAGCAGCCAGTGCGCGCCCTTGGCGCCGAGCCGTGCGCCCAGCCCGCCCACGGCGGCCGCCGCGGTGAGCGGGGCCAGACCCCGTCCGGCTTCGGCCGTGGCATCGGCGAGGATTCCGCCTGTGTCCACCGGCATGCCCGCGCCGTCGAAGAACGAGGTGAGCGCCCCCATCAGCCTTTGGCGGGTGCCGAGCATCCCGAACCGGCCGCCCCTACCGCCGGCGAAGGCGCGCAGCCCGCCGCCGTATCCGCCCATCACGCCAGGGGAGTTCATGGCGAGGGCAGCGCCGAGCTCGGAGGTGTCGCCGGGCATGTGGGTGCCGCCCACCTTGGCGTAGCGCATCCGCATGGCCATGCGCCGGCCGAAGGAGGTGATGCCGGTCAGCAGTCTGCGGTGTCCGGCCGCTCCGGCGATGGCGAGGACGTCGATGAGGAGGATCCGCTCGACCATCAGGTCGGGGCCGTTGGTGATGGTCGCGTCGATCGCGATCCCGAAGAAGGGAATGAACGCGCAGATCCCGACCACGGCCAGGACCGCGATCCCCCACAGGGACAGCCACTTCCACACCGACTGGCGCGCGGGCCCGGGCAGCATGCCCGCGACGAAGGTGACGCCGCCGACGGCCGCCGCGGCCGCGCACACACCCTGGGCGCCGAGCAGAACGATCGCGCTGGAAAGCAGCATGCCGCAGATGAACAGCGCGGCGATCAGCAGCAGGAAGGCACCGCCGACCCGCCACCACGTGGGCTTCTCGGCGTAGGCCGCGCACGACTTGCCGACCGGGCCGGCCTTCTTCATGTCCGAGAGGAACGCGGCGAACGCCTGGTCCTCGTCGGTGACGATCGCATTGGAGGCGTCGAGGAGTTCGCCGCCGGGTGTGAGCGAGGGGAGGTCGTCGGTGCTGGGCGGCTTGTCGTCGACGCCGCGTTCGCAGTACTTCTTGCCCGGCCCGTGGATCAGGCTGCAGGCATCCTTCGCCTTGTCCGACGGGGTCGAGCTGGGCATGTACCCACCGGTGATCCATTTCAGATGGACGGCGTAGGCCTTGCGGTCGGAATCCTTGGCGGGGTCGAGGATGCGCCCGTACTGAAGGAGCATGTACGGCTTGACGATCAGGGCGTTGGTGATCGAATCCTGGATGGGCCTGGCCACCTCTGTTGAGGAGACCGGTCCTTCGCCCTGCTGCTCCTCGCACTTGATCTCGGCATTGCCGGCCATGCCCGCGCACGGGTCATAGCTGGCGATCTTGCCGCCCCAGTCGTAGGAGTTGACGCTCTGCTGGGCGACCTCGGCAGCCACCTGCTGGGACTGCCCCAGCGGTCCGTCCGGACCGAGCAGGGTGTCGGGGCGGATGAGAGCCGAGGCAGCAATCGCCCCGATGAGCAGGGTGAGGAAGATTTCGCCCAGACCGCGGCCGACCCGGCCACGCACGATCATGAACCCCGCGAAAACGAAAGCCCAAGCCAGCAACAGCCCCTTCAGTCCGAGCGTGTCGACGACCACCGTGTCGTAGGTGTCGGCGACCTTCTGCGCCGGGCGGGTGAGGAGCTTCAGCAGCGGGAACCGGAAAGCCACCTCGATCGCCCACCCGGCCAGCCCGACCAGCAGCCGGATCAGCGTGAACAACCCCGAAAGGGCGAAGGACAGGGCCTGGGTCTTGAAGGCGACGATGGAGCCGCCCTCGGCGTTGAGGTCGTACCCGTCGATCGGCACACCCTCGGAGGAGTAGATGTTCAGCGGGGCGAGCAGGTCTCCGGTCTCGCTGTTACTGCCGGCCGCGTAGACGACCTGGGTGTTCACCATGAGGAATACGCCGGTGAGCAGCACGACGAAGCCGGCGGAACGCAGGGTCGCGCGGTCTGGACGGAACACGTCAGCGCCGCCTTTGCCCAGCGGCGCCGCGCAGCCGCCACACCACGAGAGCACCCACACCTGCACCGGCGGTCCCCAGCCTCCACGCCGCGCCGGCCACGTCCCGATGAACGCCGGCGGCGGAGCTCGCGGCGCCGCGCTCGCAGTACGCCTTGGCCGGGCCCACGATCAGGGCGCAGGGATCTTGGTGCGCGGCGTCGGCGGCGAAGGCCTGCCCGGTGTGCGGCCACCACGCTTCCGGCACGCCCACCCCGAGGGCGAGCACGACCGCGGCGACGACGACGGCGATCACGGTGAGGACGCTCACGGCGGCGGCAACACGCCGCGAGCGGTCCCACGACAAAGTGGTCATCAGACGGTTTCCTTCGGACGGGTCTCCACGGCGTCACCAGCGGGCGGCTCCGGCACGGAGGCGGAGGCAGCGCTCGTGCGGCGTCCTGGCGTGGTGGTGATGGAGGTGGTGATGCGCTCGATGAGCGGGATGGAGACCTTGATGCGGCCGGTGTTCTGCCGCGGGCAGGTCAGCAGGAACTCGCCCTCCCGGCCCTTCTGGCCGACGGGGGACAGGCCGGTGGTCACCAGCCGCAGCAGTTCGCCGTCGTTCGGGTCGAGACCGACGAACTCCAGGCCACGACGCGCGCGTTCACGGTCGGCGGTGCGGGCCAGCGCCCGGTAGGCCATCAGACCGCGGTCGGGGCCAAGTTCCTCGGCGTCGTGCGAGCCCGCCACCAAGCCGGCGCCGTGCTTGCGGCCGTCGTGGAGGATCTCGTGGACCAAGGCCGTGCCCTCGGTGGACGAGGTCAGCCAGTACAACTCGTCCAACACCACCGCGGTGAACCGCTCGGGGTCCTCGAAAGCCGTCTGCCGGGCGATCGCGGCGATCAGGTAGAGCACCGCCCGGCCGATCAGCGCCTCCAGCGGCTGCTGGTGCAGGACCTCCGGCTTGTCGAACGCCGCCTTCGGCGGCAGCTTCAGACCGGTCGTCGTGATCACGATCATGTCGGAGGCGCTGGACGCGTCCAGCCGCACCGGCGGCAGCGTCGGGTCGAAAACCATCCGCGCCAGGGAGTTGGTGGCAACGATCCGGATGAGGCCGGCAAGGGTGGCAGCCGCGTCCTGCCGCTTGCCTACCTCGCGCGTGGCCATCTCCTCGAGGACCTCAAGGACACGGTGCATGGACGGCGCGTCACTGAGGGCGGCCTGCTCGACGGCGTGGTGGAGGATCTCGCCATTGGTGCTCATCGGGCCGATGCCGAGCTGCAGGGTGAGATAGGACAGGGCGTAATGGCGACCCTCCGGGCCGTCGAACATCCGCAGCGGGTCGATGGACACCTCGGCCTGCGCGGCGTCAATGATCTGGACACGTCCCTTGGCGGCGGTGCGCGCGAAGGTCGCCCACTCGCGTACGGGGGTGCGGTCGATGCAGATCGCGCAGCCGCCGCGCGCCCACACCGCCTCCGCGATCAGCTTCTGCAGGACGCTCTTGCCCGCCCCGAGGTCCCCGACGATGCCCATGGAGGCGGACGCATCGACCTTGGGCGCATCCGCCACGTTGATCATGACGGGGCGAGTGGTGCCGCAGTCCAGGTCGATGCCCAGGAACATCCCATTGGGGTCGCCGACCTCCGCAGCGGTGAAGGCCCCACCCAGCGCCCAGTCTTCGGAGACCTGATGTTGAGTGAACTCCCGCACGACACCCGGCCGTACGGTGCCGGGCAGCCCCAGGGTGAACAGGGCCTCCTGCAGTCCGGCCGGGCGCACAGCCCGGTAGTCGGCGCCGCCGAGCAGCGCGGCCAGGGCACGGGCCCGGGCGTCGCAGACGGCGGCGGTCGGCCCCCACACCGTCAGCACGGTGACGGACTGCACCTCGACCTCCACGCTGGTGCGGGAGAGACGGGCATCCAGCTCGCCCAGGTCGCGGGCGGCCTCGGTCAGGGACGCGGGCATGCCGGTGGGGCGGGCGTCGTACTGGTCGGCCTGGTCGATGAGTTCGTTCTTCTTGCGCCGCACCTGATCCCGCGCCTTCTCTGCGGGCACGAGCGTCAGGTCGACGGTGTAGTCGACGGGAAAGTCGAGGGTTTCCAGCTGGGCGAACAGATCCGCGGCATCCTGGCTGACCGCGGGCGGACACTCGGCCAGCGCCAACTGAGCCTGGTAGCCCACCCCGGTGTCGGACTCGACCTGCAGCCAGCGCCGCCCGAGCGGCGAGCCGGTGTTCACCCGCCACCACGCCTTGCGGCCCGACCGCGTGATCCGGCCCGCGCTCCTGAGCTCGTCGACGTCGTCGAGGTCGGGGTCGATGCCGCCTTCCTGCAGGCGCACCTGGCCGAGGTCGGCGTAACTGGGGGAGCGCAGCACCCCGTCACGGAGCTGCCCGCCGTACATCTCGCTGGTCTCGGCCTCAGCCAGCAGCGGCTCCGCGAGGCCGCGGTGGAGGGCGTGCTGGATCATCCACACGATCTCCGCCGGGCGGGCCGGGCGGAAGGCGATGCCGCCGGCGAGCGCAGCCTCCACCCGGGAGGCATGCTCGCGGTAGGCGCTCACCTCGCGCCGGGCCACTGGCGCCGGGCGCATGCCCAGCATCGGCGCGACCTCGGCCCACGCCGCACCGAGGGACGCCGACACCTGAAGGCCCGCGGTCTCGGTCTGCAGGGGCACGGCCAGCCACAGGGTGCGGCGGTGCATCTCCTGGTCGTCCAGCAGATCCAACGTTGCCTCGACGTTCTCCACCCACGGGTGCCGGCCTGCACCTGGTGCCTGCTCGGCCGGTTCGATGCCCTCGATCATCCTGAGGGCGATCTCACCCGGGTCGACCTGCGCGCACAGGCCGTACAGGCGCGGGGCCCCAGACAGCGAGCGCACCAAGTGCGTAATCTTTGCCAGCTGTTCGTCGCGGACGGCCGCGGGCACGTAGGTGCCCTGGACGGTCTCCTCACGGCGACCCTGCGCATCCGGGCCTGGGTGCAGGCGGTAGACGGCCCACACGCTGCCCTGGACCGACCACACCAGGTGCCCGGCGATGTGACGGATCGGAACCCTCACCGCGCACCCCCCTGCTGGGCGAGCGCGAGCAGCTGCTGCACACCCGACACCGGCCCCGCTGCGACCGGGGGAGTAACCGGCTGTGTGCGGCGGGGTGCGGACGAGCGGTCTGTGGCCGGCCTCGGGTGCGGCGCCCGGGCTGGACGCCGCCCAACCGCAGGGGAGGGCGCCGGCTGCGCAGCGGGGGCGGGCGCGGGCGTGTCCTCGATGGTGAAGCCGCCGAGCAGCGGGTGGGGAGCACGGTCGCGGGCGGCCCGCCCGCCGATCCGCCCTCCGCGGGGCTGCCAGCCGAGCAGCACCCAGCCCAAAGCGGCCTGCATCGGGGCACGGCCCCGGATCTTCGGCCGGCGCACCATCCAGATGACCAAGACCCACGCGACGATGGGGACCGGCCCCATCCACGACCACCAGCCGATGGTCTTGATCAGGAGAAAGCCGCCGCCGACAGCGACCGCGATCTGCGCGGGCGTGTACGGGCCGAGCGGGATCTTCCAGTCCGCGACCTTGCCCAGCACCCACGGATGGCGGCGGGCGGAGGTGTAAAAGCGGCCCACCCGTGCCGCGGCTGTCGCGCTCACAGCCAACCCCCGACGCCCGGCGAGTGGTCACGAGAGACCGGGAGTTCGGACCGGACGACCCCAGGAACAGCGGGCGCGCCCTTCGACGGGTTCTTCACCTCGTCGGTGAACATGTTCGCCAGGTCGTTGCGCGAGTTGTACAGACCGAGCGCGATCACCATCAGGAGCAGGGCGCCGATCCCTGCTTTGAGGCTGAACTTCTGGATCATGATGACGACGACGAGGCAGATCAGACCGGCCTGCAGCCCCTTCGTCGCCCACTCCTTGAACATGTTGATCCACGAGTTGCCGAGGTCGTCCAGCTGCCCGGCGAGCATCAGGCTGTGCACGGTGTTCATCGGGCACCCCCGTCCCGGGCAGTCCCGGACTCCAGCGCGGCGACTTCCCACCGGCCTGAGCGGGCCTTGAGCGTGAGCTCGTACGCCAGCGGCCACCGGCCGTTCGCGTCCCGGGCTTCCACCGAGGCGAGGATCCGCACTTTCGTGCCGTCCGCCGGTACCTGCTCGGCGGCCGCGGCCTCCTCGATGGCGGACACCTGCTGGACGGCGACCGCCGTGTAAGGGGCGGGGGAGACAGCGGTGAGCTTCACGCCGGGCGCGAGGTAGCGGTCGACCTCGCCGGCACCCGTCAGGTAGGCGGTGAGGAACTCGCCGACGGCGGACGACAGATCCCCCTCCGGGACGGTCACGGCGTACGACGACTTCGGCACCTCGGCCCGGGCCGGGCCGGCCACCACACCGGGCGCACCGGTGACCGTGAACGAGGAGCCCGTGCTGTCGGCTGCCACCGGCACGGCGTAGTACCGCACCGAGCCGTTGGCGTTTTGCGCAGCCACCGTCACCGTCCACGCGCCGGTGCCGCGCTGCGCACTGCGCACCGCCGTCACCAACCGAGGAGCCGATTGCGTATCGGCGGCCGGGGCGGGCAGTTCGACGTCCGGAGCCATCGACTGCGCAAGCCGCGCCTGCGCACTCGTCTCGTCGTTCGCGTCGCTGCGCAGCCACGCGCCGATGAACACCTGCGCATAGCCGCCCGGGTCGGTGGCGGATGCCACGGTGCGCACGGCGGTGGGCTTGGTCGCGGGGGCCGCCGCGACCGTGGTCGGGGTGGAGGCGACGGCGACGGCGAGGGCGATGGGGCCGGCCGCGATGACGGTCCAGACCGCCACGCGTGAGAGGCGTACGCGGCGGCGCATCGCCTCCAGCCGGGCGCCGGCCGCCATCGGAGCAGCGGCCTCGCTCTGTGAGGCCTGCTTACCAGGGGACATGGTCAAACTCCCAGGTCAGAACGGATGTTGCTGACCTCGAGAAAACCCGGCGACCTCGACCCGACCACCGACCACGAACCCCCGACCATGGTCACGATGGGGACACGAAGTCCATGGTCGGGGTCATGGTCGGGCCGACCATGACCCCGACCATGGGTCTGCCGCGATCTGGCGGCAGGCCATCGCGTCCGGCGCGTGTTGCCCGGACCGGAGACGGGAGTGCGATCACGTGCCGCCCGGCCACAGGGCCCGGACACCGATGCGCAGACGGAAGCCAGCGGGGCCGTGACAGACGCCTGCGCAGTGCGCGATACGGACCTGCGCAAGAGAAGATCAGGAAGCTCGGCCGGACTGCGCAGCGACCCCACCACAACTCGACTGCGCAGGATCCCCAGGCCGGTTGCGCAGCCCGATTGCGCAACGCCAGTCCGGGGCGGCGCAGTCGGCTGCGCAATCACTGAGCGCCCGGGCTGAAGGAGCCGTGGTCGGCCCGACCATGAGCCCGACCACGGCTGCTAGACGGCTCCGTTGCCGGATCGTGACCGATGGTCGGGGCTCGTGGCCGTCAGCCTGGTTGGGGTCGGCGGGTGAGCTGACGCCATGGAACACACGCACGCCTCCACGCCCAGGACTACCGACCGCCCCATCTCGGCGGGCTCGGTCTGCCGCCGTGGCCACTGCGCTCGGCAGGCGTCGGAGGCAGGGCGGTGAGCCGCTTCGGGGCGGGGATCCGCCGGGGTGCCATGGTGGCCGATCAGTTCACCCAGATCGCCAATGCGCTGTTCCGTGACTCCGGGCTGTCGTTCAAAGCCAAGGGCATCTTCGGGTACGTCTCAACGCACAGGAACGGCTGGCAGGTGACGGTCACCGACCTCGTCCGCCTGGGCCCGGACGGACGGGAAGCGGTACGCACCGGCCTGCAGGAGCTCGAGGCGCATGGCTACCTGATCCGTGAACGCCTGCGCCGCCCGGACGGCACCCTCGGCGAGATCGTCTACTGCATCACCGACCGACCGGCCACCTTGGACATCGCGCTGATCGAAGCCGACGTGATGGTCACGGCCCCCGAGGCCGAGCATGCCGGCGGCCTCCCGGCGGGGATCCGCCGGGGCGTGATGGCGGCCGATCAGTTCACCCAGATCGCCAACCAGCTCTTCCGCGACCCCCAGTTGTCCTTCAAGGCCAAGGGCCTGTTCGGACTGCTCTCCACGCACCGGGACGGCTGGCGGATGACCGTCTCCGACATCGCCCGCCGTGGCCGCGACGGTGAATCAGCCGTCAAGAGCGGGCTGAAGGAGCTGGAGAAGCACGGCTTCCTGGTGCGGGAACGCGAGCGCGGCCCAGACGGCACCCTCGGCGCGGCGGCGTATTTCCTCACCGACCTGCCCGCTCTGCAAAGCAGCAGGTCACAACCAGAGTCGGGTTTTCCACCAGTGGATAAACCTACGTTGGCTGATCGGTCCACTAAGAACACCAACAGAAAGAAGACCAACAAGCAGAACACCAGACCCCTCCGTCCGTGCCGCGGCGACGCGTCGCGCACACCGGGATGGACGGACCGGCCGGACACACCGACGTCCCCGCCGGCCGCGCCCGCGGCGGACGAGATGCACCGGGGGATCCGGCTGCTGCTCGAACTCGGGGCAGCCCGCCCAGAGCTGCTGCTGACCGGGCAGGCGCTGACCGACCAAGGCCGCGTCGTGACCGTGATGCTGGAATCCGGCTGGAGCCGCGATCAGCTGAGGCACGTCATCGCCGCCAGGCCCCTGCCCCATCCGGTACGGACTACGGTCGGCGCTGCCCGCCTGCGCGCCGCCCAGGCCTACCCGCCGCCCACCCTCGCGGCCGACCACCATGACGCACCCGCGTGGGATACCCCGCCGCCCAAGCCGATGACCGGCTCCGCCGCCGCGCGCACGGTGAGCGAGGCCCTGACCTACCGGGCCCTGACCGAATGCGCCGGCTGCGGCGTTCCCGGAACCGCCCCCGGCGAGGACCTCTGCCCGGCCTGCCTCGGCTGGCCGCTCTGCCGCACCTGCCCCGGTCCCACACCGCGGCGCGCCCACCCCGACGGCGACGGCCAATGCACCACGTGCGCCTCCGCCCTGACAGACCACTACCTGGAAGGAATCAGCCCGTGACAGCCACGCTCCACACACCATCGCCGACCGCGCCCGCGCACCACGAGCGCCCCTTCACCCGCGACCCGCGGTGGTGGGACAGAGAACGCTCCCGTGCCCTGCGGACCGGCCACGTCCGCGACCACACCTGCTCGGACGCCCGCGAACTGGTGCTCGTCCACGAGCGCACCCCATGGGGCTGGCTCGCCTGGACCGTCCCCGGCGACGGCAGCCCGCCCGAGATCCCCCATCGGATCGCGGTGCTCACTCCCGGCGCGACGCGTACGCAGCGCCTTGCTCTGCGCTGGCTGACCAGGCGCCCCGCACAGCGCATCGCCCCGGACAGGATCCCCGGGTCCCTGCGGTTCTCCACCGCGGCCGTCGCGCTCGTCAGTCTGGTCGCCGGCCTGTTCGCCATGAGCCACGCAGTCCCCGTCGACGTCGCCCTGCCGACGATGCTTCTCGCCCCACTGCTCGCCGAACACCTGCCCGACCGGCTGGACAGCCGGGCTCGCGAACATGTCCACATCGTCGAAGGCGACGATGCCTGCCGCTACCTGCAGCGCCTCGCCGCCCTGCACACCTCGCTCGTCCAGGCCGCCGCCGGCAGCGACCGCTACGAACTACGCCGCTCGGCCGAGATCGGCCACAACCTGCTGTGGGACGCCGCCAGTCTGCTCCAGGCCCGGGACACCCGCGCCGTTTCAGACGGCCTCATCGCCCGCGAGCGGCTGATGCTGCAACTCGCCCACCAGGTCGCCCAGATCATCCATCGCACCGCCCACGAGGCCGCCACCGCCGACGAGGACCAGACCCGCGACCTTGAGCGGCTCCCCGGCCCGCACTCACCGAGCATCCGGCCGTCGACACATCGCCCCATGACCGCCCCATCACCGCCGAAAGGAACCGTGCTCATGCCACGGCCCGAATCCGGTTCGGCCGACCGCACCCCGCATGTCTATCTCCTCTTCGCACACGAGCCGTACTACCCCGGCCCCGGAACCCAGGAGATCAACACCACCGTGGTGGCCGCCGACTCGCTGCTCCACCCGCAGGTGCCCCAGCCCGACGGCGCCCGCATCCACGACCTCCTCACCCGGGGAAGGCAGCCGGGCGAGATCATCCCGCTGGCCACCCTCACCCACGAACTGAACGGCGGCGCCGACTGGCCAACTGTCGGCGACTGGGAGAGCGTCACCACCGACCTGCTGCAGCTCGTCCGCTCCGGGGACTGCGATGCCCTCAGCCTCGGCCTGCCCGAGATCGCGCGTGCCCTCGTCTGCACGGGGCCCCACAGCCACGTCCGCGCCTATGACGCCGCGGCCGACGACTTCGTTGTCTACGGGTCTTCGGAGCGCGCCACGGTCCTGGACGACGTCGGCGTGTTCCTCACCGGCATTGCGACCGAGCAGCCCTTCTGGCCGGGGGACAGCCTCCTGCCCCCGCTGGTGGAGCGGCGCGCCTGAGGGCGATGAGCCCGGCCGCAGTGAGGGGGAGCGGACATGTTCGGATACGAATCGCGAGCCGTCTGGGCAGAACTGCGGCGCATGCTGCATCGGCTCATCAGCCGCCGTGAGGGCGGCCCACCTGACCCGTGAACGCAGACGCCCCAGGCCACCTGCCTGGGGCGTTGCGCTGAGCACCCGCTATTCCTCGCGCAGCAGGCTCAGCGGGAGGGGCCGGCCCTCGCCGCCACGGCGACGACGGAGGATGCTGACGTCGCCGAGCAGTTGCCGCAGTTCCTCCTCCCGCTCCTGGGCATACGCGTACCGCTCGGGCAGGACCTCCAGCAAGTGCTTCCACTGCCGCTGGCCCGCGCGCACGCACGTGCCTCCACAGTTGTTGTGGCTGAACCCGAGCTCGTACAGGCGGGGCGGCGCGACGCCCAGGGCCCGGGCCTCGTCCAAGAGTTGCTCCTTGGTCCGGGCCGGCTCCCATTTCCCGCACAGCGGGAAGCGTGTGACCCAGGGCTTCCAGTTCCGGGCGATCGCCGGGATCCGAGCCCGATTGCGCCGATTGTTCTCGATCCCCACGTACACCAGCGTGTCGGCGGGGTCGGCGTGCTGCTCCATCCACTCCCGGCAGGGCACCTGCTTGAGCAGGCGCGTGCAGGGAGCCAGCCGGTCGTTGCCGAGGAACCGGACGTCGCGGAAAACCTCCCACGGGGTACGACCATCGGCGACCTTCGTGAGCGGCACACCGAGAAGCCTGCTGGTGTCGTCGGCGAACCTCCACAGATCGTCGTCCCCGATGCCCGTGTCGGCGATCAGGAGGGTGAGGTTGCGGGTGCCGTACTTCCGGGCGACCCATACCGCGACGGCGAAGGACCCGATGCCGCCACTGAACTGGACGACGTGTCGGCGAACGGACAGAGCTCGGCGGCCGCGGGCCGTCTGCTGGGACATGGGGAACTCCCTGTCATAAGGCGAGTTGGTGGAACCGTCGGCCAGGTGTTGCCGCACCTGGCCGACGGGCTGAGCGGCGGTACGGGGCCGGGATGGCGCCCGCACCGAGGTGGGGGAGGGGGCGGTCAGGCGGCCATCGGGGCGACGGGCTCGATTGGCTCACCGGTGATGAACTCGGAGACCATGCAACCGATGTCGCGGGACACGTTCGGTGTCACCGCCATGCCGACCAGGGAGACCCGCTGGTCTTGTTGGTCCTTCTTCGTCTCCGCGGTTGTGACCAGCTGGTACCCCTTCGGGAAGGCCATCGCCACCTTCCGCTCGTGTACGTCCAGCAGCCGTGTGTACCGGTGGCGGACGTCCGAAGCATCCCCGTGGACCAGCAGGTGGTGGTTGCCGCCAGCGGTGATGGTCGACAGCGGCGACGACAGCGGCCGATGCGTCGACCCGCCACCACGCATCTCCACGATGAACGGCGCACCCTCGTACACGCGATGTCCGTCCTGGATCTTCTCCCAGGTCTTCGCATTCCGCGCATGCCGGCTATACCGGTCGCCGACCAACCGGCCTGGCCGCGACCAGTCCACCGCCTCGCTTCCCGGCCGGCGCGCGATCGGCAACAGCGCCGTGGTCGCGCACCGGTGATCCGGGCACCTCCACTCGTACTGTGCCGTCGCCCCGTGCTTGCCCCACGGACGCTCCGGGCTCGAGGCCTTCGTGTACTTCCAGCCCTGGATCGCCTGCACACGGCCGTGCCGAGCACACGACACCCACGGCCGGGTCCACTTGTCGAAGTCCGGCGTACGCCCCACCGACTCGTGCCACAGCACCACATACATCCGGTCCCGCGAGCACGCCGCGGCTGGCCCGTATCCCGCGATGTGCGCACTGTTCAGGTACAGGATGCGGTGCTGGTACCCCCACACCCGAAGCGACGTCAGCCACGCGTCGAACGCGGCGCCCTGGTTGTGCCGAGGCCCCCATTGCCTGGCCTCCACCACGTTCTCCACCACGATTGCCTGGTACTGGTGGTACTCCGCGAACCGCGGCACGCAGTGCATCGTCGCCCGGGAGCGAATCGCCGTCTCATCCGTGCCGGTGGTGGAAAACAGGCCGTCGACGAACTCGCCGTGCCCGCGCTGCTTGCCCTGCGCCTTCGTGTGCCACGTGCACTCCGGAGACGACCACAAGGCGTTCGTCCGCGGCCACGCCGACGGCACCACCTGCGACAGATCCGCGCAGTCCATCCGCACGGTGGGGTGGTTGGCCTCGTAGGTGGCGACCGCGTGCCGGGCGTGGTTGCCGGCCATCACCACCACCGTGCCCGGAACCTGCTCCAGCCCCTCGCAGGCGCCACCGCCACCGGCGAAGTGATCAGACCACGACACAGCAGCGGCCATTAGGAGGCCACCTTGAGGACTGGCCCGCTGCCATGCTCGCGGGCGCACGTGTCGAAGACCGCCACCGTCCAGTAGACGGTGCGCTCTTCGGGAGTGAGAGGTGATGTGATCACGTCTGCTCCTGAATCGAGTGGTGACCGCTCCAGGTTGCCGCCTGAAACATAAAATCAATTATACGCTCTCCTTTGGGTGTTGGCAACCCTGCTCACAGCTGTGGCCCCCCGGTAGACCGGGGGGCCACAGCCAGGCGTCTCGCGGCCGCGCGAGGTGGTGATTCCGTCTCCCGCGCGGCGATCACACGGCGGGCAGCAGGTCTGGCACGTCGTCCACACCGAGGAGCAGGACGTGGTGGCCGACGGTCTCGGTGGCGCCGTCGGTGACCCGCTCGACGTCCAGGCGCAGCCGGATGCGGCCGGCGCCTTCGCCGTTGGCCGCAAGGTCGTGTTCCAGTTCGTCGTCGAGGCGGTCCAGGGCGGTCTCGGCCGCGTCGTAGTCGGCCAGGTCGCGGGCGAGGAGCTGGCGGGTGGTGGTGTCGCGGAGCTGGTAGCTGGTCATCGGGACTCGTCCTTCGGCGTGGGGCGATCAGTGGTCGAGTCGGCGATCCCGCGTGCGGCGTTCACTGCGCGCGACCAGACGTCGGGGCTGCCTCCGTGCTCGCGGGCGAGGGAGGCGGCGAGTCCCCGGATGTCGCCGCGCTCGCGTAGGGCGGCCAGGGCGACGGCCGCCCGCCGGTCGGCTTCCGAGCGTGCCGGCGCGGCCGCGGGGCGGTGCTCGAGGGCGGTGCGCACGACGTACTCCCAGGACCTCTGCGGTCCGCCGTGCTGCACGCTGAGCTCTGCGGCCAGCCCCGGGTGGTAGCCGTCGCGGTCGATCGCCTCGGCGGCGTACTGCTCGGCCAGCTGCGTGGCGGTGAGCGGCTCATCGCCGGTGTGGGCGCTCAGCTCGGCCGCGAGAGCCCCCTCGAGGGCGGAGGGCCGGCCGACGGCCGCGTCGGCCTGGGGCCCGGGACGGCGGCCGGCCTTGCCGAGCTTGTCCCCGGTGCGCTTGCGGTCGAAGTCCTGCAGGTCGCCGACGCGGAAGCCGGGGATCATGCGGCCGGTCGGGCCCTCGACCGGCTCGGGGAGGGGCTTGGGGAAGTAGTCGGGGTTGTCCTTGAGGTACTTGCGGATGGCCGAGGCTCCGTTGAAGCCCAGCCACTTGGCGGCCGTGTTGATGGAGACGACGTCCTCCGGGTCGGCCTGGTACAGCTCGGGGTCGGCCTTGAGGACCTTGTTCGCCTTCTCCTGCTGGAACCAGGTGTAGAAGTCGCGGAACTGCTGCTCGTCGTAGAAGTCGCTCCCGTCGATGCGCTCCTTCTCCGGGTGGCGGTGCTCCTCCGGCTGCTCGAGCCGGATCTTGTACCAGCGGGCCGCGGTGCCGACGCTGGCGCCGGTGAACTCGCGGATCCAGTCGCGGTTGACCACCGCGCGGCCGCCGACGATGCGGCGCTGCGGGTTCAGGGCCTTGGACATTGCACTCTCCGGTTCGGATCGCGGCCCTATACTGAGGGCCTGCTCCTCTTGGTCCTTCGGCGCTCACGCGCCGGCGGGCGAGTCGAGTTGGTGAAGGTGGTCGGCGGGACGTTCGGTCGGGGTTGCCGCCCTGGGTCGACACCCTCGTGAGAGGGTGCCTTCCGCCGCCCACCGCTTTTGCCGCTTGTTTCGCGTAATCAATATGACGCTCTTGGTGGTGGCTGTCAATCTCGCCGGCACCCAGACCGCGTCACGACCGGAACCGACGGTGCGCGGCCCACTCCCGCTCGAAGTGTGCGGCACCTGCTTGTCCCGGACCTGGAACGGGGCCGTGACCATCAGCTCCTCCACGGCCGGAAAGCCTTCCCCTCGACGGTGGACCCACGCCCGCACCCGCCCGTAGCGCTCGTCGGTCTCGACGGGGACGCTGTGCCGCTCCGAGACGCTCTGCAGCCGCCGGCCGAGAACGGCTGCCCGGCCCACGTCGACGCGCTCCACCGAACGCAGCGCCCGGCCGCGCCGAGCGGGGTCCGCCTTCGCGACCGGCAGGATCCGCCGCACGTGATACAGCGCCCACGGGCATGCGAGCTCCTCCTCGAAAGCCGCGAGGACGGGACGGTCGGCGGAACGGCTCGGGTCGAACTTCTCCAGCAGGCTGTGCCGGCCGAACAGCTTCGCCTTCGGATTGAGGCTCACCGACGTGTACTCCAGGCGCAGCACCCGTCCGGCGATGGCCGGGTGCGCGCGCATCCGGTCCAGGTGCGCCGCCATGGCGCCCATCGAGATCGGGAAGCAACAAAAGGTGCAGTAGCTCTTCTCCCACCGCACGCCGAACCGCTCGTACAGGTAGGCCTCGCACCGCTCGCGCCCCCACCCCCATTCGATCAAGGGATACAGGCCCTGGCGCAGGGGGTTCTTGCTCGCACCACGGTCTCGGAGGCTGCGGGGAACCTCGTCGGCGTTGAACCCCATCACCTGGCGGAACGGCTGGTCGCCGATCTCCTGGGCGATCAGTGCGTCACCGACCTCGCCCTTGGCATGCAAGCTGCAGAGCCGGATGCCGCCCTGCTGGGGAACGGTGCCGTTGGCCTCGTACTCGTCCTCCTCCAACGACCAGGGCCCGCGCCGGACTATCCGCTCAGGCTGGCGGGAGTCGTCCATGACCGCGATCTCCAACGCGCGGCTGGCCCGGGCGACTTGCACGAGCCGGACCCGGCTCTCGCGCAGGAGCGGAAGCACATACTGCTCGGCGTGAGCGTAGGTGTTCGGCCACTCGCTCCCCGTGATCTGGTGGATCACCATGGTGCGGGCCAAGTCGACGCCGTGGGCGGCCGGGTCTTCCAGCATCTTCACCAGGAACGCGGTCGAGTCCACGCCCAGGCCCCAGTTGATGACCACCGGGACGCCGCCGCGACCGGCACGGGGTGCGGCGCTCATGCGGCACCCCCTTGGTTGGCCTTCGGGTACGGGTAGGACGTGGCGGTGAGCCGGAGGCCGGTGCGCGGCCCGATGTAGGCCGCGTACCGATGTTCTGTGGACATACCCTGTGTTGCCTCATGTCGTGTTGCGGCTGAGGGAGTCAAGTGGCGTTCGAATGGCGTCTGTTCTGGGTGGGCGACGGAGGCACTCCGGCAGAAGGCCGGCCCGTGCCCGGCTGGGAGGACTTGGAGGAGCGCGAGCGGGCGCTCGGGCTGCGTGAGCGGCAGCCAATCCTCGTCTCGCCGGATGGCCGGGTCGATCCTCGGCTGAGTGAGTGCCTGCGACGCTCGGCGTTCTCTGCCAAGGCGCAGGGCACGCAGGTCACGTACGCCCCCCTCTACCGGCTGTTCTTCACGTTCCTGTGGCAGCGCGGGCTGGACTGGGACGAGGCGTCGGAGGACGACGTCGAGGACTGGGAGGACTGGCGCCGGCGAGGGCAGGCGAATCCGACGCCGGTCGAGGGCGGCACGTGGGCGAAGGAGCAGGCCGCATTGAAGCTGCTGTACGGCATCGCGGCCCAGCGCGGCCTCGTACCGTCGAACCCGGTGACGCTCGCCTCGCCGTTAGACGTAAAGACCTCGGATGTGAAGTGGCTGTCGCCCCGGGCCTTTCGGCTGTGGCGCAACGTCGGGCTCGGCGGCATGCTGCCGGGCGGCCTGGAGGACGAGGCGTGGCGCGGCCGTTCGGTCGGCCGGGACACGGCATACGCCGACCTGATGTACTCCAGCGGCCTGCGGCGCCGCGAGGGTGGCACCCTGCTGCTGTGCGAGCTGCCGGCGCTCGGGCGGCGGAACCACTACGCGGGCCGGGTGGGCCAGGCCGTGGCCAAGCGGGCCGGCTACACCTTCTATGTCGGCCATCCGGCGCTCCAGCGCGTGGAGGGCTACCGGTTGAGCACGCGCGCCTTGGCGGTGGCTCGCGCCCGGCGGCGCGGCGTGTACGACCGGCTGCCCGACCTGGACATCATCCAGAGGGTCAACCGGGCGGGCCGCGTGCAGTGGAGGAGCCGGGACGGGCGTACGGGCGAGAGCGCGCTGGGGCGGCTGACGGCCGCCGAGCGGATGCGGCTGTTCGTCGAGGGCGAGGACGGCCTGGAGCCGGCGATGCTGTGGCTGACCGAGAGCGGGCTGCCGCTGCGGTACACGAGCTGGACGAAGGTCTTCGAGCGGGCGAGCGAGCGGTGCGCGGCCGCGGGGCTCGATGTCTTCGCGACACCGAAGATGCTGCGGCACTCCATGGCCCTGCGGACGCTAATCGCGCTGCACAACGCGCTGGACCGCCGGCTCGGGCTGACGCCCGCCGAGCGCCTGCACTACGAGGAGGTGTACGGGCAGGTCTGGCTGATGGTCAAGGACATGCTCGGGCACCGCAGTGAGCAGGTGACCCGGGACGTGTACCTGGAGCCGGTGCGCGGGCTGCAGCTGGAGTCGCTGCTCGGCGACGACGACAACCCCGTGAACGCGGAGAAGATCGCGGAGCTGGCAGCGCGCACGGGCCTGATCCTGGACACGGTGTGAGCGGGCGGGGGCGCCGGGCGGCGCTGCCGCCGGCGGAGCACCGCAAGGCGCCGGTGCTGGACGCGGACGGCCTGGTCATCCGCCCGGTCAGCGGCGCCGGGAGGCCGCTGGGCGTGTACGACTTCCGGGACAGTCCCGGGCCCGCCAACTTCCGGCGAGCGCTGGTAACCGCGTTGGCCGCGCAGGGCCAGGGCTGGGGCAGCGAGTACACCTACCAGACGAACGCCAGCACGCTGAAGCTGCTGTTCAAGGACGCTGCGGCGGCCGAGCCGCCCATCACTGCGCTCGGGCAGATCACGGTGGAGTGGTGGAAGCAGTGGACCGGTGACCTCCACGACCGTCGGGTCCTGGCCGCAGTTGTCCGGCGGGCACGCGGAGTGCCGGACGCGACCCGGATCTTCCTGCAGACGCCGCGGCGCCGGCCGCCAGCTCGGCGCGGACGCCCGCGCAAGCAGGCCCACACCCGGGAAGAACTGCGCCGGATCCGGGACGCGGCCGCCGCGACGGTGCGCGCCGGGCGGCTGCGGATCGCGGCGAACACCGCGGTCCTGCAGCGGTGGCGGGCAGGGGCGATCGAGCGCGGGGACGGCGACTGGCCGCTTGGTGAGGTGCTGGACGTGCTGGCCCGCACCGGGGACCTGCCGCGCTACCACAGCAGCAACGACCACTCCGTGACCGCGTACGCGGAACGTGCATTCGGCTTTGAGGGCAACGCCGCCTCACTGAGCCGGCTTTTCGCGACACCCTCCGAGATCGGGGCGGCGGCCGTGCTGCTGATCGCGCACGAGGCATGGAACCTCTCGGTGCTCAAGAAGATGGACGTGCCCACCTGGTGGCCGAATGCGGACCGCGAGGACCCCGCCGTGCACCAGGTCGACACGGACAAGGCCCGGCGCGGACGTCGCCGGCACGCGAGCAACACGCTCGTCGACGTCGGCGAGGGCTCCAGCGGCCGGGCTCTGCGGCACGTGCTGGAGCTGACCGCGCCGGCCAGGACCACCCTGGAGGCGCTGGGCCGCCCGACGACGAAGCTGCTGGTCGGCCACCGCGGCCTGGGCGGAGGCGAAAATCTGCGCGACCACGCGCTCGGTGCCGCTCTGGACGGGGCGATCCGGCGCTGGCAGCAGCAGGTCCGCGCCGGAGGCGTCGACCTGCCCGCCCGAGTGAACTCCCAGGCGCTGCGCCACAGCGCGCAGACGCACCACGGCCGGGCCCGCAACAACACCCAGGCCACCCACGAGCGGGACTACCAACTACGGGACGACGGCGTCCGCGCGGCCTCGCGCGGCGCGGTGGAGCTCGGTCTGGCCCAGGCGCTGGCCTCCGCCCGGCAGACGGTCGCCATGCGCCTGGTCGAGGAGATCGACGCCGACGGCGACGTGAGTGCCGAGCTCGTGGTTAAGGAGGCCGGAATCGACGTGGAGGTGGCGCGTCGGATCGTGGCCGGCCAGCTGCGCACCCCGGTCGCCTCGTGCGCGGACTTCCTCAACTCCGACCACAGCCAGGCCGGGTTGCCGTGCGCGGTGTCGTTCCTGTTGTGCTTCGCCTGCCGCAACGCGGTGGCCACCGGCCGTGACCTGCCCCGCATCGCCTACCTGCACCAGGCGCTGGAGTCCTTGCGGTCGGCCGTGACGTCGGCGGTGTGGGCCGCGGACTGGGCAACGCACCACGTGCGGATCGGCGACTTCCTGACCACTTACACCACCACCGACGCGCGGCCCCAGCTGGTCGCCGCCGTCGCCGAGAGCGAGCGGGAGCTGATCCACGCGATGCTGGAACGGAGGCTCGACCCGTGAGCGCGTCCTCGCCCCTCCCCGCTGGCCCGGACGTCGTCGATCCGGCCCCGGACACCTTCGTTCTCCCGTTCAACCGGCTGCGGCCCGGCTTCGACCCAGAGCAGCTGCCGCGGTTCCGTGACCTGGCGTGGCGCCTGGCGCTGATCAGCCCCAAGGAGTCGAACCGCTCGCTGGTCATCGACTGGAGCCGCTGCCCCGCCGGGCTGCGGCCCGGCTTGATGCGCGCGGCCTTCGCCGAGCTGAACATCCCGACCCCGGCTGTGCTGCTCCAGCAGCGGGCCGCGCGCTCCACCTCCCAACCGGGCACGCTGCGCCACAACTTCCAGATCTGGATCCGCTTCGCCTCCTGGCTCGACGGACGCGGCATCGCCGAACTCTCCCAGGTCACGACCGGAGACCTGGAGGCCTACGCCGAGCACCTGCGCCCGCTCGGCCGCCGGTGGCGCACCGACGCCAAGGCCCTGTGGGTGATCTCGCGGCTGTGGGCCTACGCTCCCTACCTGCCCGAGAGCGACCGGCTGGTCATGCCGCCGTGGGAGGACCCGGCCGCGGTCATGTCCGACTTCCTCGGCACCAACGACGACACCCCCAACGGCGAGAACAGCGTGGCGATCGTGCACCCGGCCGTCATGGCCCCGCTGCTGGTGTGGGCGCTGCGTACGGTCCTGGACCTGTCCCCGGACATCCTGGCCGCCGCCCGCGAGCACCGCCGACTCCTCGCCGCCATCCCCGACCGCGCCCCGCTCGGCGGCACCGAGACCACGGTGACCTACCTGCGCGGCCTGCTCGCGACCGGAGAGAAGCTGCCGGCCAGCGGCGCGCCGGGAGCCACCGCCGTGCGCGCCCGCTTCGGTGGGGCATTGCCGCCGATGGCCAACACATTCCTGGCCGCCATCCTCGGCGTCACCACCTCCCAGGTCGCCCGCGCCCGCGGCATCCTGTCCGACGAGCTCACTCCGACGGACTTCGGCCCCGCCCCACTCCTCGACGTCCCGCTCACCGCCCGGATCGGCGCCGCACGGTGGCGAGAGCAGATCGGCTTTGACGACGTGGACGTTCTGGTGCTGCATCTGTCCACCGCCGCCCTGATCTGCTGCGCCTACCTCTCCGGCATGCGGCCCGAGGAGGTCCTGGCCCTGCGCCGCGGCTGCTGCACCCGCGTGGAGCGCGAGGACGGCACCGTCCGGTTCGAGGTCCGCGGTCGGCACTTCAAGGGGGTGCTGGACGAAGACGGCAACGCGATCGGCGAAGGAGAGGAGCGAGCGGACCCGTGGATCGTGCTGGAGCCCGTCGCGCGCGCCATCGCGGTCGTCGAGGACCTCGAAGTCGGCGAGCAGCTTTTCACCCGGACCCTCTACCGGTACGCCAAGGGCACCTGCATGCCCCGAACCGGCCTGTCCTCCGACACTGCCGTGGAACGGATCCGCGCCTTCACCGCCTGGGCGAATCAGCTCGCTACCGCCCACGATCGGCCCCATGAGCTGATCCCTTCTGATCCTGATGGTGCCGTCACTCTGCGCCGCTTCCGCCGCACCATCGCTTGGTTCATCTACCGCCAGCCCGGCGGCCGGATCGCGCTCGCGGTGCAGTACGGCCACGCGGCCACCGCCATGTCGGAGTCCTATGCGGGCCGCTCGAAGGCGGACATGCTTGAGGTCCTGGACCAGGAGAAGGGCCTGGCCCTGGCCGAGACCCTCACCGAGGCTGGCGAACGCATCGCTGCTGGCGAGAAGGTCAGCGGCCCGGCCGCCGAGCGCTACCGCGCCGCGGCCGCCGAGTTCTCTGACCGCTACGCCGGGACCTACCTTGGCAAACGCGAACTGCGCGCGCTGGTCGCAAACCCCCGCCTCCAGGTCTACGAGGACCCGAAGGCGTTCCTGACGTGCAACCACGACGCCTTCACCGCGCTGTGCAACCCCGACCGCGACCGGGCGCGCGACGGCGGCCGTCACACTCCCGACCACTCACGCTGCCACCCGGCGTGCGCGAATATCAGCCGCACCGACAGCCAGATCACCGCCCTGCGGGCCGAGGTGGAGCGGATTGACGCGGACGCCGACGCCGGCCTTGACCCCTATCCCATCGCCGCCCGCGAGCAGCAGCGCAAGGCCCATCTCACCGCCATCATCCGCCGCCACGACGCACAGCAGTCGGCCGACACCGAAGTCGAGGAGCGACGATGAACACCCCCGCAGCAGACGTCACCGGCCCGCGCGACGGCGTGGCGCTTGCCAAGCTCGTCGGCGAGGCACTCATCCAAGCCCAAGGTCACGCCGACACCGAGGACGCCGCAGAGATCAGAGCAATCACCGACGCCATGGTGCGCCTGCTGATCGGCGCCCCGCTGCACTCCGACGGAAAGCTGACCATCGTCTCCCTGGCCACCGAAGCCGGACTGCGCCGCAACAAGCTCACCCACAAGCACACCGGCCTCAAGGACCTGTTCTACGCCCTGGTCAGGGCCCGCAGTCCCGTCCTTCAGGCCGTGCCCGACTCGCTGCGGGCCCGCGCGGCCAAGCAGCGGCAGGACCTGGCCCGCGTCCGCGCCGAACGCGACGATCTGCGTGGACAGGCGCAGCTCCTGGCCCGGATCGTCCACGTCCTGGAGATCGAGAACAGCAAGCTCAAGGAGACCAACGCGGCCCTGGAGCACCAGGTAGCCGCCCAGGCATCAGTCCCCGACCTGACCCGCCGGCGCCGATCCTGACCCCGGGCTCAACGCCGAGGGGCACCCTCCCGGGTGCCCCTCGGCGTTGTTCCGCCCGGTGCCATGCAGCTGGCGGCGCCAAACAGGTGGTGGTAGACCCCTGCTCACGGAGCCCGGCCCCGGTATCGGGGCCCGCGGGGGCGGTCACTGGTCCTGGCTCATCTGCGCGAGGCGTACCTCCTCTGCATCGAGTTGTTCCTGCACTCGCAGCAGAACGGCGTCGTCGATGCGGTGCCTATCGCGCAGGGCGATGACGGCGGAGCGCTTGTGTTCCAGGAGCGCCAGGCGCAGGGAGGTCTCCTGTCGCCGGCGTCGCAGGAGAGGTTCGGACTCCGGGTCGCTCGCGGCGCCGGCGGCGTGCACTGTACTCAGGTGCGTTTCGTACTCGGTCTTCAGCCTCTCGGTGATCTCGGCGTCGGTACCGAGATCGGCCGCTGTCGCGGGGAGTGCGTCCAAAGCGGCCCGGGAGGCTGCGGTCCGGGCGAGGGCGAGCTCCTGCTCGGAGTCCGTGTCCTGGGGCAGCTGTGCCCAGCGGGCGACGGCCGGAAGCACCAGGCCCTGCACTACAAGGGTGGCGACCACGACACCGGCGGTGACGAAGACGATCGTGTCGCGGTCGGGGAACGGCGCGCCGGAGTCGAGCGTGTATGGCACGGACAGGGCCAGGGCCAGGGAGACGGCTCCGCGGAAGCCGGCCAGAGCGCTGACAGTCCGAGCTCGGTGGCTCATCCGTCGTCCGCGCTGCTGCGGACGCCGGTCCAGCGCCCTGATGGTGTACACCGTGGTGAACAGAACAGAAAGCGGACGATCACCAGCGCACACGCCACCGCCACCACCATCACCACGGCCTCGGTCAGAGCGGTGCCGGACAGGGCGCGGACCGCCGCTTGCGCTTCGAGTCCGACCAGGATGAACAGGGCGCCGTTCAGGAGGTACATCGCCAGCGACCAGAAAGCCTCTGTCTGCCGTCGGGCCGCGGCCCGCCCCAGGCTCGGCCCGGCCTGGCTCATGATCAGCCCGCACACCACCACCGCGAGCACGCCTGACGCCTCGAACTGCTCGGCCACCAGGTAGGCGCTGAACGGGATCAGGATGATGGTCAGGTTGTCCAGCAGCGTGTCGCCGAGTTGGCGCACCCGGCGCCGCAGCTGGATGCCGAGCCACGCGACCATCGCTCCGGCCGCGAGGCCACCACCGTAGGACAGCGCCACCAGGCCGCTCACGTGGGCCACGCTGAGGTGCTCGGAGCCGACGGTGACGCCGACCGCGAGGCTGTAGACGACCAGTGCGGTGCCGTCGTTGATGAGAGATTCGGCGCGCAGCAGTGTGACGTTGCGCTGGGGCAGCAGCCGAGACGCGACGCTGACGGCGGTGGCATCGGTCGGCGCCACGGCGGCGCCGAGCACCCAGGCCGGGCCCCACGGCAGACCGAGCACGTGGGCGAGCGCGGCCACGGCCCAGGCGGTGACGGCGACCAGAAGCGTGCCGGTCAGCACGATGCCGCGCAGGTCCCGACGGATCGCACGCAGCGAGGTGGTCACGCTCTCCCAGTACAGCAGCACCGGCAGGAAGACGAGCAGCAGCACATCCGGCGGCAGTTCCGTCTCACGCAGGGCGGGCACAAAGCCGAGGGCGACGCCAGCGGCCAGTTGCAGGACGGGTGCGGCCACCCGGAGCCGGTGGGCGAGGGCCCCGCTGACGAGCAGGGCGCACCCGAGGATCACGATGAACTCGAGCGCGGCCATGAGTCTTCCTCCCAGGGATGGGTCGGGCGAGCGGTGTGAGCGGAGACGGCCAGCCGGTAGCGCGCCTCTCTGTTGTGCTGCGGAGAGTCATGTTCACACGCGGTGGGGCCCGCGCCGTTCGTCGGCGTCCGCGCCGATAGCGAGCGCGCCTGTGCAGCGCCACTAGAAGAGGGGCGCACCACTGGCTGTTGTCAGTCCAGCCCGGCAGATGCGGCGTCAACCGCAGGGACACTGGGCGTGTCGCACCAGCAGCCACCACGGGAAGACGATCGTGACGAGGGCCGGACCCAATTCACAGCCCCGAGGAGTCACCATGCCCACCCCCGACGCAACGGCCATCGCGGATCTGCGGGAGGCCCACCGCGCCTACCTTGACGCCATGCTCGAAGGGGACACCGCAACTCTCGGCGACCTGCTCGCAGGAGATTTCACTCTCACTCACATGACGGGATACGTGCAGCCGAAGGCCGAGTGGCTGGCGCAGATGCGGCAGGGGCGGTTCGTCTACCACTCCATCCAGGAGAAGGACACAGCCCTCGACGTCGATGACGACGGCACGGCCCGCCTGACGGTTCGGACCGTGACCGACGCCACCGTGTACGGCACCCGCGCAGGCTGGCGTCTGCGCCTGGCCACGGACTACGCCCGTCATAACGACGTATGGGTCGCCCAGCGGACCGTCGCCACCACCTGGTGAACCGGGCCGCCGGCTCGGATCTGGCCCGGGCTCGACGGCCCGCTCATGGCGAACCCCGCGTAGTGAGACCTGGGCCGGCGACCGGCATCGGACCGGTGTAGGGGTCCGCGGGTTACGGCTGGCTGACCGTGAGGAGTGACTTGATTGCGCGGCGCTCGTCCATGGCGGCGTAGGCGTCGGCGACGTGGTCGAGGTCGGTGGAGTAGTCGAAGACGAGCCCGGGGTTGATCGTTCCGTCCAGGACGTGCTGCAGCAGCTCGGGGATGTAGTGGTGGGCGGGGGCGACGCCGCCCTTGATGCCGACGTTCTTCCAGAAGAGGGTCTTGTACTCGAACTTCTCGTAGAGGGGGACGCCGACGGCGCCGATCATGCCTCCGGCGCGGACGATCCCGGCGGCCGTCTCGATGGACTGGTCGGTGCCGACGCATTCGAGTGCGGCGTCGACGCCGGCGCCGTCGGTGAGGCCGAGGACGGCCGTGACGGCGTCGTCCCCGCGTTCGGCGACGATGTCGGTGGCGCCGAACTCCTTCGCGAGGGCCTGCCGGTTGGCGTGACGGCTGAGGGCGATGATGCGGCCGGCGCCGAGGAGCTTGGCTGCCAGTACGGCGGAGAGGCCGACTGCGCCGTCGCCGACGACGGCGACGGTGTCGCCCTGCTTCACGCCCGCGCTCACGGCGGCGTGGTAGCCAGTGCACATGACGTCGGAGAGTGCGGTGAAGGAGGCGAGCTGGGCGTCGGTGAATCCGTCGGCCGGTGCGGGGATCTTCACGAGGGTCGCGTCGGCGTAGGGCGCGCGGACCTTCTCACCCTGGCCGCCGTCACTGTCGCCGTCGCCGAAGGCCCCACCGTGCTCGCAGTTGGATTCGAACCCGGCCCGGCAGGCGGGGCAGGTGCCGTCGTTGTAGGTGAAGGGGGCGATGACGAAGTCGCCGACCGCCAGGTCCTTCACGTCCTCGCCGACCGCTTCGACGACGCCGACGTACTCGTGGCCGATGCTGCCCACCTTGTGGGGGTTGATGCCGCGGTAGTACCAGAGGTCGGAGCCGCAGACGCAGCCGCGCACGACGCGGACGACGGCGTCGGTCGGCTCCTGGATGGTGGGGTCAGGGCGCTGGCCGAGCTCGATGTGCTTCTCGCCTCGGAAGATGGCTGCCTTCATGACTTTCTCCTCAGATGTCAGAGTTCAGGTGTCAGGGGGATGTGGGCG
Source organism: Streptomyces sp. NPDC102462 (assembly GCF_044765425.1). NCBI lineage: Bacteria > Bacillati > Actinomycetota > Actinomycetes > Kitasatosporales > Streptomycetaceae > Streptomyces > Streptomyces sp. NPDC102462. The sequence continues at coordinate 19,324 of NZ_JBIWKB010000045.1, read as the reverse complement.
TGACGTCGCAGGTCAGCGCGGACACGCTCGGGTTCTGCCTGCGGCCTTGGTCCGGGACGGTCGCGGGCACCGTCCAGGTCGCCCGGCCGGTCGCCTTCGGCAGCATGGAACGCCCCCGGCCAGTCGGTGAGGGCCGGGCCGTCGGCCGAGAAGACCTCCACGGTCCTGCCCCTCGCCGACTCGGTCAGCAGGGCCTGGACGATCGTCTCGGCGACGTGGTCGCGACGCACGGGCCCGTACTCGGTCAGGTCGCCCTGGCGCAGGTCCACCCGCTGGTGGGAGCTGCTGCCGGCGTCGAACCAGCCGGGCCGGACGATCGTGTACGGCAGGCCGCTGGCTCGCAGGAGGCGCTCACCGCGCCGCTTCCACTCCAGCAGTTCCCGTGACTGCCCGCCGTTGGCCGTGACCCCGATCGAACTCATCAGCACCACGGGCAGCCGATGTCCGTCCAGTGCGTCGAGCAGCGCGGGGACGGCGCCGTAGTCGACCGCGGCGTAGTCGCCGGAGCCGTAGGGCGCGCCGTGGGTCATCACGACGGCGTCGACGCCCGCGGTGGCGGCGCGCACGGACGCCGGGTCGGCCAGCTCGCCTGCCACCACCTCGACACCAGCGGGCAGCGACCGCTGGGCGCGGTCGGGGTCGCGGGTGAGCACGCGCGGCAGGCGGCCCAGATGCAGCAGGCGGGCGGCGACGAGGCGTCCGATACTGCCCGTCCCGCCGATGATCAGGACGCGGTTCATGTCCGAACGGGCTGGCTGTGTCATGCCGTCAGCCCCTTGAAGGTCGATCCGTCGATCACGAACCGGTAGCGGACGTCGGAGGCGTTGATCCGCTCGTAGGCGGTGTTGATGTCCTTGGCGCCGATCAGCTGGATGTCGGCGGTGACCTTGTGCTCGGCGGCGAAGTCGAGCATCTCCTGCGTTTCGGCGATGCCGCCGAACAGGGAGCCGGCGTAGGAGCGCCCGTTCTGCAGCAGGGGGAAGACGTCCAGTGGCATCGGCTGCGTGGTGACGCCGACGCTGATCATGGTGCCGTGCAGGCGCAGCATGCCGAGGTAGTCCGCCAGTGAGACCGGCGCGCTGACGGTGTTGAGGATGAGGTCGAAGGTGTTGGCCAGCTCGGTGAAGGCGGTGCCGTCACCGGTCGCGGCGTAGTGGTCGGCGCCGAGGGCCGCGGCGGCTTCGCGCTTGCTGTCCGAGCGGGACAGCACGGTGACCTCGGCACCCATGGCCTTGGCCATCTTCACGCCGAGGTGGCCCAGTCCGCCCAGGCCGACGACCGCGACCTTGGTGCCGGGACCGGCGGCGAACCGCTTGAGCGGCGCGTAGACGGTGATGCCCGCGCACAGCAGCGGCGCGGCGGCGGCCGGGTCGAGGGTCTCGGGCACGCGGACGACGAAGTCCTCGGGGGCGACGATCGCCTCGGAGTAGCCGCCCTGGGTGTGGGCGCCGGGCTCGGCGGGGTCAGGGCTGCCGAAGACAAGGGTGTGTCCCTTGAGACAGTACTGTTCCTGTCCGGCCCGGCAGTTGTCGCACTCGCGGCAGGAGTTGGCCATGCAGCCGATGCCGATCAGGTCGCCGACCTGGTGGCGGGTGACGGCGGAGCCGGTTTCGGTGACGCGGCCGACGATCTCGTGCCCGGGCACGAGCGGGCTGACCGGGAGCGGGCCGAAGGAGCCGTCGACGAAGTTCATGTCGGAGTGGCAGATCCCGCAGTACAGGATGTCGATCTGGACGTCGTGGGGGCCGACGTCACGGCGCTCGATGGTGACGGGGGCGAGCGGCTGGCCGGCCTCGTGGGCGCCGAAGGCGTTGAGGGTGGTGGGCACGGTGGTTCCTTCTTGCATGTGGTGGGGTGGGGGTGAAGGTCAGGCTTCGGGGATGGCGCGGCCGTAGGCGGCGAGGGTGACGTTCTCGGGCTCGGGACCGCCGCGCCGGCCGGTCTCCAGCGCGTCCAGCGCAGCCAGCTCCTCTGCCGAGAGGTCGAAGTCGAAGACGTCGATGTTCTCGGCGATCCGCTGGCGCTTGGTGGACTTGGGGATGACCGAGCGGCCCTGCTGCAGGCCCCAGCGCAGCAGCACCTGCGCGGGGCTCTTGCCGTGCGCTTCGGCGATGGCAGTGACGGCCGGGTCCTGAAGGACGCTGCGGCGGTCCTCGCCGTAGCCGGGGTAGAAGGTGATGCCCCCGATGGGGGACCACGCCTGGTTGAGGATGCCGCGAGCGGTGTCGAAGTCGAGCACTTCGCGCTGCTGGAAGTAGGGGTGGATCTCCAGCTGGTTGACCGCCGGCACGACGGACGTCGCATCGAGCAGCGCGGTGAGGTGGTCGACCATGAAGTTGCTGACGCCGATCGCGCGGACCTTGCCGTCGGCCAGGAGCTTCTCCAGGGCGCGGTAGGCGTCGAGGGTCTTGCCGAACTCGGACGGCAGCGCCTGGTGCAGGATCAGCAGGTCGATCTGGTCGACGCCGAGCTTGGCGGCGCTCTTGTCGAAGCCGTGCAGGGTCTCCTCAAAGCCGTAGTCGCTGATCCAGATCTTGGTCTCGATGAAGATCTCGTCGCGCGGCACCCCGGAGTCACGGATGGCCTGGCCGACCTCGCGCTCGTTGCCGTAGGCGGCGGCGGTGTCGATGTGCCGGTAGCCCAGCTCCAGCGCGGCCGTGACCGCGGCGATCGTCTCGTCGGGCGGGGTCTGGAAGACACCGAGGCCAAGAGCGGGCATCTCGACGTCGTTGCTGAGGGTGAGGGTCTGCATCACGTAGTCCTTTACTTGCGGGACGCCCGGGCGGGCACGATCAGGGTGAGGACGGCGACGACGGCCAGGGCGAGCAGGACCGCGGAGCCCGTCAGCGCGGTGCCGGAGCGCGCCGCGATGTCGGCGGCCGCGTGCTGGGTGGAGACGGTGGCGGCCACGGCCGTCAGGATGCTCAGGGCCAGTGCGCTGCCGATCTGGTGCACGGTGTTGACCAGGCCCGATCCGGCGCCTGCGTCCTCGGGTGCGACGCCGTCGACGCCGCTGGAGGTCATCGGGGCCAGTGCCAGGCCCTGGCCGGCGCCGATGATCACCATGGGCAGGGCCACTCCGGTCAGGTAGGGGGTGTGCAGGTCCAGGCGGCTCAGCCAGGCCATGCCCACGGTCGTCAGCACGACTCCCGCGGCGAGTACCCGGGGCCTGCCGAACCTCTCCAGCAGCCGGGGCACGCGGATGGCGAAGACGAAGTTGACCAGCGTCATCGGCAGGAAGGCCAGGCCGGCCTGCAGCGGCGTCCAGTGGTAGACGCTCTGCACGAACTGCGCGGTGAAGAAGAAGAACCCCATCATCGCGCCCATGTAGAGCATCCGGGTGACGTAGGCGCCGGACCGCTCGCGGCTCGCAAACAGCCGCAGCGGCACGATCGGCTGCGCGGCCCGCCGCTCCACCCCGACGAACAAGCCCAGCAGCACCGCGCCCGCTGCGAGGGGGAGCCAGGTGGCCGGTGCCGTCCAGCCGTGGTCGGCCGCGTCGACGATGCCCAGTACCAGCGCGGTCGAGCCCAGCGTCGCCAGCAGCGCCCCGGCCACGTCGAACCGGCCGCCGCGACGCTCGGTCTCGGGCAGGAACCGCACCGCCAGCACCATCATCACGATGCCGATGGGCACGTTCAGGAAGAACCCGGCCCGCCACGAGATCAGGTCCGCGACCAGGCCACCGACGACCAGCCCGAACGCCGCGCCGAGTCCGGCCACGGCGCTGTAGGCGGCCATGGCCCGGTTGCGGGCCTTGCCCTCCGCGAAACTACGCGTGAGCAGGGAGAGCGCGGACGGGGCGAGAACGGCGGCGCCGACGCCCTGCAGCGCGCGGGCCGCGATCAGCCACCAGGCGCTCTGGGCGGCGCCCACCAGCAGCGATGCCAGCGAGAAGACCACCAGCGAGTACAGGAAGACCTTGCGGTGGCCGAAGAGATCACCGGCGCGCGCTCCCAGGAGCAGCAGCCCGCCGAAGACCAGCACATAGGCGTTGGTGATCCACGACAGGCCCGTCTCGGAAAAGCCCATGTCCAAGCGGATCTGCGGCAGCCCGGTGAACACGATCGAGTTGTCCAGGATGACCATGAAGTAGCTGATGCAGATGATCGCCAGGATCAGCGTCGAACGGGCCGGGCCCCCGGCCCGGCGGCGCGGGGCGGTGGCGCTCGGCCCGCCCGGACGGCTCGAGTCGGCGACTGGCCCGGCGGGGGCGGCGCCGGTGTCGTGGGTGGCTGCTGTGCGCACGGTCTTCCTCGCGTCGATCGGGAGTGCGGCCCGATCCCGGGCCGCCCATCTGTGGCTTCTCCCAGGTAACGGCACCTTGAGGGGGCAGTGGGAGTCACTGCTCTTCCAGGTACTGGCAGTACCTCGCAGGCCCCTCCAGGCCGACCTACCGTGGAGGAGCCGGCACACCGAGCAGACCGACCGGGAGGAGTGCGCCGTGCCCCGCTACTCAAGGTCAGGTCCGGCCCGGCGGCCGACGCGACTAGCCCGGTCCCAGCCGGGCACCCACACCAGGAAATGAGCATGACCGACCACCCCAAGAAGGACGTGGCCGCCGAGGTGCGGGAGTTCCTCAGCACCCGGCGGGCCAGGATCACCCCCGAGCAGGCCGGACTGCCGGTCTACGGCGGAAACCGCCGTGTCCCAGGACTGCGGCGCGAAGAGGTCGCCCTGCTGGCCGGCATGAGCGTGGACTACTACGTCCGCCTGGAGCGCGGCAACCTCGCCGGCGCCTCGGACTCGGTCCTCGAAGCCCTCGCGCACGCCCTGCAGCTCAATGAGGCCGAACGCACCCACCTCTACGACCTCGCCCGCGCGTCGACTCCCGCCGGGCGGCGGCCCACCGCGACGTCCTCCCGGGTACGGCCCACGATCCTGCGGCTGCTCGACTCGATGACCGGCGTCCCCGCCTTCGTGCGCAACGCCCGCTTCGACACCGTGGCCGCCAACGCCCTGGGCCGGGCGCTGTACGCGCCGCTGTTCGACTCACCACTGTTCGCGCAGCGCGGGCCGGTCAACAGCGCCCGCTTTCTGTTCCTGGACCCCGCAGCCCAAGACTTCTGGGTCGACTGGGACAAGGGCGCCGACGACGCGGTCGCCTTCCTGCGCACCGAAACCGGCCGCGCCCCGCACGACAAAGCGCTGACGGACCTGATCGGCGAGCTGACGGCCAAGAGCGACGAGTTCGCCCGCCGCTGGGCCCGCCACGATGTGAAGTTCCACCGGTCCGGAGTGAAGAGGTTCCGTCACCCGCTGGTCGGCACCCTCGCCCTGCCCTACGAAGCCATGGACCTGCCGTCCGACCCCGGCCTGCGCCTCAACTTCTACACACCCGAACCGGACTCACCAGAACAGCAGGCCCTGAACCTGCTCGCGAGCTGGACAACCACCGGCACGGTCGTGTCCTCCGCAAACGACTGACCCCCCACGAAAGAGGAGAACCACTCCATGCAGTACCGACCGCTGGGCCGTACCGGCGTCCAGGTCAGCCCGCTGTGCCTGGGCGCGATGATGTTCGGCCCCTGGGGCAACGAGGACGAGACCGACTCGATCCGGATCATCCACCGCGCCCTCGACGCGGGCGTCAACTTCGTCGACACCGCGGACGTCTACTCCGCCGGCGTCTCGGAGGAGATCGTCGGCAAGGCGCTGAAGGACCGTCGCGAGGACGTCTTCCTGGCCACCAAGTTCTTCATGCCCATGGACCCCGACGACCCCAACCAGCGTGGCGGTTCGCGCCGCTGGATCATCCGCGCGGTCGAGAACTCCCTGCGGCGGCTCGGCACCGACCACATCGACCTCTACCAGGTCCACCGGCCCAGCCCTGACACAGACGTCTCCGAGACCCTCGGCGCTCTCACCGATCTCGTCCGCCAGGGCAAGGTCCGCTACATCGGCTCCTCGTCCTACTCCGGCTCGCAGATCGTCGAGGCCCAGTGGACCTCGCGCGAGCGAAACCTGGAGCGCTTCGTCACCGAGCAGCCGCCCTACTCGATCCTCGTCCGCGGCATCGAGGAAGACGTGCTGCCCACCGTGCGCCGCCACGGCATGGGCACCCTCACCTACAGCCCGCTCTCGGGTGGCTGGCTCTCGGGCCGCTACCGCAAGAACGCCACCGAGGGACCCGCCTCGGCCGCCCGCCCCCAGGCCCGCTTCGACATGAACACCCCCGCCAACCAGCGCAAGCTCGACGCCGTCGAACAGCTCGCCGTCCTGGCGGAGAAGGCCGGCCTGACCCTGATCGAGCTGGCCGTCGCCTTCGTCATCAACAACCCCAGTGTCACCTCGGCGATCATCGGCCCGCGCACCATGGAACAGCTGGAGGCGTTCCTGCCCGCCGCCGACATCACCCTCTCCTCTGACATCCTCGATGCCATCGATGAGATCGTCGCCCCGGGCGTCACGGTCAACCCGGTCGACAACAGCTACGGGGACTTTGAGCTGCGGGCTGATCAGCGTCGCCGCTGACATGAGTCGGCTCCACCCGTCATGGCCAGCCGAGCCGGAGCACCAACGCGGCTCATCGGCGAACAAGCGCCCCGGACGCTGCGCCGGGGCGCTCCACCGGCTTGCGGACCAAATAGGAGAAACCTCGCATGTCAGGCTAGAAGCGACGGGTGTTTCGGGCGACAGTCATCAGCGCGCCCTATCGCCCTGGTAGCGTCTCAGCTGAGCGGCAACACGCTGGAACCGTCCGCAGAAGCGGTGGTTGCCTCCATGGGATACGACCCGGGCGCCGACCGTGTGCAGGGCCTCCTCCAGCCAGGCCCGGCCGGGCTCTCGCTCATGGCGGGGGCAGGCGCTGTGGGTGACCAGGCGCTGCTCGACTCCGCCGCGGCCGCGCTCGTTGTTGCGGACCTTGGACATCGCGCGGTCGTGGAGAACCGAGCCGTCGGGCAGCATGGTCAGGCGCCGCGGGCGTGTCTTGCCCAGGTAGTCCATCCCCTTGGCCTGGTAGATCGTCCCGTAGTGACCGGGAAAGACCAGCTCGGGACCGTGGGCGGTGAGGCGCGTCCTGGGCTCGGGGTCGCTGTGCGCGACGACGCCACGCACTCCGCGGGCGGCCGGCAGGCGGAAGGCGCACGCCTGCGCCCACGTCTCCGCGTTCGCCGGGACCTCGTCGAGCAGCACCAGCCGGTTCAGCTCCAGGCTTTCCTCATACGGGGTGAGCCGGTCGAACACCGAAGTGAGCACGGCGACCTGGGTCGGGATGCCCAGAGTGAGCACCCCCACCAGGCTGGTCTCCGGGGGCACGGCGGTGTCGATGAGGCCGTAGACGAAGCGGACGGCGGGCCACGAGCCGCTGTAGTGGTGGGCGCGCACGAAGGCCTTCGCCGTGTGGACCAGCTCGTTCGGCATCTCGCGGACGCGGTAGCGAGCGGGATCGAACCCACCCTCGCTGGTCGGCCTCCAGCTGTGCCGGCGATGCTTCCACCGCTGGCAGACGGCGCCGAGATCGAGCGGGGGTTGCTCGTAAGCAGACATCAGGGTGTTCCCCTCGGGTCGGTGAGTTGGTGAAGGAGGCCGGTCCCGGGGTTGCCGCCCCGGGACCGGCACGGCCGGCGGTGGGTCAGGTAGTGGTGGGGAGCATCAGCTGACGAGGGGCGTACAGCACGTCCAGGACGCGTTCGCGCCAGCGCATCGCCCAGTGCACGCAGTTGGAGCAGCTCTTGTGCTTGCCCTCGCACTGAGGCAGCGGGTCGTTCCAGCGGGCGTCACGCGACCATGCCAGAGAGTCGGCGGAAGCCAGGTACTCGGCGCACGTCTCCAGCGCCTGGGTCTTCAGCCCGAAGCCGTGCAGGCGCAGTCCGGCGGCGGCCACCGTGGCGAGGACGGCAGAGACGTCCTTGACCGACTTGCGGCGGCACACGGAGCCGACCCCGACCAGCGGATAGTCCGCCAGCCGTACACCGCGCTTGTCGTACAGGTCCAGGCAGGCTTCATAGTCGGCCGGACGCCAGCCCTGGACGGTCGGGATGATGTCGACGCCCGGGTCCTCGGCCATCAGGTCGACGAAGTTGCCCACGGTGCGGTCGATGTGCTCGCGCACGGACAAACCGGTTTTGGCGATCATGTCGGGCTCGCACATCCAGTCCTGCGGACCGGCCCAGACCAGGCGGCCGATCCCGTCGCGGAACTGGCGCAGCTCGCGGACGTAGGCGTGCGGGCCGATCGTCCAGCCGCCGTGGGTGTCGAGTTCGGAGAAGGCGCCCGAGTCGTACACCCAGGCCTCGGCGGCGCGCGGCAGCGTGGCACGGCCGGTCAGGGCGGAGCGCGAGACGCACATCGGAACGCCCCAGGTGGACAGCGACTTGGCGTGGTGTCCGCCGATCCAGAACATCGGCCCCTCGGGCGGCGAGTCACCTGGCTGGAAGCCGAGGCCGTATTCGCAGTGGCAGACGCAGCTGCCCATCGTGCAGAACCCGCAGTCCAGGCACTGTTCGTGGTAGCAGTGGCCGCAGGCGTAGCGGACGGCGGGCGTGCAGGTGCACGTCTCGGGATACGGGGTGTACACCGGCGGGGCTGGCATCGGGCGGGCTGGGGCGGCGAGGACGGCGTTCACGGGCGTGTCCTTCGAGTTGGTGAGTGGGGCCGGTCCGGGGTTGCCGCCCCGGACCGGCGGTGGGGCAAAACGGCGAGCGGGTGTGGCTCACGCTGTCGGTGAACTGCGTCAGGTGTCCGCGCTGGGCGGGTCGCCGCGGTTCCAGGGAGCGAGGACGGCCCGCGGCTCGCTCGCCCCTCGTCGGCGTTCGCATCGTGCGGCCGCCAGCAGATCGAGGATCCGCCGGTGCTTGACCTCCGCCTGGTGGTGCAGGGCCGCGGGCATCTGGGCGGGGAGCACCACCCGCTTCGCCCGCAGGTCGATCTCCAGCGTGACGGTGCGCACGAGCGTGCAGCCCCGCTCTCTGCCGACGTACAGGTGCAGCTGCGCCTCGACCCGGTGATCGACGGGGGTGAGCTGTACGTACTCGTTGCCCCATGAGCGGTGCTCGACGTCAGGGGATATCCGCACCCGGGCGGGCACCGTGCGCCCGGTGGGCACTTCGCGGTCGTTGAGCGGGGCGGTGGGGTCCTTCTCCCGGCGCGTGACGTGCTCGTGGAAGGGGTACCAGCCGGGCCCGTAGAAGACGGCTCGGGGTTCCAAGGCGTACGCCCAGTCGCCGAGTTCCAGCTTCACGCCGAACGAGTGGTGCTCGTTCTTCGGGGCGACGTGGAGGTCCAGGGACGGGACTTCGTGTGGAGGTGGGGCCGGAGCGAAGTCGGGAGGCGCGGGCAGGCCGGCAGGGGTGAACGTCGTGCGGGTGTTGCCCACCTCGTCCGGGACGAAGCCATCGAGCATCACCACCTTGCGGACCATGCGGGGGACGGCGCGCTCGCGCCTTGTGACGCGCAGGGCCACGGCAGAGCCCTCGGCGGCGATCAGTTCCTGGAAGTCCCAGTCCGGCTGTGCCGCGCTCAGGTCGTGTTGCACCGTGCGCAGTGCCCGGGAGATGCGGCGGCCGAGCGGGTCTTCCGGGTCCGGGCCGCGGGTTGCGGGCAGGACGAGGGCGGCGTCGGGGTGCCACTGGTCGGACAGGACCTGCCACGGCCCGGGCGGCAGCAGCGAGGCGACCTGGCCGGCGAGCTGTGCGGCCTCGGTCAGCTCGCGCAGGACGGCGGCAGTGAGGCGGGCGGTGGACGGCGCGTCCCACGGGCCGCCCAGGACCAGGCTGAGTCCGCTGCCGGGGCTGCCCAGGGTGACGCTGAGCCGCCTGCCTTCCAGCCAGGCTTCCGCATGTCCGAACCGGACGAACAGCCCAGCCTCGCCCGGCCGTTGGAACGGGGCGCCGGTGGTGAGAAGGCGGGCAACCGCCGCCAGGGGCGGGCGGGCGTCGCGGGCGTCGGGCAGGGCCGGGGCGTAGCGGGTGACCGCGTCGAGGATGCGCGACGTGACAGGCGTCGGGGTGTGCGCGCTGATGCGCGCGGTGCAGATCCGCGCGGGGCCGGTGGGCGACGGCGCGGCCAGAGCGGCCTCAAGCTGGCCGTGCCGCTCGCGGGTGCGCAGGGTCAGCCGGTAGCCGCCGGGCAAGTCGGCGCGGGTGCGGTCACGTCCGCGCAGGTGGTGTTCGACGATGGTGTCGGAGATGGCGTAGGTCGGAGAGGCGGGCTCGAACTCGTACATGGCGCAGGCCTCCACAAACGGCAGTCGGCGCGGGGTGTGCGGGGGTGGTCAGCGGGTGATGCGGGCCCGGGCGCGGTCGGCCTGGACGTGGACGGCATCGGCGTGCGCGGCGGCGCGGACCTTGTCGGCCCACTCGGCGGCGCGCTGGGCCAGTCCAGCGAGGCGCACGAAGTAGGCGTCCTGGTGCTGGCGGGCGCGGTCCATCAGCGCCGCGTGCTGGGCGGTCAGCTCCTGGGCGGTGTACGCGGCGATCGCTTCCACGCCGTGGCGGCGCGTGACGCGTCCGAAGGGGCAGGCGCCTTCCTCCTGCTCGATGACGGCGACGTCGGCGGCGGGCCAGCCGGTCTCCTCGTCGCGCGGGCCGAGCTGGATGTCAAGCACGCACACCGCGTCCGCATCGTGCAGGCCGTCAGCCTGGTAGCGGATGTGCGGCCGGGGCACCGGGCCCGTCTGGCGCTCGGTGTGCGCGCGCCACAGTTCGGGAGAGGGGTCCTCCTCGTCCTGGTGGAGGCGGTGAAGGTAGGAGAGAAGGGCGGGCAGCTGCCAGGCGGGGGAGCCGAACGACGCGGCCGGCATGGCGAGCCCGGCCCGGGCGATCAGACCCGTGTGGTTGCTGACGGCGGCCTGGGCGACGAACAGAGAGGCGTTCAGGCGGAGTTCGGAGCGGAGCATGGCGAGGCCTTCCGGGCGGGCGGCGCGCAGAGAGGGAAGGGGGAGGGGGCCCGGGCCGGACTGTCAGGTCCGGCCCGGGCAGAAGGTCAGGACGCGTCCTCGGAGTCCTCGACGCTCACGGCGTCCGGGTTGTCCGGGGTGTCCTGGTCGGCCTGGCCGTCGGCGTCGGCCGCGTCCGGCTCGTCCTCCTGGTAGGGCTCGTCGTCGACGATGGCCTGTTCGACGCTGGAGAGCGGGTAGCCGATCTCGGCGAGGAACTTTAGCCACGTGCGGGCGTCCTCGCGGATCTCCCGCAGCTCGTACACGGCCGAGCGGGCGGTGCTGTCGGTGCGCCAGGTGCGGACCTCACCCATCCGCTTCTCGAACGTCGCGGCCAGCACCGCGAAGTTCAGCAGGGTGAGCTTGGCCGGGGTCGCCGTGGCGGCGCGCTCGGCGGGGGCGTCGTAGCCGGTCAGCTCCTTGATCAGGTCGCGACGGCCCGCGTCGCCCACCCACTGAGCCACCGGCTTGGGGCAGGCAAGGAGCTGACCGGTGATGAACGCGGCAAGCGGCTTCGGTGCGGTCTTGCGGCCGATCAGGTCCTTCAGCCACCCCTGCCGGGCCTTCTCGGCGGCGCGGTAGGCCTTGTTGCCCGCCTTGACGTACTCGCGCGACGGCTCCGACGACTTGGCCTCACCCGTCGCCTGCGGCTGCTCCTCGGCCTGGTCGCCGTCCGTCTCGGGGGCGTCCTCCTGGGGCGGGTAGTGACCGAAGCGCTCCGGGTCGGTGCAGAAGTACTCGACCTCGCCGGGCTCGCGGGGGTTCTCGGCCCAGGTCGCCACGTGGCCGGGGCACTCGGCGTGCGCCTCGGCGGTCATGGGCTCGCCGTCCGGGCCGTCCAGCTCGCTGATCGGCTCGACGGTGGCCGGAAGCGTGTCTCCGTCCTCGACCAGCCGCACCCCCGCCGCCGTCAGCTGTGGGCGAACCTCGGCGCGGGCGCGCTGCTCCTCGCGGTCGTCGCGCTCCCACTGCACCTGGAACTCGAAGCGGCCCTTGGCGTAGGCCTCCAGCAGCCGGTTGACGGCGTCGGCGTCGTCATCGAACTCGCCCAGCACACCGAGGACTTCGAGGTCGAGGTCGTACGTACCGGCTTCGGCGAGTGCCGAACGGGTCCGCTCGCCCACCGACTTGGCGGTCCTCACCGCCTGGGACACGTCCCTGTGGGAGCGACCGGTGAGCTCGGAGACCCTGGCCTGCTTCATGCCCGCGCCGACCGCGCCGAACAGGGCGTCGGCCTGCTCCAGCTCGGTCAGGCCCCGGCGGTAGTCGTCGTCGTTCTCGATGAGCTGGTCGATGAAGTCCTCGCCCGCCTCGCGCAGGGAGGGGTCGAGCACGTACGAGGGGACCTCGATCGCGTCCTGCTCCGCCTCGGTCTCCTTGGTGGCCCGGGCGGCGAAGTAGCGCCGGTGTCCCATCTTCAGCTCGTAGCTGTCCTCCCCGAGCGGGAGGACGACGACAGGGACCTTCACGCCGTTGGCCGCGACGGACTTGAGGAACTTCTCGTCCAGGTTGAGGTCCTGGCGGACGTTGTTCTCGTTGACGCGGATCTGGCCGAGCTGCAGGGTGACCCGCTGCATCGGTGTGGTGGTTGCGGTGTCGCTCACGGATTGCTCCTCGTGCGGGCGGTTGGTGTTGAGCAAGTTGCCGCTTGTTCGTGAAATCAATTATACGCTATTTACGGGGGCAAGGCCTTTTATCCCTGGTCGGCTGGGGTGTGATGCTGGCGGATCTCCTCGGCGATGCCCTTGGCAACCGCCTCGCTGTCCTCGGGGGTGTGGACTTCGCGGAACACGGCGATGGGGCCAAGGGGGTTGAGGCTTACCCACAGGCAAAGCTCGCCGCGTTCGTCGACGTGGAGCGCGTACGGTTCCGCTCCCGGGGCGTCCAGGTGGCCGGAGGCTTTCCATGGGCCGGCGGTGGCCGTCCAGTTGCCGCCGAGGATCTCGGCAACGCGGTCGGCGACTGCTGCGGGGGTCGTCATCGGGGCTGGTCCTTTCAGGGCCGGCCCGGGGGCGGTGCGCCCCCGGGCCGGCTAGGTGATCAGTCCTCGTGGGGTTCCATGATGGTGATCACGGGCTCGCCGTGGTCGCCGGGCCCGATCGCGCAGACGAGCTGGACCGGGCGGGCCTGCCGGGTGCGGCCGTCGCGCGGCACTCGCCGCAGGTCGACGGTGACCTGCCCGCCGCCCCCGCCGCTGCGCCGGATCGCGTGGCGGGCCATGGTCAGCACGTCCCACAGGCGGCCGCGCTCGTCCTGCGGCACCTGCCGCTCGCTGTCCCCCTCGTTCCAGGCCACGCAGCCTTCCCACACGGCGCTGGTGAGGGCGACCGGAACCCGGAAGCCAGCCTCCCGGGCCAACTCGGCGTCGGCGGCGACCAGGACGCCGTCTGCCAGGGCCCGGGCGCGGGTGTAGACGTGGACGAACTCGTCCGCGTCGGCCAGGGGGACCGACCGCATGGCGTCGTCGCTGACGTCGGGGTCGTCGGTGACGGCCGCGTCGTGCAGAATCGCATCGATGCGGGACAGTACGCTGTCGCTGCTCACCCGCTCTTCTCGCGCCCAGCCGGGGCGGTGCCGGGCGGGCTGCTGCTCCTGCGGGGAACTGTGGCTGTGGTTAGCCGGTGCGGGGCCGGTGGTGGGCGACTGGGCGGCGTCCTCCTTGGCCACCATCGCCGCGTGTACATCGAGCACCGTCCCCAGGGCCGCAACCCTCCCGGCGTCTCCGGCGGTCACGGCCTCGGCCCGCTCCTGCTCGAACGCGTCCCGGATCTGCTCGTGGCTGTAGCCCTGGGCAGAGCTTCACGCGGACGGTCTTTCCCACGAGATCGACCGCCGGGGCGGGCAGATGACCGGGCAGGCGGTCACGGCCCGGCACACCTGATGCCCGCGTGCGCCGGGCGAGCGTGCGAGCCGCGCTGCGGTCCTGCGCGCTGGCCGGTCCGGCGGCCTGGTGCGCGCGCCCAGAGCTGGGCGCGGCGGTGGGAGCCGCGGGAACCTCGGCGGCTGGCGTATCGTCCGCCGGGGCAGCGGGGGCCTCGGCGGTCAGTTCGTAGAACCGGTTGGAGTGAACGTGGACCGTCCACTTCTGCCCGGGGGTGTCCTCGGTGAGTCGGGCGCGCGGCGTGCTCTCCCACGCCTCGAATGCGCGCGCCGGGTCGACCGGCAGCATGTTGCCGCTGTCGGAGTCGTAGGCGCGGCAGGTGCGGGCCGCCGTGCGGATTTCCGCAACGCGCTTGGTCCAGTTCCGGCGGATGGTCGTCATGGTGCGTCCTCCTGTGTCGAGTGGTGCCGGATGAGTTGCCGCTCATTCCGGTAGGGGGCCGGGCGCCGTGGTCGGCGCCCGGCGGGACGGTTCAGGTTCAGGCCCGGACGGCCGAGTCGGCGGCGCGCAGGGCCTCGCGGGTGGCCTCCAGCAGCGGCGCGGAGATACCGCCCGCCTCCAGGTCGGCGGCCGTCATGCGGCCTGCCGCCAGGTCGCAGAACAGGTTCCCCAGGCAGACCGACAGGGCGCCCAGCTCGTAGCGCAGGCCGTGCGGGGTGACCGTGCGCGCGCCCACCAGGAACCCGTGCCGGTCGTAGGGGGCGGCGTTCACCAGGTCGCGCACGGTCGGGTAGTCGTCGGAGGTGGACCCCCGGAAGCGGGTGGCCCGCAGGAAGGCCACCATGGCGCGGTCCATGCGGAAGGTGCCCGGCTTGGTGTGGTCGTCCTCGTCGGCGGCCTCGACCAGCCGCCCCACGGGCTTGGTGCCGGTCCAGCCGGATTTCGACGGGGTGGTGTCCCTTCCGTGAACCTCGGCGTTCCGTACGTGCGCGTACGTGCTGTAGACGGTGGTGCCCCCCGGGCTGTGCTCCTCGTGTCCGGCCACCTTCTCGACCAGCCAGACCGGCTCTGAGCCGGGCCGGTAGGCGGTGAAGTCCTCCCGGTCGAAGACCAGCATTCCGGCGGTGATGTCGTGTCCGTAGGCGCCCATGTGCGGCTCCTGTCTGCTCGGTGTGGGTCGGTCGGTGGCCGGTGATTTGCCGCTCACCTGCAAAATCAATAATACACCTTCTTGGGGGTTGATCAATCCCCTTTTCAGAACAAGGTGTCCCCGCCGCCGTCGCCGAACCCGGCCGGCTGCGCGGCCCTGGGTGCCGCACCGGCGTGCTCGGCCTTCGACTTGCGCGGACGGCTGGCCACGGCTTCCCGCTCCGCGCGGGCGGCCTGCTCCGCCTGAGCCTCCAACTCGTCCTCGTCGCGGTTGTGTACCACGATTTCAACGGCCGGTGAGGCGTCGCGCCACTGATCACGGTACTCGTCCGTGGGGATGCCGGGGTTGGGGCGGAGCTTGATCCCGGTCTCGCGGTGGAAGCGCTCGTACGCGGGCGAGTCCTGCGAGACGAATCCGGTCTCGATGCGGAACGGGGCTGACTCCCTTGGGATGATGAACGCGCCCCGCCGGGCGAGCGTCTCGGCGATCGCGATCACGTGGAACTCGAACAGTGGCCCTCGGTACCCGGGAGCGTTGCCGCTGCGCTTGATCCGCCCGAACGGCGGGTTGCTGATCGCGCAGTCGAACGGACCGAGGTTCAGGCCCGGAACGTCGAGCACGTCAGCACAGATCCACGTCGCCTCCGGCAGGACGCGCCGCCCGACACGCACATACTCCGGGTCCTTCTCCACACACACGATCTCGCGTGGCGGCAGACGCTCCCAGCGCCGGTTCCAGTAGTCGCGGGCGTGCCAGGCCAGGCGTCCGATGCCCGCGCACAGGTCGATGATGCGGTCACCCGGGATCACGTGGTGGAGTTCGCCGGCGAGCTCGGCCGGTGTGAAGAACGCGCCGTCCAGGGTGCGGCCCATGTTCGCGGATTCGTGGAAGTGGTCGAGAACGAACTCCCGCTCCTCCACTGTCAAGTCCCGTTTCATGTCGACCAGTTCGCACGCCCGGTGGTGCTGCTTGGTCTGTTCCTTGCTGAGCTTTCCGGCCATGGCATGCCGCCTTTCGCGGTGGTGAGGGGGAGAGGTCCTGGCGCGGGTTGTCCGGACCGTTCCAGGGCGGTCCTGCGTCCGAGGGGGAGCAATGACGACGGCGTCCGCACTGCGCGCCGTCAGGAGGCGTTCGTCAGGTGTCAGTCGGCGGCTGGACGTTGCTGCCCCGGCGACCCCACCCGCGCGCGGGGTCGTGCTCCGCCACGTACCAACCGCACGTCCCGCACCGTGGCCCCCATGACTGGGGCGGGGCGGTGGGTTCGGCGATGTACACGTCTGCGGACTTCCAGGGGAAGCCTCGCGGGGCGAACCTCACGGACTCGTCCGGCATGAGCAGTGCCCAGCCGTCCGGCCAGTCGATCGGGCCAGGGCGCGTGACTTCGGAAACTGCCTCACGGACGGCTGCTTGCGTCCAGACCTGCGGGAGGCGGCCGTGTCCGGTGACGCGGTACGCGTCAGCCGTGATGTACCGCTCCGGGTGGGTGATGATGACGCCGGAGTCCCGATCCGGCGTGAATGTGATGGCGCAATGCCGGTTGGTCTGGCGGTAGATGATCGTTTCGTCGTCGGTGATGGTGGCCTGGCTGGACAGCCAGAATCCGAGCGATCCGCCGAGGAACGCACGTACCGCGTCGCCGCTGAGGTGGGGCCGACCGTACCCGGGGGCCTCCCGCACGGGGATGCCGGAGTCGTTGTGGTGGATGGTCTGCGTGTAGCGCGCGTACATCCGCGCGTCGCGGACGAGGATGCGTTCGCGGGGCGCGCCTTCGTACCACTGCGGCAGCGGCGCAGTCTCCAGCTCTGTACCTGGCAGTGGACTGCCGGGCTGGATCCATCCCGCTTCCTTGCCCGCTCGGCACATGGCGGGAGCCTCACGCACCCACGCAAGGAATTCTTCGAAACCGCCGGCATAGCGGCCGTTGCGCTCGGACACCTCTCCCCAGTAGCTGGAGCCGTACCACACGCACCGGGCGGTGAGTTCAGCGGCCGTGGACGGCGTCGGGAGCGCACCGGCCAGGGTGACCGTGCGGACGTGGGCGCCTTCCACGATGCCCTGAGAGGTGACGGTCACGTCCCACCCGTTCGCCGTCGCTGCCTCGACCAGCGTGCGCGCCCGCTTGGGCAGCTCGGCGACCTCGGCGGCGGACGGTGCGGCGGGACGGGCCGCGGGGGTGCCGCCGGTCGGCTCGACCCTGGGGCCGGCTCCGCCGTCCGTCTCCCACGCCTCGACGGTGCCTGGGTCGGTGACGGAGGCGGCCGGGTGCGGTTGATCGCCGGTGAGCTGAGAGGGGAGGTGCTTGGGCATGGGGGCTCCGCTCGGTGGGCCGGGCGCCTGGGGCGCCCGGCCGGTCGGGTGTCGGTTCAGGCGGTGGGGGTCGCCTCGGGCTGCGACGTGGTGACGGTCAGGTTCTCGGCGCGCAGGTCGGCGGCGACGGCGGCCATGAACTCGGTGTCGGCCTGCTGGTCGCGGCTGCCGGGGGCGTACCAGTACTGGTTCTTGCGGTGCCACTTGAAGCCGTGGCGCTTGAGCACGTCGGCGGCGCCGTCGCCCAGACGCGTACCGGTGACCGTCGTCCCGTCCTCGTCCGTGTGCTGGAGGGTGAGTCCCTCCGCGCCGTCCTCGCTCTCCTCCTGGGCGTGCGCCGGACGGGCGGCCCGGGCGGCGGCCTGCTCCTTGGCGGCGGCCCAGCGCTGGGGCAGGACGACGTCATGGGCGATCTGCCACATCTGCTGCGGGGCCCAGTTCTCCTTGATGACGTGGCCGACGATGACGCAGGCGTCGAGCATGCCGCTCGTGGGCGGCTCGGTGCCGTCGTGGGCCTCGGACCACAGGGCGGCGGCGGCCTTCAGTGCGTCATCGGAGACGTCCCGGTGGGTGTTGATGCCGTCGACCAGCGGCTTACCGGTGACCTTCCGACCCTTGACGGTGACGGTGACCGTGTTGTCGGTGGACTCGTAGCGGTCCTCCATGCCGTTGAACTGCGCGCCCTGCATGGGGCGGGTGTGCTCTTCGACATCGGCCGTGCAGGGGCCGTCGGTCCAGTAGACGGAGATCCACGCGGCGGCGGTACCGGTGCCCTTGCGCACGCTGAATTTCACGCCGGGGAACGCGCTCTTCAGGCGGTTCCGGAGTTCGGCGGCCACGTCCTTGGTGTCGATGTAGTCCATGCCCTGTCCTCTGCTGCGAGTTGGGTTGGTGGTGGGTGAGTTGCCGCTCATCCCTGAAATCAATAATACGCTCTTATGGGGGAGGTTCAACGCTTCCGCCGTATCAGTCGGCACTGAAGACACATTCACCGTTGACCGTGATCCGGATCGGGATCGTTCCATCCGGGCTGATCAGGTCGCCGGGTACCTCGCCGGTGTCCAGATGGACGGACACCACCAGGCCTTCACCGCAGCTCCAGTAGGCGTAGACCTGGGTTCCGCCGGTCTCCAGGCACGGCAACGTGCCCCGCTGCTTCCGGTGCTGGTGCAGAAACCGTGCGCGTCGGTTCAGGGTGGTCGCTCGGCGCTTGCTCAGTCGCATAGCTGTGCTTCCTCTGAGGAATGCTGGGAGGCGGCCGGCGCCGTGGGCGCCCGGCCATGGGGTGGTCATGCGGTGGGGGTCGGCGTGGTGAGGGTCAGGCCGGCGGCGACGGCGGCAACGAACCCGGTGTCGGGGTGGGCTGCGGGGTGATGTCGCGCGGGTCGGCGGGGATCGGCTCACCTGCCAGGGCGGCCCGCATCTGCTCGGCCGACATGCGCCCGCTCACCTCGTTGTAGGGGAGCGTGTACGTGCTGCCCTTGTGCCGGGTCTCAGCCGTTGCCGCGCGGGTGACCACGCGGCAGCCGCCGACGGCGCCGCCATCGAACGCGGCGTGGATGTGCGGCACGGTCACCGTCTTGGCGTTGACCCGGGTCACCTCGTACCAGGACCCCCGCCACTGCACGAAATCGCCATTCACGAAGTCGGCCCGTCCCCACACCTTGAAGCCGCGCCGCTCAGCCTCCTTGATCGTCTCCGCCCAGTACGTCAGCTCTTCGTCGTACTCGGCCAGACGGCGCGTCAGCTCCTGGTGGCGCGCCTCGGACGGCTCGCGTCGCCACACATCAGCCGTGCGGCCCTTGTCGTCAACGCCGTCGCGCTCCCGCAGAACGCCGCGCCGCTCCGCCTCCAGCTTCTCGATACGGCGCAGTGTGCGCCCCGGGTTCTTCCGATACCGCTCGTAAGCCTCCGCCGCCTGGGCGCGGTTGGCCCAGTAACCGGCCCGCTCGCCCTCGGCGATGCTCTTGCGCATGGCGTTGTGCATGCGCTCCTGGTCCCTGCGGGCGCGCCCTTCCGAATGGTGGCCTACCAAGATCGGCTGACCCATCCAGAACCGTTCGCCGATCCGGTGTGAGGTTCGGCCGTGATGTCGCCGGGATGTTCGGCGTTGTATGTCACTGACGTGTAGTTGTATTCGTGCTGCTCAGGGGTAGTTGAGTCGGTC
>NZ_JBIWKB010000044.1:68280-78975 GCF_044765425.1 Streptomyces sp. NPDC102462 | reverse complement strand
CCAAGTACGTCCAGTACGAGGACCTGCGCCCGGCACACCGAGAGCACGCTCCCCCAAGCTCTCGGCTCCGCTCGACCAGGGGGGACCCCCACGACCCCGCAGGGCCCGCCCTCCGGGCGAACGACGGGAGTTTGACGACAGGACCTAGCCCTGCGCGTGCTCCATGACCGCGAGCGTGCCCTGGGCCACCGCGCACAGCCGCTCGGTGCCGTCGGCCGCGAGCGCGAAGAGGCCACAGCGGCAGACGGCGAGGGTCCGGCCGGCCCGCCACCGGCAAGGAGAACCCGGGAGAGCCCCGCGCCGGACCCCACTCGGCTCCGAGACCCGAACACGGTACGGCGCCACCCACCGCCGGCCGCACCGAGCCGCCGGCCGAACCCTTGGCCGAGGGCGGTCGGCGCATCGCGGATCGCCGGGGCCGACGGCCGAGCCTTCCGGGACGGCGGCGTTTCGCACATCACTGGATCCGCGCGAGCGCCATGGTCTCCTCGACGCCCTCGACGCCCTCGACGCCCTCGACGCCTCGACGCCCTCGACGCCCTCGACGCCCTCGACGCCTCGACGCCCTCGACGCCCTCGACGCTCTCGACGCCGCCCCACTGGCCGTGCACCGGCGGCCGGGACCTGTCCCGGACCGCCGCCGCCGAGGAACTGTTCGGCTGCCGCGCCGAGCAGGAGTGCCGCCCGGTCGACGCGGGCACCTGCCGCCCGCCCTGATGCACGGCGGCGCACCACCGCGGCTGCCGGCCCCGCGCACCGCTTCCCCGCGGGGCGTCGGCCCGGTCGCCCTCCGCGGCAGCGTCCGTGTTCGGTTCGGTGAGCTGGGCGTTCTGTCAGGTGGGGCCTGGTCACGGTCCGCCGCCATGCCGTCCCGCTCGGCGTCCGGACCTTCGGTGCCCGGGGGTGCCTGCGGCTCGGGCCGTGCACATCCGGCGGTCAAGCAGCACCATATTGTGGTGTAGAGGATGGGATAGATGGCATCTGGGCGAAATGGATCCGAAGCGCCCCCGACCGCCGGGCCGCGCGATCCCTTCGACGCGTCCAACGACGCGGTGGCGGTGATCTCCGGGCGGGGCACCGTCGTCGGGTGGACCAGCGGCGCCGAGGCGCTGCTCGGCTATGGCGCACCGGAGGTCGTCGGCCGCTCCGGCGCCCGGCTGCTGGCGCTGGCCGGGGACCCGCTGCGGCTCGCGGGCATCGTGGAGCGGTGCCGTGAGGGCGTGGGCTGGAGCGGCCTGGTCCCGCTGCGGCACCGGGACGGCCACCGCATCGAGGTCGATCTGCGGGTGTCGGCGCCGTTCCGCATCGGCGGGGAGGAGTGCTTCCTGGTCTCGGCCCGGGAACAGTTGCCGCAGTGGACGATGGGCCAGTCCGTCCTCGACGGGTTCCTGACCCGTTCCCCGGTCGGCATGGCCGTGATGGATCCCCAGCTGCGTTACATCTGGCTCAACGACACCCTGGAGCGGTTCGGCGGGGTGCCCCGGGAGCAGCGGCTCGGCAAGCGGCTGAGCGAGCTGCTGCCCGGCCTTCAGGCGGAGACGCTGGAAGGACTGATGCGCAAGGTGATGGTGACCGGAATCCCGGTCATCGACTACGAGTACGAGGGCTGGAGCTGGGCCGATCCGCACCGCCAGCACGCCTACTCCTCGTCGTTCTTCCCGCTGGTCGACGCCGCGGGCTCGCTCACCGGCGTCTGCTACATGGTCCTGGACATCACCGAGCGCTGGCACGCGCGCCGCCTCCTGTCCATGGTCAACGAGGCCGGGAGCAGCGTCGGCAGGACCCTCGACGTGATGCGGACCGCACAGGAGCTGGCGGACTTCGCCGTGCCACGCTTCGCCGACTTCGTCGTCGTGGACCTGCTGGAGCCGGTGCTGAGCACACAGGGCCACGGGACGTGGCTGTCCGACGCCGGACCGGCCACCGCACGGCCCGTGATGCGCCGGGCGGGCCTGAGCTCGGCGCGGGACGGCTGCCCGGAGGCGGTCGCGCAGATCGGCGACCGGGTGGACTTCATCCCCCCGCCGCACGACCTGAACCTGCTCGTGGAGGGCGACCCGATCTTCACCCCCGTCCTCGACGCCGACGACCCGCTGTGGGTGTCCGAGGAGCCCGTCCGCGCGGCCCGGATGCGCGAGTACGGGCTGCACTCCATGATCGCCGTGCCGATGCGGGCCCGGAACACCGTCCTGGGCCTCGTCACGTTCATGCGCTCGCTCAACCCGGTCTCCTTCCACCCGGACGACGTCCTGCTGGCCCGGGAGCTGGTCGCGCGGGCCGCGCTGTGCGTCGACAACGCCCGCCGCTACAGCCGCGAGCACACGGCGGCGGTCACGCTCCAGCGCAGTCTGCTGCCGCACGTCCTGTCCGGCGGCACGGCCATGGAAGTGGCCTCCTCCTATCTGCCGGCCAACGCGACCGGCGGGGTCGGCGGCGACTGGTTCGACGTGATCCCGCTCTCCGGTGCCCGGGTGGGGCTCGTCGTCGGCGACGTCGTCGGGCACGGCATCGCCGCCGCCGCGACCATGGGCCGGCTGCGCACCGCGGTGCAGACCCTCGCCGACATGGAGATGCCGCCCGACGAGCTGCTGGCCCATCTGGACGACCTCGTGCTGCGGCTGAGCGAGGAGGAGCCCGACGACGAGGCGTCCCACCAGACCGTGACCACGTTCCTCGGGGCGACCTGCCTGTACGCCGTCTACGATCCGGTGACCCGGCGGTGCGCGATGGCACGCGCAGGCCATCCGCCGCCCGTGGTGGTCACCCCCGACGGCCAGGTCTCCTTTCCCGAGCTGCCCGCCGGGCCGCCGCTCGGACTGGGCGGGGTGGCCTTCGAGGCCACCGAGATCGAACTGGCCGAGGGCAGCCTGCTCGGCCTGTACACCGACGGCCTGGTCGAGGGGATCGACCGCGACATGGGCGTGGGCATGGCCCGGCTGGGCCAGTTGCTGTCCCGGTCGGACCTCGACCTCGGCACCCTGTGCCGCACCGCCGCGCAGCAACTGGTGCCCACGCCGCAACTCGACGACATCGCGCTGCTGCTGGCGCGCACGCACGGCCTGGGCGCCGACCGGGTCGCCTCCTGGGAGGTGCCGCTCGACCCGGCGGCGGTCGCCGACCTGCGCACCCGGGCGACCCGGCAGGTGACACAGTGGGGCTGCCCGGAACTGGCCATGACCACCGAACTCGTCGTCAGCGAGCTGGTCACCAACGCGATCCGCTACGGCTCGCCGCCCGTGTGGGTGCGGCTGATCCGTGACTCCCGGCTGACCTGCGAGGTCGCCGACGCCAGCAGCACCGCTCCGCGGCTGCGGCACGCCCGCAGCATGGACGAGGGCGGCCGTGGCCTGTTCCTCGTGGCTCAGCTGGCCCATCGCTGGGGCGCCCGGTACGTGGCCGACGGGAAGATCATCTGGGCCGAGCAGGAGATTCCGCCGTCCTACTGAGACCGCCTGATGCATGGCGAACTCCTGAAGGATTGACGGGAGTTGTGAAAGGTGACAAGAATTCAGCTACTTCGCTGTGACCGAAGTGAGCGAAGGGGTGCGAGTGGTCCGGACCGGTCCGGACCGGCCTGCCCGGCTGTCGCCGACGTATCCGAAGTATCCGACGTATCGGATGTATTCCGTGTGTCCGTCGTCTGTGCCGTCTCCATCGGTGTCTGTCGGTGTGTGTCGGCCACGTCGGTCGGCGCCGGTGTGCCTTCCTCGCGCCCGCCACCTCCCACACATCACTGACGCAGAGGCTCATCTTGTCGCGTTCGTATCGCCCCAGAACCGTCGCCGCCCTCGCAGCCCTCGCCGCCGCCGTCCCCGTGCTCGGGACGGCGGGCGCGGCGAGCGCCACGACGGGCGCCGGCTGCCAGTCCGCCACGGTCCAGTACCGCATAGTCGGCGCCGACGGAAACGTCGTCGGCGCCGACTGGACCTCGCAGGGCGGCTTCCACCAGTGGGACACCGTCCCCGGAACCGTCGAGGTCCGGCTGGCCCCGGGCCAGTCCGTGGCCGAGGGCTGCACATACCCCGTCTCCCTGGCCGAATACACCACAGAGGGCCCCGACTGGGAGACGTCGGGCCGGCAGACCCTGGTCGACAAGGCCACCGTCCATCTGACCGCCGCGGACATGGCAGGCCCGGACGACGCGCGGCGGACCTGGCAGCGGCTCACCGTCAAGTCCCCGGACTGCTACGGCCAGATCGACCTGTACGGCGACGACGTCACCTACGACGGCGGCACGGGCGAGGGCCACGGCCCGGCGCCGTACCGGCCCGGCAACGTCGCCACCCCCTATCACCTCATCGCGGCGTGGAACGGCGGCGACAAGGCGTGCGCCCCGTCCGCGCCCGACTCGCCCACCCCGACCCCCTCGCAGCCGGGTTCGACCCCGACGGCCCCCGCGACGCCCGCCACCCCCGCGGACAGCACGCCGCCCGCCGGCACCACCACCGCGCCGACCACCCCCAAGCCGGCCAAGACGCCCCCCACCAGCGCGGACGTCCCGCCCCTGCAGTCGGCCCCGCCCGCCACCCCCGAGCCGTCGCCCCACGACAGCGCGCCGCCGCTGGCGGAGACGGGTTCGGGTGCCCCGGTCGGCCCGATCGCCGGCGCCGCGGCTGTCGTCGTCGTCCTCGGCGCCGGGGCGCTCGCCGTGGCACGGCGCTCGCGCCGCTCGTGAACCGGGTCCGGGCCGGCCGGTGCGCATCCCCGCGGACCGGCCGGCCCGGGCAGGCCGAGAGCGCGGCGCCGTGCGGGGCGTCTGGTCCGCCAACTGCCTTGGGGCAGAGTGAAGTTGATGTGAAAGGCTGTGGTGGCCGGCCGCGGGCAAGGGGGCCGCGGCGGTCACCGAGAGGAGAGCCCAGCGTGCGACAGGACGGCTTCCGCGCCGAGGAGATCGACACCAGCAGGCCGCACCCCGCCCGGATCTACGACTATCTGCTGGGCGGCAAGGATAACTACCCGGTGGACCGCGACGCGGGCGACGCGCTCGCCGCCGCGGCGCCCGAGGTGCGCATCGGCGTCCAGGCCAACCGCGCCTTCCTGCGGCGGGCCGTCAGGTACGTCGTCGGCCGCGGCGTCCGCCAGATCCTCGACATCGGCACCGGGCTGCCCACCTCGCCCAACGTGCACGAGACGGCGGCCGAACTGGCCCCGCACGTCCGGGTCGTGTACGTCGACAACGACCCGATCGTGCACACGCACGCCGGCGCGCTGCTCGGCGGCTCCGGCGAGCGGGGCATCGTGCTCGGGGACCTGCGTGACCCGCGGGCCCTCGTGGACCACCCCGACGTCCGCCGGGTCATCGACTTCGACGAGCCCGTCGCCGTGCTCCTGGTGGCCGTCCTGCACTTCCTCACCGACGCGGAGAAGCCCGGGGAGGTCGTCGCCACCCTGCGCGACGCGCTCCCGGCCGGCAGCTACCTCGTGCTCTCGCACGCCACGGGCGACTTCGCCGACCGCAGCGCCGCCCAGGCCGTCTACGGCAGGGCCACCGCCACCCTGAACCTGCGCTCGCACGCCGCGGTCGAGCGGTTCTTCGACGGCTTCGAACTCGTCGAACCCGGCCTCGCCCAGGTCCCGTTCTGGCGCCCCGACGCCCCGCCGCCGGACGGCTCCGCCGCGATCGGCTTCTACGGCGGCGTGGCCCGCAAGACGGCCTGAACGCTCGGCACACGCCATCTCGCCAACCGTAATCGGCTGAAAATCATCGCCTCTTGGGTCGGGGAAACGACGGCGTGAGCGGTGCACGTCCCGTGGGCGGGGAGTAACCCCTGGGAAAGCCGGGGCCTTTGGGGCATTGCGCCGTCGATATCGATCAAAAGTCCCTACCACGCACTCCCGTTCGGGTGGCCAAATTCCGACGAAGTTGGCTCCTGGGCGGACTGCGCAACTTGTCCGGTATCCGCGGTCGGCGGGATGGCTAGCATGAGCCGGGTGCCGTCCGGACGGACCCGCTGCCGTGGGAGCCGTTCCGACCTGCGGTCGATGCGTGCCGATCGACCTTGCCCTGCTCTCAAGGACCAGAGGGACCGCGGAATGTCAGTGCCTGCTCCCACCAGCCAGCCCCGGACCACCAAGGCGTCCCGCGCCGCACGGGCCGTCCCCCCGGCCGTGCTGCTGGTGACCGCCGCGGCGGCCGGCGGTGTCTCGGCGGCGGCCCCCGAGGCCGCCCGCGGCTGGACGCTGGCGGTGGCCGGGGCCTCCTGGCTGTGTCTGTCCTGCTCCGTCCTGGTCGGCTCCCGGCTCTCGCGGCGCGCCCGCCGCACCGCCGACCAGCAGGCGGCGCAGATCGGCACCCTCAACGCACAACTGGCCCAGCAGCACGCGGCCTCCCTGCACGTGGCGAACGTCGCCCTGCCGGCCGTGGCGAAGCAACTCCTGGACGGGGCGGGCGCCGACGAGGCCCTGGCGGGCGCCGCCTCCGTCGCCGAACCCGAACTGCGGCGCATCACGCACACCTTCGCCACCCTCATGGAGGACGCCGTACGGCAGGCCGCCGAGGTCCGCGCCGAGCACCACGAGGCCCAGCGCGAGACGGCGCGGGCGACGGCGGAGCTGGAACAGCTGACGCAGCGGACGCTGCCCGCCGCCGTCGCCCGGCTGCGCGAGGGCGCCTCGGCCGACGTCGTGCTGGCCGAACTGGACTGGCCCAGCCTGCCGTTGCTGCGCACGCCCGCGGAGCTGTTCGTACGGGAGATGGCCCTCAGCGAGCGCCGCGCCGCCGCCGCACAGGCCGCCTCGGCCAAGGCGCTCAGCCGGGTCCAGGCCAAGGCCGTCAGCATGCTCGCCGACCTCCGCGAGATGCAGGAACGGCACGGGGAAGAGGTCTTCGGCGACCTGCTGCGCCTCGACCACAGCACCTCCCAGCTCGGTCTCATGACCGACCGGCTGGCCCTGCTCATGGGCGGGCGCTCCAGCCGCGCCTGGAACAAGCCCATCGTGATGGAGAGCATCCTGCGCGGCGCGGTCGGCCGGATCGCCGCCTACCAGCGGGTCCGGATGCACTGCTCGACCCAGGCCGCGATCTCCGGCTACGCGGCCGAGGGCGTCATGCACCTGCTCGCCGAACTGATGGACAACGCCGCCAACTTCTCGCCGCCCATCGACGAGGTCCACGTCTACGTGGAGGAACGTACCGCCGGAATCGTCGTGACCATCGAGGACAGCGGACTGAAGATGGCCGACGCCGCGATGCGGCACGCCGAGAAGGCGGTGGCCGGTCAGGCGACCGACCTCGCCTCGCTCCAGGGCACCCGACTCGGCCTTGCCGTGGTCGGCCGGCTCGCCGCCAAGTACCGCATCAGCGTCAACTTCCGGCCCTCCTCGCGCGGCGGCACGGGCGTCGTCGTCCTGCTTCCGCCCCAGCTGCTCGCCCAGCAGCGCGAGCCCGCCCCCGCCACGTCCGAACCCCGCGCGGAAGCGGTGATCCCCACCCCCGGACCCGCCCCCGCCGTGGAGAGCGACCTGTTCGGCACGGACCGCCCGGACACCCCGCGCGCGACCGAACCGGAGCCGTCCCCGCCGCGTCCGGCCGGCTCCACCCCCAACGGGCTGCCGGTGCGCGCCCCCGGCCGGACCATGGCCGAGGCCGAACTCGAACGACAGCAGCGCAAGGCGGCCGACGACGCCCCCGCGCGCGACGAAACCCGGCCGGGCGCCCGCGGGGCGGCCCGCGACGCCGGCGCGCAGTTCGGCGCCTTCCACCGCGGACGCCGGGCCGGCGCCGCCGGCGGCGCCCCGTCCGGCGCAGCGGAGTCCGAGCCGCCCGTCCCGGAGTAGCACCACGGCGCCTTTTGTACGGCGCCCAGAGCCCTGGCATCCCTGCCCCATGTTCGCGAGATTGGAGGAACGGGCCGGTGACCGGACAACCGGGCACCACCGTCCCATCACCTGCCATGCAGACCACCGACAACAGCCTGACCTGGCTTCTGCAGAACCTCCTGGAACGCACCCCCGGGACGCGTCACTCCCTGGTGCTGTCCCGGGACGGCCTGAAGCTCTGCTGGACCGAGAACCTGACGCTGGACCAGGCCGACCAGCTCGCCGCGATCTGCTCGGGCATCCAGGCACTCGCCCAGGGCGCCTCCGTGGAGTTCGGCAACGGCACCGGCGGCGTCCGCCACTCCATGACCGAGTTCCACGGCGGGTTGCTGTTCATCGTGGAGGCGGGCGAGGGCGCGCACCTGGCCGTGGTCGCTGACGAGGACGCCGACCCGGGCGTGGTCGGCAACCAGATGACGGAACTGGTCGAGCAGATCGGCGAGCACCTGCGGGCCGAGCCCCGCCAGCCCGTGACGGGGAGTGCCTCCTCGTGATGCGCAGGCCCGTGGACACCGGTGATCCCGATCGGCTCTACACGGTCACGGGCGGGCGCAGCCGTGCCGACGACTCCTTCGACCTGGTCACCTTGGTGGTCAGCGAGTGCGAGCCGACCGCCGGCATGCAGTCGGAACACGTCAGGATCCTCGAACTGTGCCGGCATCCCACGGCCGTGGTCGAGATCGCCGCGGAGCTGAAACTCCCGATCACCGTGGTGCGCATCCTGCTCGGTGACCTGCTGGCCACCAGCCGGATCACGGCACGCCACCCGCGCGCGGCGCAATCCTTCGCTTCGCTTCCCGAAACCGCCCTTCTCAAGGAGGTGCTCGATGGGCTCCGCAATCTCTGAGCTGCCTTCCAGCCGCGCGCCCTTGGCCGATGCCGCCGAGACCGGACTCAAGATCGTCGTCGTGGGCGGATTCGGGGTCGGCAAGACCACCTTGGTCCGCTCGGTGAGCGAGATCCGGCCGCTGAACACCGAGGAGGTCATGACGCAGGCCGGTGTCGGCGTCGACGAGATCAGCGGGGTGCGGGCGAAGACCACCACGACCGTGGCCTTCGACTTCGGCCGGATCAGCCTCAACGACCGCATGGTCCTGTACCTGTTCGGCGCCCCCGGGCAGGAGCGCTTCTGGTTCCTGTGGGACCGGCTGTTCTCCGGCACGCTGGGCGCGGTCGTGCTGGTCGACACCCGGCGGATGAACGACTCCTGGTACGCGATCGACCGTCTCGAACAGCACCGGACGCCGTTCGTGGTGGCCGTCAACCGCTTCGACGACGACACCTCGCGATACTCCCTGGACGAGATTCGCCAGGCGCTCAGCCTGCCCGAGCACGTGCCGCTGATCGAATGCGACGCGCGGGTACGGGCGTCGGGCAAGGACGTGCTGATCACCCTCGTGGATCACCTCTACCAGATGGCCGCGGTCAAGGAGAGCGCATCGTGACCGACACCGGATCCGACCCCACACCGCCCCCGGGCTGCCCGGCCCACGAGGGCGCGGTGCCGCTGGCCGGTCTGGAGTACCAGCAGGCGCCCGCACAGCTGTACCGCAGCCTGCGGCGCGAGCACGGCGCCGTCGCGCCCGTGCTGCTGGACGGGGACGTGCCCGCCTGGCTCGTGCTCGGCTACACCGAAGTCAGCTATGTGACCAGCCATGACGAGCTGTTCGCCCGGGACTCGCGGCGCTGGAACCAGTGGCCGGCCATTCCCGCCGACTGGCCGCTGCTGCCCTTCGTCGGCTACCAGCCCTCGGTGCTGTTCACCGAGGGCGAGGAGCACCGGCGCCGGGCCGGCGTGATCACCCAGGCACTGGAGGGCGTCGACCAGTTCGAACTCGCCCGCGACTGCCAGATCATCGCCGACCGGCTCATCGCCTCGTTCGCCGGCAGCGGCCGGGCCGAGCTGATGAGCGCGTACGCGCACGCCCTGCCGATGCGGGCCGCGGTGCAGATGTGCGGGATGCCGCACGAGGGCACCGACACCCAGCAACTCGTGGACGACCTGCGGATCTCGCTGGACGCCGCGGAGGGCGACGACCCGGTCGCGGCCTACACCCGGGTGGGGGAGCGCATCCAGCGGCTGGTCAAGGAGAAGCGGGACAGGCCGGGCCCGGACGTCACCTCCCGGATGCTGCTCGACCCGGCGGGACTGACCGACGAGGAGATCGTCCAGGACCTGATCTCCGTGATCGCCGCGGCCCAGCAGCCGACCGCCAACTGGATCGGCAACACGCTGCGGCTGCTGCTCACCGACGAGCGGTTCGCACTGAACGTCTCGGGCGGCCGGCTCAGCGTGGGCGAGGCGCTGAACGAAGTCCTCTGGCTGGACACGCCGACCCAGAACTTCATCGGCCGCTGGGCCGTGCGCGACACCCAGCTCGGCGGGCGGCAGATCCGGGCGGGCGACTGCCTCGTGCTGGGGCTGGCCGCGGCCAACACCGATCCGCAGATCTGGCCCGAGTCGCACGTCGGCGCGGAGAACTCCGCCCATCTGTCGTTCAGCAACGGCGAGCACCGCTGCCCCTACCCGGCCCCGCTGCTCGCCGACGTCATCGCCCGTACGGCGGTCGAGACGCTGCTGGAGCGGCTGCCGGACCTGGTCCTGGCGGCGGACCCGGGGGAGCTGACCTGGCGCCCGTCCATCTGGATGCGCGGCCTGACCGCCTTGCCGGCCCTCTTCACACCGGTGGTGCAATAGCGCACCGACCGTGCAGTAGCGCCCCGGTCCGTGCCGGTGACCCACTCGACCGTGGCAGCGGCGCACCTGTCCGTGGCGGTGGCATACGGCATCCCGGGCGGTGGCGCACTCGTCCGCGGCAGTGGCGCGTCTGCCCGTGGGGGTGCCGCGCCTGTCTGTGGCGGTGGCGCGCCGGTTCG
>NZ_JBIWKB010000044.1:0-68181 GCF_044765425.1 Streptomyces sp. NPDC102462 | reverse complement strand
GTGCTGGTGGCGTGCGCATTCCGGGCGGTGGCGCACTCGTCCGCGGCAGTGGCGCGTCTGCCCGTGGGGGTGCCGCGCCTGTCTGTGGCGGTGGCGCGCCGGTTCGTGCTGGTGGCGTGCGCATTCCGGGCGGTGGCGCACTCGTCCGCGGCAGTGGCGCGTCTGCCCGTGGGGGTGCCGCGCCTGTCTGTGGCGGTGGCGTACCCGGCCCGGGCGGTGCCGTCCGGGGTGGGACGGCGAGCGGTACGGCGGACCGGGTCACGACCTGCGCGTCGTGACCCGGTCCGGCCGCGGTCCGCCGGCCCGGAGGGCGCCCGGCGTCGGCCCGGTCGGCGTGCGCCTGAGCCGTCGGCGGCGCGGCGGCAAGCGGCCTGAGCCTGAGGCGCTGCGGTGTGTGGTGTGCGTCGGGCGGGCTCAGGCGGTGTGCGGAGTGAAGCGCACCGGCAGCGACTGCGGGCCACGGGTGAACACGCCCTGCTCCACCGGGTCGAACCCGTCGGCCAGCCGGGCGTCGGGCATGGCGTCCAGCAACTGGTCGACGCCGATCTCGACCTCCGCCTTCGCCAGCAGCGCGCCCACGCAGAAGTGCCGCCCGAGCGCGAACGCCAGATGGTCGGCCGCTGCGGAGAACGCGGTCGTCGTGGTCAGGTCGTCACGGAAGATGTCGAACCGGTCGGGGTCGGCGTACCGGCCCTCGTCACGGTTGGCGGCGCCGATCAGGCAGGTGACGGTCGCGCCCGCTGGTACGGTGCCCCCGCTGAGCGTGACCTCGGTCGCCGACTGCCGCATGATCATGTGGACGGGCGGGGTGTAGCGCAGCGTCTCGGCGAAGGCGCGGGGAATCAGACCGCGGTCCTCGCGGACGGCCGCCAACTGCTCGGGGTGCGCGAGCAGGTTGGCGAAGATGCTGGCGATCGCCTTGTCGGTGGTCTCGCCGCCCGCGGCGAGCAGCAGGCTGCAGAACGCCTTGATGTCCTCGTCGCTCATCCGCACACCGTCCACCTCGGCGGCGCACAGCGTGGACAGCAGATCGTCGCCGAGGTTCTGGCGGCGCTCCCGGATGATCGGGAACATGTACTCGGCGAACTCCGCCCGGGTGCGCTCACCGGCCGCCGCGACCGCCGGGTCACCGGACAGGTTGCCCAGGAAGGCGATGACCGACGTGTACCAGCCGTGGAACCGCTCGTGGTCGCCCTTGTCGAGGCCCAGCATGTCCGCGATCACGTTGACGGGGAAACGGGTCGCGTAGTCGTGGACCAGGTCCGCGGAGCCCGTGTGCCGGAAGGCGTCGATCAGCTCACGGGAGTTGCGCTCGATGACGGGCAGGAACTTCTCCTGCAGATCGCTGCCGCGGAAGGCCGGTGCGACCAGGGCCCGCCGTACGGAGTGCTCGCGACCGCTCAACTGCAGGATCGTCTTGCCGTGCACGGGCTCGATCTGCCAGTTGTAGTTGTCGGTGGTGAACTCCCCGTTCTTGTCCTTGAAGACG
This sequence comes from Streptomyces sp. NPDC102462, assembly GCF_044765425.1. Lineage (NCBI taxonomy): Bacteria > Bacillati > Actinomycetota > Actinomycetes > Kitasatosporales > Streptomycetaceae > Streptomyces > Streptomyces sp. NPDC102462. The sequence goes on along the minus strand of NZ_JBIWKB010000044.1, from coordinate 66,692 downwards.
CGCTCCACGTCCTCGTAGCGCGAGATGATGTAGCTCTGTGTGACGTCGTGCCAGATGAGGGGCGCGCTCTCCCGCATCACTCGGTAGGCAGGGTAGGGATTCTCGGCGAACTCGGGCGAGAGTATGTCGGGTACCTGCTGAGCGGTGGACATGGGGCTCCTAGAGTGAGTCACGGCATGCGGTGACAAGGTTATTGATCAACTACGCACCCCGACAGCCGTGTCTCCGCCTACTGGTCGCCTTACGGCCACCCTTGGCCGAAAACCACCCATGACCGCTCGGCCGGACCGTCCTGCGCCCTCGCCGATCGTGCCGTACTCCCCGCCGCCAGGCTCCCGTTCACCCGGCGTTCGGCCGCGTGTCGGCCGTTGGTTCCCGGGCAACCTCGCCGCGTTCTGGATCAGCGGACTACCATGCGCATGCGTTCGTGGGCGGCACATGGGGGAGGCGCGGTTGTCCGGCAGCTCGCGTGAAGATTCGGCAGGCAGGACGGGCCCGGGGATACGGACCGTCGAGGACGGCCGGGGTGGGTGGGGCGGGCTGCCGCGCGGTGTGCGGCTGTACCGGCTGCGATCCGACGGCTCCGTCCTCCTCGGCGACCGTGACGGCGCCCGGGAACTGGGACCCGAGCGGGACCTGCTCCGGTTCATCGACGACGGGCAGTTCGCCCACTATCTCGTCGGGGATGCCGCCACGTCCCCCGAGCGTCCCTCCAACGCCACCGTCAAACTCGGCATCGTCGGCCCGCGCAGCGCCTTCACCCCGCATGCGCACGGCGGGGAGCACTACGTCCTCAGCCTCGGCTACGCGGCCTGCGGCCTGTACGACAGCGAGCGCGGCCGGGTCACCGAAGTCCCGCTCGCCCCGGGCGAGTTGATCCGCATCCCGGAGATGATGCCGCACTCCTTCGCCAACCGGGACACCACCCCTTTGACCATCCTGGCCGCCAACACCGGCTACGGCATCGACCACGAGGACTACGCGATCACCGCACCCGAGGCGGAGCGCAGGGCGGCCAGTGGGGCGCACGGCAGCGCCGGGCCGCACCCGGGCACGAGCACCCTCGCCCCTACCGGCTACCTCGAACTCGCCGCCGCCCTGCGCGACATCGAGCGGGTCCAGCAGGCGCGGGGACCGGGCGTCACCACCGTGCGCGAACGGCTGGCCGCCCGACTGCGCCGGCTCGCACAGCACCTGGAGGGCCGTCCATGATCTGCCCGCACTGCGAGACATCCCTGCTGCGCAAGGAACGGCCGGGCAACAGATGCGGCACGTGCGGCCGCAGCTACGCCCTCGACCCCAAGACCAACCCGCTGGGCCTGCACGACCTCAGGGTCCGCCGGATCGTCGCCCGGCTCACCCAGGACGGCCGACTGCCCTGCACCCCCGGCCAGTTGTGGTACGCCCTGGCGCGCAAGTCGCTGCGGGCCAGCCAGGTCGACACGGGCTGCGCCATCGTGCTGGGTGTCCTCGGCGCCATCGCCCTGTTCATCGCCGCGGGCTCCGAGGTCATGGCGTTCGGCGTCGGCGGCGGCCTGTTGCTGCTCGTGGCGCTCGGCTTCGTGGTCGCGCGGGTGATGGGCGTCGGCCGGGGCCGTCCCCGGCTCAGCCGGACGGACTTCCGCACCGGCCCGCTGGAGGAATGGAAGAGCGTCTACGGCTCGCTGCCGCCCGGCGTGATCGACGACAGCCGCTACCCGTCCCCGCACGCCGGTCCGGCGCACGACGCAACCGGCCCGGCACCGGCCACCCCGTCCGACCGGCTCGTGCTGGTCTGCCCCGACCGCTCCGTCGCCGTCTTCCTCGACGCTGCGGGCCTGACCGCCCGTCACCGGCTCACCCTCGTGGCCGACCCGGCCGCCCTGCCCGCCGCACCCGGCGCGGGCCCCGTCCTGGTCCTGCACGACGCGGACGCCCGCGGCCTGCTGCTCGCCCGCCGCGTCCGCCTCGCGCAGCCGGGGCGTCCGGTCGTCGACGTCGGACTTCCGCTCGGCGCCGTGCACGGTCTCGCGCGGGCCGTGCCCGTGCGCGGCGAGCCGCCGGGACCGACCGTCATGGCCCGGCTGCGCGACAGCGGGGAGTTCAGCCGCGACCAGCTGAAGTGGCTGGCCAAGGGGTGGGGGTTCCCGCTCGTCGGGGTGCCGCCGGCCAAGCTGCTGGCCGTCGTCTCCCGTGCCGTCGAGCGGGCCGGCGCCGCGGCCGAAACACAGCGGCGGCGGGCCGCCGACATCGGATTCATGACCTGGCCGCGGGAGGGCGGATGATCTGCCCTCACTGCCAGGCGTCCCTGCCGCGCAAGGAACGCGCGGGCAGTGTGTGCGCCCGCTGCGGGCGCGCCTTCGCCCTCGATCCCAAGGTGCACGGCCGCGGCATGCACGACATCCGCATCCGGCGCATCGCCGAGAAGGCCACCGACGCGGGCCGCCGGCAGGTCACCGTCACCCAGCTGTGGTACCTGGCCCGCAACGCCAACCGCACCTGGACGGCGGCCCCGGCGAGCGGACGTCCCGCGTGGGTCGGCCGCTCGGTGGCGGTGGTCCTCGTCGCCGGTCTTGTGGCGCTCGCGTTCCCGGTCGAAGAGGGGTCCCTCTCCGGCCTCCTGTGGTGGGCGGGCGCGGCCGTGGCAGCCGTCGTGTACGTGGTGGCGAAGGGCAAGCCGTACCGTCCCGCGCGCCGCGCCGGTGCGTATCTGTCGCCCTCGCTGCGGGACTTCCGGGCGATGATCTGCGCGCGCTGGGTCGAGGCGTACGGAAGCCTGCCGACCGCCGTCGTCGACGACGAGACGTACCGGGAGCCGGGCGCGGGCACGGCACCGCGCACCGGCGGGCAACCGGAGCCGGACCCGGTGCAGTTGCTCTGCCCGGACCGCGCCGTCCGCGTGTTCCTGTCGGCGAACGGCCTTCCCCGGCGGCTGAACCTGACGCTCGCCGCCGACCTGGAAGAACTCTCCGGGACCGGACCCGTCGTGGTCCTCCACGACGCGAGCCTGCGCGGGCTCCAGCTGGTCGCCGACGCCCGCGCGAGCCGGCCACCGCGGGCGGTCGTGGACGCGGGGCTGCCGGTGCGGGCGGTCGTCGGCAACAGCGCGGCCGTGACACTCCACGAGGAACCGCCCGCGCAGGTACTGCGGGAGACGCCGCTCTGGCTGGCACGGATCGCCCGGACCGCACCCGAGGAGGCGCGATGGCTGATCCAGGGCTGGCGCAGCCCGATCGCCGCGGTCCCGCCCGCCCTGCTGACCGCGGCCGTCGAGCGAGCCGCCCGGAAGGCCCGCGGCGCCGCCGGCCCGCAGCGGCGACCGGCCGCCGCGGTCGGCTTCATGAGCTGGCCGCGGCCCGCCGAACCACCCCTGACGAAGGACGGGACCTGACATGCCGACGGCCACGCGATCCACCGGCCCGGTCGGCCGGCTGGTGCTGGAGCGGGCGATCACCGTCGCCGCACGCCGCGCCGCCTCCCCCGGCGGCATCCGCTTCACCGAGCGGCAGCTGTACTACGAGACCTGCCGGGTGCTGCGCCCGACACCCGGGCCGGTGCGGCGCATCCCGTACAGTCCGGCCCCGCCACTGAGGCTGTCCCGGTTCACCGAGGTGCTGCACGGCAGCAAGCCGGCCGGACTGCTGCCCGCTCCGCCCGCGGGCCGCGCGCTCGACGGGCCCGCGCACGAGCCCGACCTGTACGCGTACGGGCTGCCCCGGCTGCTGATCTGCCAGGACCGTGCCATCGCCCGGATGCTGCTGGCCAACCATGTGCATCTGGAGGCGGCCTGTCCCGTGCTGAGCGCGACGGACGATCTGCCGCTCGACCCCCGTCTGGTGGCGGCCCTCCAGCGGGCCGGGGACGCCACCGTGCACGTCCTGCACGACGCCGCCCCCGCCGGGATCGCCCTGCCCGCGCGGGTGCGCGAGGCCCTGGGATCGGTGCCCGTCCGGGTCGTCTCGCTCGGTCTTGTGCCCCGGCACGTCCAGGCGCTGCGCCTGGTGTCCGGGCGCAGGCCGGGCCCGGTGCCGCCGCTCGGACCCGTGCCCCGCGGGCTCAGGCCCTCGGAGGTCGACTGGCTCGCCGACGGCCGGTTCGCCGAGGTCGCCGCGGTACCGCCGGCGCGGCTGCTGCGCGCCGTGCTGCGGCTCACCCGCGGGCCCCGGCCGGCCCGCCACTCCGTCTGGGGCGAGCTGCGCGAGCTGCGTACCGCCGGCTTTCTGACCTGGCCCGACGCGTGAACTGCCGCGATGCCAGGCCCGGCCCCGCACCGTGCCCACGCCTGACCCGACACCGCCCCGAGGACCGTATGCCCGAGCACCGCAGACCCAAGGACCGAAGCGCATGATCCGCCCACGCGAAATCGGCTACACGGACGAACTGCTCGCCGACCGCAGCGTCCACCGCACCTACGAGGACGGCCGGCAGGAGTGGCGTCGCCGCGGCCCGGCCGGCACGGTGCACTGGCGTGACGACCAGGGAGCCACGGGCACCGACGAACTGCTGGGCGACAAGATCGTCAAGCGTACGCTCGCCGACGGCACGGTGACCTACGGGCGGGACCTCGGCTACGGCCGGACCCTGTGGGGACGCGGCGAAACCCTCATGATCAACCGGACGTCGTTCGGCGGCCGGATGGGCGCCGTCCTCGTCGGCATCGGCGTGGCGTCCCTCGCCGTCACCGCCGCCCAGCTGCCGCCGCTCAGCCTCACCCCGGAGGAGGAAGAGGAGCTGCGCCAGCAGGCGCGGGCCTCCTCCTCCGGCGGCGACAGCGGCGGCGACGCAGGCGGCGCAGACGGTGGCGGCGACGGAGGCAACGGCGACGGTGGCAGCGACGCCGACTGGGACGGCGGGGACTGGGGCGACGACGGTGGCGGCTGGAGCGACGACGACTTCGGCTGACCGCCCGCCCCTCGGCCCGACGGAAGGACGCGCGTACCCGGACACCCGGGCGCGCGGCAACAGGAAAGGACCTGCGATGGCGCGCTTCTGCGTCTGTCTCGCGCCGGGAACCGGCCCCGCCGACGGCCGGCCCGGCGCGGCCGACCTGCACCTCGCCGCCATGGGCGCCCCGGCCGTCGCGCCGGGACTCGCGCTCGTGCGGGACGAACCCGGGCACGCCGAGGGGCCGTTCGACGCGCACGGGATGCGCGCCGTCGGCGAGGTCACCCTGCACAACCGCGCCGAACTCCTCGCCGCCCTCACCGCCGACGGCGCCCCCGCCCCGCCCGAGACCGCCGACGGCGAACTGCTGCTGCGCTGCTGGGCCCGGCTCGGCGCACCCGGTGTCGCACTGGCCGAGGGCATGTTCGCGCTCGCCGTCCTCGACGGCGACGACCTCGTGCTGATCCGCGACCACGTCGGCGCCCGCACCCTCTTCTACGCCCGTGCCGCGGACACCTGGGCGGCCGCCACCTCGCTGCGCGCCCTGCGCCGCTGGCCCGCGCTGGGCACCCGCATGAACCTGTCCGCCGTACGCTCCTTCCTCACCTTCGCCTATCTGCCCGGCGACGAGACACTGCTGGAGGGCGTGCGCGAAGTGCTGCCCGGCCGGGTGCTGCGGCTCACGGCCGACGGCACCGTGACCGAGACGGTGCACTGGGAACCCCGGGAACGGCTGGCCGGGCCGGCCGGCGGATCCGACGACCACGTCCTCACCCTGCGCGCCCTGCTCGAAGAGGCCACCGCACGGCGGCTGCCCGACGCCGAGGCCGTCGGCGTCCTGCTGTCCGGCGGCATCGACAGCTCGCTCGTCACCGCGCTCGCCGCGAAGCTGCACAGCCACCCCGTGCACACCTACTCCATCAGCTTCGGCGACGAACTGCCCAACGAACTCGGCTACTCGGGCCTCGTCGCCGCCCACTGCCACACCCGCCACCGGGTGCTGACGGTGTCCGGCACGGCGGTCGCCGCCCGGCTCGCCGACACCGCGGCCCTGCTCGACAGCCCGGTCGGCGACCCGCTGACGGTGCCGAACCTGATGCTCGCCGAGGCGGTCGCCGGCGACGGGCTGCGCACCGTGCTCAACGGGGAGGGCGGAGACCCGGTGTTCGGCGGGCCGAAGAACCTCCCCATGCTGGTCCAGGAGATGCACGCCGGGACTCCGGGAGCGCACGAGTCGCCCTGGTACGAGGACCGGGCCACCGCCTATCTGCGGTCCTACCGAAAGTGCTGGACCGACCTGCCCGACCTGCTGACCGCCGACGCGCTGTCCGCGCTGGAGCAGGCGCCGCGCCCACAGCGCTTCGTCGAGCCGTACCTCACCGGCCCGGACCGGATGACCCACCTCCTCAACCAACTGCTCCACTGCAATCTGCGCACCAAGGGCGCCCATCACATCCTCACCAAGGTGGAACGGCTGACCGCCTCCCAGGGACTCCAGGGCCGCGCCCCGCTGTTCGACCGGCGGGTGGTGGACCACGCCTTCGCCACCCCGCCCGCGCTCAAACTCCGGGGCACGGCCGAGAAGTGGGTGCTGAAGGAAGCCGTACGGGACCTGCTGCCCGCCACCGTCGTGGACCGGCCCAAGAGCGGGATGCGGGTTCCGGTGCAGCAGTGGCTTAACGGGCCGCTGCGCGAACTGGGCGGCGACCTGCTGCTCGGCCGGGCCGCGCGACGACGGGGCCTGTTCCGGCCGGACACCGTCCGCACCTGGTTGCGCGGCGAGGGCACGCTGCTGCCCCGGCAGGGCGGCAAGCTGTGGCTGGTGCTCACCCTGGAGCTGTGGCTGCGGGCGTACGACCTGTGAACCTCCACGAACGGACCGAGGAGACGACCGACTCGTGAACACCCTTCTCATCGACCCCCGCACCGGCCGGGACCGGGGCAGTGCCCCCGTCGCGCGCGAGAGCGAGGTGCGGTCGGCGGTCGCGGCCGCCCGCGCCGCCCTGCCCGGCTGGCGCGGCCTGACCCCCAAGGAGCGGTCCCGGCGGCTGGAACGGCTGGCCGCGCTGGTGGAACAGCACGCCGACGCGTACGTGGCACGGGAGGCCGCCGGCACCGGCAAGCCCGCCGGCGAGACCACGGGCGAGGTGGCACAGGTCGCCGACCTCTTCCGGTTCTACGCCTCCGCCGTCCGCGCCCAGTCGGCACCGGCCGCCGGACGGCTGGTCGACGGCCACGAGAGCTGGGTGCGCTTCGAACCCCTCGGGGTCGTGGGCGTCGTCGTGCCCTGGAACTACCCGCTGATGATGGCCGCCTGGCGGTGCGCCCCGGCCCTCGCCGCCGGCAACACGGTGGTCGCAAAACCCGCCGAGACCACCCCGGACGCGCTGCGGCTCCTCGCCGAGCACGCCGCCGAAGCGCTCGGCCCCGACGTCCTGACCGCCCTGCCCGGCGACCGGCAGACCGGCCGGCTGCTGGTCGAGGCCGACGTCGACATGGTCGCGTTCACCGGCAGCGCGGCGGCCGGGGCCGACGTGGCGGCGCGGGCCGCCGGGCGCCGGGTCAGTCTCGAACTCGGCGGCAACGCACCCGCGGTGGTCCTGCCGGACGCGCCCGACGACACCTGGGTCCAACTGGTCCGTGCCTGCACCTACAACGCCGGGCAGAGCTGCGCCGCGCCCGCCCGGGTCATCACCCTGCGGGAGAACTACGAGCGGACGGTCGAACACCTGGCCGCCGCGGCCCGGGACCACCTCGCGGGACGGGACTTCGGACCGCTCAACAACCCGGACCAGCTGGCCCGTTACGACGGCATCGTGGAGGCGTCCGCCGCCGGCCGGAACATCGCCGCCGGCATCGCCCCGGGGCCCGGCGAGGAGAACGGCTTCTGGCGGCCCGCCCGGATCCTGGCCGACCTCCCCGACGACGACCCGGCGGTGGTGGAGGAGGTCTTCGGACCGCTGCTCACCGTGCAGTGGGCCGCGGACCCGGGCGCGGCCGTGGCGCTCGCCAACTCCGTGCCGCAGGCGCTGGCGGCGAGCGTGTGGACCCGCGACCTGAGCACGGGCCTGGACCTCGCAGGCCGCCTGAACGCGGGGGAGGCGTGGCTGAACTGCCACCTGGTGCAGACCGCCGAACTCCCGCACGGCGGCCGTGGAGCCTCGGGCCACGGCACCGACCTGAGCACACTGGCCCTGCCCGAGTACCAACGCCCCAAGACAATAACCGCCCGCCTGACCCCCGGAAGGTGAGCCCCGCTCCAACGGCTCCCGCCGGAAGGCGAGCGCGGCGGCGACCACCGCGCCGACCGGCGCCCCGCCACGGCCGCGGCCACCTGCTGGCCACCGCCTGACCGCGGGACACCCGAACCCACCGCGGCATCAAGCCGTCCGGCTCGCCCGGACGCCCCGGCGGCTGCGGTCGGTAGGGTGGTGGCCCGAACTCACCGCGGTAATGCGCCGGGTATGGACGCGAAGCGTGCCGCCTCTGTGCGCGGCAGGTCGTGCAGGACCGGGGTCGGTGTTCGGTGGTCGTTCGGTGGCGTCGCCCTGCTGGCGCGCGCCCATGACCGGCCGCCTCCGGCGTGACGCGCCCGCCGGGCGGCCTCCGGCGTGTGCGGCCCTGCCGCTCCCGCGGCGCGCCGGTCCGTAACCGGTCGGCGGGTTGCGGCACGGCAGCATCCCCGGCTCGCGCCCAGGACCACCAGGGCGTCCGCCGACGCCCAAGTCCACGGCCCGTCACGGGGCGAGCCCCGTGACGGGCCGCCGCTCGCGCACTGCCCGCCTCCCCGCCGACGGCCGGCCGCCCCGCCGTCCCACGCCCCCGTCGATCCTCGTGCGCGCACACGCGTGATGTCCCGTCCCACGGCGCCGCTCGAACGCAGCAGCACGGTGGCCGCGGTGTCCTCGCCGGTCATGCCGCCGCGGTCGGCCGGCCACGGGCCGGGCCCGGAGACCCCGTCCCCCCTCCCCGGTGCCGCGCACGCGGAAGGCGTGCCGCCAACAGGTACCGGAGCGCGGGACGTTCGGGCCCGTGGGCCGGGACCTGCAGCCCCTTAGCACGGTGCCGACGGCGCGGGACATTGAAGGCGCAACGAGAGCCGACCACATCCTGCGTGACACACCCTTCGGAAGGGATGAGCACCATGGCCGTGCACGACCAACCCCACCCGCACCGGGTATTCCGCTTCCCGTCCCCACGCAGGGCGGCAACGGCTCCCGCCACCGACGAGACGACCGCCGCAGCGCCCGCCACCCGCGCATACGCGTTCGCCGGCCTCCGCATCCTGACCGGGTTCGTCTTCCTGTGGGCGTTCCTGGACAAGATGTTCGGCCTCGGCTACGCGACCCCGTCCGGCAAGGGCTGGATCGACGGCGGCTCACCCGCCGAGGGGTTCCTCAGCGGTGTCGCGGCCGGACCGATGAGGTCCACCTTCCACGACTGGGCCGGGGCCGCCTGGACGGACTGGCTGTTCATGCTCGGTCTGCTCGGCATCGGCCTCGCCCTGATCGCGGGCATCGGCCTGCGGCTCGCCGCGCTCGCCGGCACCGCCATGATGGCGCTGATGTGGATCGCGGAGTGGCCGCCGGCCAAGCACCTGTCCGACGGTTCGGCGAGCATGTCGACCAACCCGTTCACGGACTACCACGTGATCTACGCCGTCGTCCTGATCGCACTCGCCGCCGCGGGCGCCGGCGCCACCTGGGGTCTGGGGAGGGTCTGGGCGCGGCTGCCCTTCGTCAGCCGCAACCGCTGGCTGCTGTGAGGGCCGCACGCCCTCCCCACCGGGGCACCTCCGCTCACCGGCGGGGGTGCCCCGCACCCTTGCCCGCCCCCCGGCGGCACGACGCGGGGGAGCGGCCGTTCACCGAGAAACAGGAGGCATCATGCGCGCCCGAGCCGTGCTGGACCCAGCCACCGTGGAGCCGCTGCTCGCGGCCGCCGTCGCGGCACCGTCGATCCACAACACCCAGCCCTGGCATTTCCGTGTGGACCCCGACAGCCAGGTGCTGGAGGTCCACTCGCTGCCGGGGCGCACGCTGCCGCTGACCGATCCGACGCACCGCGCCCAGTATCTGTCCGTGGGCGCGGCCGTCTTCAACCTCCGGCTCGCCGCCGTGCACCTGGGCCGGCGTGCGGAGGTACAGCTGCTGCCGGACCCGCACCAACCCGGGCTGCTGGCCGCCGTACGGCTGACCGACCCGCTCGGCACGCACGAGGAACACCTGGACCGCGGTCTGCACGAGGCCATCGCGCGACGCCACACGAGCCGGATGCCGTTCACCGGACGCCCGGTGCCCGAGCCGATCGTGGCGGAGATGGCGGCGGCCGCGCAGGCCGCCGCCGCCCGCCTGCACATACCGGACATCGCCGGTACGCGGCGGCTGCTGCGCCTGACCGCCGCGGCCGAGATGCGCAACCACGCCCACCCGGCACGCACGGCCGAAACCCTCGCCTGGATCAACGCTCCCGGCGCGGACACCCCCTACGGCATTCCCCTCACCGCCCTCGGCCCGTCCGACGCGGGCAGACGGATACCGATGCGGGACTTCACCGGACCCCTGCGCCTCGTCCCCCGGCCCGCCGTGTGGTTCGAACGCCACGTCCAACTGGCCCTGCTGTGGACGCCGCACGACCGCAGGGACGACTGGCTGCGGGCCGGGCAGGCACTGCAGTACGTGCTGCTCACGGCGACCGCCCATGGTCTGCGCACCTCACTGCTGCACCAGGCCATGGAATGGCCCGACCTGCGCGCCGCGACGGCCCCGCCGCACCACAAGCGGTGCCATCCGCACATGCTGATCCGGTTCGGGTACGGACCGGACGGCACCGGCACCCCGCGCGGCCCCGGGCTGCCCGCGCCCGCCGCCGGGTGAAGAGGGCCCGTTGGGCCCCACCCGAGCGCCGATCCGGGGCTGTTCGGCCCTATCAGCCCCGGGTGGCCCTGCGGCGATCATGAGGCGGCGGCCGGGAAGGCCAGGTTGACACCCGCATCCATGGCACTTCCCGGTTCGCCGTCCGATGGCAGAAGGGGAGGACACCGTCCGGTGGACGAGACGCAGCAACAACAGGTGGGGGCCGAACGGCCGGGGGAGACGGCGGTGGTCTCCGCGTCCGCGGCGACGTCCGGCCGCACGGAGAGGGCGGTGGGCGCACGGCCGTCGTGGACGGAGTGGCTGACGACCACGGACCACAAGAAGATCGGGACGATGTACCTGGTCAGTGCGTTCGTGTTCTTCGTCGTCGGCGGGGTGATGGCGCTGTTCATGCGCGCCGAGCTGGCCCGGCCCGGTCTGCAGATCATGTCGAACGAGCAGTTCAACCAGGCGTTCACGATGCACGGCTCGATCATGCTGCTGATGTTCGCGATGCCGCTGTTCACCGGTTTCGCCAACTGGATCATGCCGTTGCAGATCGGCGCGCCGGACGTGGCCTTCCCGCGGCTGAACATGCTGGCCTTCTGGCTGTTCCTGTTCGGCTCGTCGATCGCGGCCTTCGGCTTCCTCACCCCGGGCGGTGCCGCCGACTTCGGCTGGTTCCTGTACGCCCCGCTGTCGGACGCCGTCCACTCGCCGGGCCTCGGCGCCGACCTGTGGATCATGGGTGTGGCGCTGTCCGGTTTCGGCTCGATCCTCGGCGCGGTCAACTTCATCACCACGATCGTGTGCATGCGCGCGCCGGGCATGACGATGTTCCGGATGCCGATCTTCACGTGGAACGTGCTGCTGACCGCACTGCTGGTCCTGATCGTGTTCCCGGTGCTGGCCGCGGCGCTGTTCGCCCTTGAGTGCGACCGCAAGTTCGGCAGCCATGTCTTCGACGCAGCCAACGGCGGTGCGCTGCTGTGGCAGCACCTGTTCTGGTTCTTCGGGCACCCGGAGGTGTACATCCTGGCGCTGCCGTTCTTCGGCATCGTCTCCGAGGTCGTCCCGGTCTTCTCCCGCAAGCCGATGTTCGGCTACATGGGCCTGGTCGCCGCGACCATCGCCATCGCCGGCCTGTCCGTGACGGTGTGGGCGCATCACATGTATGTCACCGGCGGTGTGCTGCTGCCGTTCTTCTCCTTCATGACCTTCCTGATCGCGGTACCGACCGGGGTGAAGTTCTTCAACTGGATCGGCACCATGTGGAAGGGCTCCCTGTCCTTCGAGACACCGATGCTGTGGACCACGGGCTTCCTGATCACGTTCGTCTTCGGTGGTCTGACCGGAGTGATCCTGGCGTCACCGCCGATGGACTTCCACCTCTCCGACTCGTACTTCGTCGTCGCCCACTTCCACTACACCGTCTTCGGCACGGTCGTGTACGCGATGTTCGCCGGATTCCACTTCTGGTGGCCCAAGTTCACCGGCAAGATGCTCGACGAACGCCTCGGGAAGATCACCTTCTGGACGCTCACCGTCGGGTTCCACCTGACCTTCCTGGTCCAGCACTGGCTGGGTGCGGAGGGCATGCCCCGCCGGTACGCCGACTACCTGGCCGCCGACGGCTTCACCGCCCTCAACACCCTGTCCACGGTAGGGGCGTTCCTGCTCGGCCTGTCGATCCTGCCGTTCTTCTACAACGTCTGGAAGACCGCGAAGTACGGCACGCCCGTGGAGGCCGACGACCCCTGGGGGTACGGCCGTTCGCTGGAGTGGGCGACCTCCTGCCCACCGCCGCGCCACAACTTCGCCGCGCTTCCGCGCATCCGCAGCGAGTCCCCGGCGTTCGACCTGCACCACCCCGAGATCGTCGCGTTCGAGGAGGCGAGGTAGTCCATGCCCCGAGCGGTTCTCGCCCTCGGACTCGCGGCGGTGACCGTGGCGGGCGCCGTCTGGTACCTGCCGGCGCTCGCCGACCTGCGCGCGGGAGCCGACCGGCCCGACTCCCGGCGCGGCGCCGCGACGGCCTGCGTCAGCGGGTGGACCACGAGCGGGATCGTCGCGGCACTGCTGCTCGTCTCGCCGTCGTGGTGGGCGCCGTGTGCCGCGGCGGTGGCCGGTGCGGTCGTCACGGTGGGCCTGCGGGCGCGCGCGGCCGTACAGCGCCGCCGTGAGGCACGTGAATCGGCGTGCGGCTGGGCGGAGTTGGGCCGCGCGCGGCAGGAGTCCGGTGTCGCGCGTGCCCGGACCGTCGTCGCCCTGCTCATCGGCCTCGGGCCCGCTGCCGCCGTCGTGGCCCTCGGGGCGGTCGCGTGGCCCGAGCACGCGCCGGACCGGTGGGCCGTCGCCGTCCTGCCCGCCGCGGTGGTCGGGCTGTCCCTCGCCGCCGCCGTCGCCTACCTCACGACGACCCGGACCGCACACCGCCGCGGCACCGGCACGGCCGGCCACCACCGATGAGGAGCATGGCCCCCGCGCGACAGGACCTAGCGAGGGGGCTCGGCGGCACGTTCGCGCGCCAAGCCGATCTCCGCGTACGCCGAGTCCCGGCCCTCCCAGTGCGAGCCCTCGACCGACTTGCCCGGCTCGAGGTCCTTGTAGACCTCGAAGAAGTGTGTGATCTCCAGCCGGTCGAACTCGGGTACGTCGGTGATGTCCTGGACGTCGTGGTACCGGGGGTCGTGTGCGGGCACGCACAGGACCTTCTCGTCCGGTCCGGCCTCGTCCTTCATGCAGAACATGCCCACCGCCCGGCACTCGACGACGCACCCGGGGAAGGTCGGATCACCGGTCAGGACCAGGGCGTCCAGCGGGTCGCCGTCACGGCCGAGCGTGCCTTCGATATAGCCGTAGTCGGCCGGGTACTGCGTGGAGGTGAACAGCATCCGGTCCAGCCGGATGCGATGGAGGACATGGTCCATCTCGTACTTGTTGCGGGAGCCCTGGGGGATCTCCACGATCACATCGAAGTCCACGATGTCCTCCTCACCTGGTTCCCCGTACCTCCAGTGTGCCCCTGTGCCGGTCCAGGGCCAGCCGTCACCCGGAGCGGATCGCTACACACCGTATCCGGTCGTCACCCGGAGGCACGGCCCAATCCAAATGGGCACCGCCCCCGTACCACAACCAGAGGCCGCGGCCCGGGCTGCGCCGCCTGGCCGGCCGGTTCCCGTGCCGTGGCCTCCTCGATGCGACATGCGATCGAAAAGAAGGATGTGTCCATCATGCGAGCGCAACACGTGAGGCGTCTTGTCGCGGCGTCCGCGGCGGGCGTCCTGGTGGCCGCCGGCGCCGCGATCGGCGCGACGGGCACCGCCGCCGCGGCGACCCCCACCGTGCACACCCGTGTGACCACCGACCGGTGCTTCGACCGCGACTGCTTCGACAATCGCTTCGATCACGGTTTCGGCTTCGATCACGGCTTTGACCATGGTTTCGACCATGGCTTCGGCTTTGACCATGGTTTTGGCTTCCGTCACGGTTTTGACCGCGACTTCGACCACCGATTCGACCACCGCTTCGGCCGCGATTTCGACGACCGCTTCGACAACGGAGCCATCGTGATCGTCGCCCTCCGGTAGTGGTGGGCAAGGAACAGGGGGCTGCAGGACCCAAGGGGCGTCTGACGGGCATCCGCCCGGTCAGGCGCCCCGTTCTGATCGCGGTGCGCCCTCGGCGGAGCGATGCCGAGGAAGACGGCGGCGAAGATCGTCCGGGGGGTTGACGCGCGGACGTGACTCGGCGAATCTCCAGTGGCCGTGTCGCGTTCCGATCGCCTTGCCGGCCGCGGAAGTTGTGCGTCACGGCCGCACCCGCTCGACGAACCCTCCGACCCCTCTGGATCGCGCATGAGCATGTACCCGCCCCCACAGCAGCCCTACGGATACGGGCAGCCGATGTATCCCCCGCCGGCCGCGCCCGCCCCGTGGGCGGGTCCGCCCCCCGGCGCTCTCGGCAACCAGGGCGCGCGGCTCGCCGCCCGGTTCCTGGACGGGGTGTTCATGGTCCTGGCCGTGCTGCTCGTGGGCGGTCTGGTCGTGCTGATCCAGAACCTGACCGTCGACAGCGACCTCATCGGGATGGTTGCGGGGGTGATCGGATACGCCGGGATCGGCCTGGTCCTGCTCTGCTACGAACCCGTCATGCTGTGGAAGTCCGGCGCCACCTACGGGAAGCGGATCTGCGGCTTGCGGGTCGCCCGGCTCGACGACGGCGCCAACCTCTCCTTCTCACGCGCCTGGCTGCGCTGGTTCACCAGCTTCCTGATGGGATGCGTGCCGTTGCTGGGCCTGCTCGACGTGCTGTGGTGCCTTTGGGACAAGCCGTTCCAGCAGTGCCTGCACGACAAGGCGGCCAACAGCGTCGTCGTACGCACCAGGTCCTGACGGGGCGACGCGGCTACCCGAGCGGACCGAGGAAGCGGTTCACCACCTGGGTCAGGTCCGCGATCCATCCGGTCAGTTCGTCCTCGTCGTCCGCGGTGACGCGGCACGGCCGCGAGAGGCCGTCGTGCAGGTGGACCGTCACGCTGAGGGAGTGCCCGCGTCCCGACGTGGTGTGGGAGACGGCCCGGACGGCGTGCCAGGGGAAGTCGCTGGGACGGCCGTTGATCCCCAACGAGATGCCATGGGCATCGGCGACCACGGCGTTCTTGTGGTCCATCGCCAGGAACTCCGGGCCGTCGGCCGCCGGTTCGGGCGGTCCGAAGGCCGCAGGGGGTCCGAAGACCCCGGGCGGTGGCGCCACGGGAGCGGGCGGATACGGCGCGGCGGCGGGGGCCGTCGGCAGGGCCGCCGGGGCGATCGGCGGCGTCGCGGGGGCCGTCGGCGTGGGCGCGGGGGGCGCCACCACGGTCGGCGTATAGACGTGCGGCGCGTTCGCCCCAGGGGGTGTGAGCAGGTCCATCAGGTGTGCGGCGCTGGGACGCCGCCCGGGGTCCTTGGCCATGCAGGCGGCCACCGTCGCACGCAGTCCCGCGGGCACCGCGCTCAGGTCCGCCTCGTGGTGGACGGAGCGGTACATCAGCCCCATGGGTGTGCCCGCCCCGAAGGCGCTGCCGCCCGCCGCCGCGACGAGGACGGCGCCCAGCGCGAAGATGTCCGCGGCTGCCGTGACGGGCAGTCCCTCCGCCTGTTCGGGGGCCAGGAAGCCAGGGGTGCCGAGAGCCATTCCGGTGACGGTCAGCCCGGCTCCCTCGACGGCACGGGCGATGCCGAAGTCGACGACCCGGGGGCCGTCGTCGGCCATGATGATGTTTCCGGGTTTGAGGTCACGGTGGACCAGACCGCAGGCGTGAATGGCCTGCAGGGCCTCGGCCAGTGCGAGGCCGAGCCGGACGAGGGCCGCCTCGTCCATCGGCCCCCGAGCGGCGAGGAGTTCGGCCAGGTTGGGGCCGGGCACATACGCGGTGGCGAGCCAGGGCGCCGGGGCGTCCGGGTCCGCGTCCACGACCGGCGCGGTGTGGAAGCCGCCCACCGCGCGGGCGGCCGTGATCTCCGCGCGGAAGCGTTCCCGGAACCCGGGGTCCCTCGCCAGTTCCGGCTTGGCGACCTTCACGGCCACACTGCGGCCGCCTCGTGATGTCGCCAGGTAGACGGTGCCCATGCCGCCCTCACCCAGCACCCGGTCGATCGTGTAGGAACCGATGCGCTGTACGCCGACGCCTCCCCCCGTGTGGTGTCCGCCCCACCTTAGGGCAGGCCGGGTTGACGGTACGAAAGCCGCGTGCCGAGCGGTACATTGCCGGCACGCTTGTTCTGTGAACGCGCTGGTCGGGTGAAGGGGGAGGCCGCTCATGTTCTCGCTGCCGCTGTGCGACGGTGCGCGCCTCGGGCCGCTGGAGGTCCGGCATGCCGAGGAGTTCGCCGAGCATCTGGACCGGGCCCGCGAGCACATTCGCCCCTGGGTCGGGCCCTCGTTCGTCACCGACGACCTGGACGGTGCGCGCGCCACGCTCAGGCGGTACGCCGAACGCCAGGCCGGCGACGGCGCCCGCCTGTGCGGCATCTGGCGGGACGGCGTGCTGGTCGGCGGCGTGATGTTCACCGATCTCGACGCCGCCGCCGGTTCCTGCGAGATCGGTTGCTGGCTGGAGCCGTCCGCCGAGGGCCAGGGCCTGGTCACGCGGGCGTGTGGCGCGCTGCTGGACTGGGCGTTCACGGTCCGCGGGCTGCACAGGGCCGAGTGGCACTGCCGCGCCGACAACGACCGGAGCGCCGCGGTGGCCAAGCGGCTCGGCATGACGCTGGAGGGCGTGCGGCGCGAGGCATGGCTGTACGGGGGAGTGCGGTACGACCAGCAGCTCTGGGCGATCCTCGCTCCCGAATGGCGAGCCCTTGCGTGATGCCCGGGCTCGGCATGAGCGACGTCCTCCGCGCCGGTCTTCTCCACCGGCGGCGAACGTCACAGGGGCTCCACAAGACGTCTTCGGCAAGGGGTGTCGTGGCGGGGGCGCTCGGGAAGGCGGCCGGACCGTGTGCGCCGGGGGATCCCGGCGGTGCTCCGGTCGTCCCCCGCGGTGGACTCGCCCGGAGCGAGGACGGGCCTCCGTGTGCGTCGATTGACCTCGGTCATGCGCCACGGTCCGCCGCCCGGTCGGCCGGGTCCCGGGTCGGTTCGGCGAGCACGTCGCCGGTGGGCGTGGTCGCAGCCGGGCCGAACTCGGTGGTGAGGGCGTCGAGTTGGCTGTCGATCCCGGACAGGGCGAGCAGAGCGTCCGTGACTGCCTCGGCCTCCGGTCCGGTCGGCCCGACCGGGGCCGGCGGTGCCGGCCGGGAGGGGGTGGGCGACGGCGCCGGGCGGCGGCCGATCGCGCGGCGCACGGCGAGGACGTGCGCCGCGACCTTTGTACGGCGCCACGCCACGCGTGGGTCCTCGGTGAGCGCGTCCGGGGCCGTGGTCGCGGCGGTGACGAGGTGGGACACGGGCCCGGCGCAACGGCGCAGCGCCGCCGCGACGCGCAGCGGGCCGAGGTCCGGCCGCCACCGCGCGGACCGGGCGCTTGGGACGGGCAACGCGGCCAGGACCTTCAACGGCGCCGTGGCGATGACCAGTTGATCGACGCGGTGGGCGAACCTGGCCCGTGCCGTGCGGATCGCCCGGGTGTCGTGCCAGTCGGCCTCCAGCAGTTCGCCGAGCCCGGCCAGCGCCGCCGCCGTCCGGGCCCGCACCACGGCCGACGTGCGGATCGGCAGCACCAGCCAGGACGCGGCGAGGCCCAGGACGGCCCCGACCGCGATCCCCGCGAGCCGGGTGCCCAGGAGATCACCGGAGTCCTGCCCGAACCAGTCGTACAGCAGCGACAGCACGGCGGTCACACAGCCCGCCCAGAACGCGTAGCTCAGCTCGCGCAGCCAGCCGGCCACGGCCAGCACCGAGAAGATCACCACGACCGCGGCATCCGACCTGGGCCCGAACGATCCGGCGACGGCACCGGCCACGACCGTGCCCGCCGAGGCGCCGATCGTCCGCCACACGCCCTTCACGAGGACGTCTCCGCGGCTGCGCGCGCCGCTGCAGACGAGGAACGCCGTGAGCACGGTCCATGCCCAGTGATCCGGCCACAGGGTGCGCCCGACGACGAACGCGCAGGCGAGCGCAACCGCCATCTGCAGCGCCATCCTGGTGCCGGCCCGCATGCCCTTGCGTGCCGGAGCGGCCGGAGCGGCCGGAGCGTCCGGGGCGGCCACCGCGGCCGACGGCGGCCTGCGCACGAGGCCCGTGCGCTGCGCCGTCCAGGTCACCGCGGTACCCCACGCGACCGCGACCAGCGCGGTCACCGCCGCCCACCAGGTGCGCTCGTGCCCGCCCAGGGCCGCGATTCCGCCGGGCACCACCAGTACGGCGGTCAGCGGCAGGACGAGGAGCGTGCCCGCCCGGGTCGCCCGCAGCCCGAACCGCCGGACCCAGATCGATCCGGCCATCGCGAGGGTGAACACCGCGTCGCCGACGTCGGGATGGTGCTGGGTCAGGGCGCTCAGCTCCGTGGCGCCGGCCGCCGCGCACGGCAGCACGACGCAGGCCATGAGCCGGTCGGTCCGGTCGAAGACAAGCTGGACGCGGCCGAAGGACGCGGAGATCACCACGGCCTGCACGACGCTGTCCACGTGCAGCCCGGCCTCGTGCTCGATGAACAGGGACCAGCCGTAGGTGCCGAGCATGGTGACCACGCCCACCGCCGTCGCCCGCAGGTACCACCACCCGGGATCGAAGCGGACCGCCTTGCGCAACGCGGCCGGATTAGTACGCAGCACGTAGAATCACCGCCAGCTAGGATGCCAAGAGCATCGCCGTCGAGAGTTCACCCTCTCGAAATTTAGTAAGTGATACCTTAGCGTTGTGATGTCAGAGCGACCAGCGCAGCAGGCACTGCCCACGGAGGTGCGGCAGGGCGTCGTCCGGCTCGCCCGCAGGCTGAGCGCGGAGCGCCCCGCGGACGGCCTCAGCCTGAACAAGAGCAGCGTCCTCGGTCATCTGCTGCGCAACGGCCCCATGTCGGCCGGCTCCCTCGCCGCCGCCGACCACCAGCAGCCGCAGTCCCTGACCCGGGTCTTCGCCGAGCTGGAGCGCGAGGGCCTGGTCGTGCGCACCCGGGACGACCGCGACGGGCGGCAACGGGTGCTGGAGCTGACGGACAAGGGCCGTGATGCGCTGGTCCGCGACATGGCGCAGCGCGACGCATGGCTCGACATCGCCCTCGCCGACCTCACCGAGACCGAGCGCCAGGTCCTGCTGCTGGCCGCCCGGCTGATGACCCGCCTCGCCGACTCGCCCACCTGCCTCGCCGACACACCCGCCCGTCGCGCGGACACATCCACCCGCCCGGTGGACACACCCGCACACCCCGCCGGCACACCCACCCGCCTCCCCGGCCCTCCGGCCCCCTGAGCCGGCCGACCGCCTCGATCCCGCCCGCCCGACCGCAGATTCCCCCACACTGACGGAGGCTGCCGTGTCCTGGTCCGACCACGCCATCTGGTGGCACGTGTACCCGCTGGGCTTCCTCGGTGCCGAGCGCGCCGCCCTGCCCGCCGACGAGCCACCACGGCACCGTCTTCCGGCCCTGGCCGACTGGCTGGACCATCTGATCGGCCTGGGGTGCAACGGTCTCGCGCTGGGGCCGGTCTTCGCGTCCGAGACACACGGCTACGACACGGTCGACCACTTCCGGATCGATCCCCGCCTGGGTACCGAGGACGACCTGACCGAGCTGGTCGAGCGGGCCGCGGCCCGCGGGGTGCGCGTCCTGCTGGACGGCGTCTTCCACCATGTGGGCCGGTCCTTCGGCCCGTTCGCCGACGTGGCGCGGCGCGGCGCCGACTCCCCGTACGCCGACTGGTTCATCTCCGAGGGCGACGACTTCCGCACCTTCGAGGGCCATCACCGTCTGGTCGCGCTGAACCACGCATGCCCCGCCGTCGCCGACCATGTCACCGCTGTCCTCGGTCACTGGCTCGACCGCGGCGTCGCCGGCTGGCGGCTGGACGCCGCCTACGCCGTCCCACGGCCCTTCTGGCGCACCGTCACCGACCGGGTCCGGGCGCGCTTCCCCGAGGCGTGGTTCAGCGGCGAGGTGATCCACGGCGACTACGCCGCACACGTCACCGAGGGCGGCCTCGACTCCGTCACGCAGTACGAGCTGTGGAAGGCGATCTGGAGCTCGCTGAACGACACCAACCCGCACGAGCTGGCCTGGGCGCTCAAACGCCACAACGCCCTGCTCGGCACCTTCGCCCCGCAGACGTTCGTCGGCAACCACGACGTGACCCGTATCGCCAGCCGGCTGCGCGAACCCCGTCACCTGGCGCACGCCCTCACGGTCCTGTTTACCGTCGGCGGCACACCGTCCGTCTACGCCGGCGACGAACGGGCCTGGCGGGGTGTGAAGGAGGAGCGCGAGGGCGGGGACGACGCCGTACGCCCCGCGTTTCCCGCCACGCCCTCGGGCCTCGGCGCCGAGGGCCTGCCCGTCCAGCGGCTCCACCAGAGCCTGATCGGCGTCCGCCGGCGCAACGCCTGGCTGGTCCGCGCCCAGACCGACCTGCACACCGTCGGCCAGGCCGTGCTCTCCTACACCCTCACCGACCCCGACACCGGTTCCGCCGTCGCCGTCGCGCTCAACTACGGGGCCGAACCGGCCACGGCCGCGCTGCCAAAAGCCCCCTGGACGCACGCCGCGGGCGACGCGGTCGTCCCGTCCGGCGCCGGTTCCGTGTCCCTTCCCCCGCTCGGCTGGAGCGTCGCCACGGCCGCGCGGACACCCTGAATTTACATCGAATTATCGCGCCCGCAGCGTGATTTCGCCCCGGTGAATCAGCGGCTCTTGGAATGCCGTTTACCGAAACGAAAGAAAGAGGCCGGCGCCTCGGCCCTGCCGGAGCTGAGCGCACGAGCCCATGCATTGCGCCACAGCGGTATTTTTTCGTCGTGCTGACCGCAGGCGCGCACATACGCGACGAGAAGTTCCTCCGACGGCATGCGCTGGCCCGCCAGCACATCTGCCAGAGTGCTGCGGGGCAGCGGTCCCGCACCGAGTTCACGGGCCCGCCTCTGCATTTCCCGAAGGGACGGCCGGCCGGCGTCCAGGTGTAATCGGTGCATGGCCTCCAGCAGATGGGCCGGGTGGTAGACGAATTCCGGCCGGTGCCCCGGGCGCGTAACGAGCGGCGGCTCGCCCGCGCCGTCCGCGGCATCGGCCCGCTGCGCCGCGCGCTCCCAGCGCACCCGCGCATCGCGCCGGGTGCCGCCGCAGACCAGCGCGTACGCCTCCACCACGTCACGGCGCGGCAGGACCGTGCCGCGGTCGGCACGGGACAGGGTCACCGCCGAACAGCCCGGCCCGGCGATCCGGGCGTCCTCGATCAGCTGCGCCATCCGCCGGTACGTGAGCCCCGACCGCGCGCGCAGCGAACGCAGCCACTGGGCGAGTTCGTAGTAGTGCGCGGACTGCGGAACCGGTGCCTTGCTGCGACCCACCACTGCCCCCTGACCTTATGGATCCTGGACCCGCGGAGTTCGTTTTCCCGTGCTGATACGAAACCCTATAAATCGCCTTCATGAAGGGTCAAGAAGCCTTTACCCACTTTTACCTTGCCGCTCTTTCATGATCCAGCCATCCGTTGGTTGCTTCATTCTGTCCGAGAAACGGACGAACAAATTCTGTGGTCAACGAGCCGTTTTCGCCAGGCCGTCCGACAATATCCGAGCCGGTGTCCGGCGGCCCCCGTACGGATATTCTTGCAGTTCCGTTCCCGGCTCTGTTGGCATGGATTACGGCGGCCCGCGAGACCGGCCGCAAATCCACTTTGACACCCTCGCGGAGGAACGTGATGACCACGGCATCGAATGCCACGCTCGACGACATCATCGACCTGATCAAGGACGTCAAGCCGGGCCTCGCCGACCAGAGCGTCGAGCCGGGCCAGTCCGTGGTCGAGGACCTGGGCCTCGACTCGCTCGACCTGCTTCAGCTCGCCCGCCGGATCAACCGGCAGTTCGGGGTCGAGTTCGACCTCGACCGCTGGAACGCCGACGCCGACCGGCACCGGCGCAGCGTCGCCTCGATCGTGGCCGTCGTGGCCGCGGGCGACCGTGCCTGAGCCGGCCGCGACCCGCCGGGTCGCCCTGGTGACCGGCGGATCGCGCGGCATCGGCGCGGCCATCGCCCGCCGGCTCGCCGCGGACGGACTGGCCGTGCACGTGGTGTGCCACAGCGCCCAGGACGCCGGACGCCGCGTGGTCAAGGAGATCGAGGCCGACGGCGGGCGCGCCGTCCTGCACCGGGCGGACGTCGGCGACGAGGCCGAGGTCGAGGACCTGGTGGAGCGGGTGACCGGGCAGGAGGGCGCGCTGCACGTCCTGGTCAACAACGCCGCCGTCATCGACGACCAGCTGCTCGCCGTGACGCCCACCCACCGCTGGGAGCGGGTCCTGCGGACCAACCTCACCGGTCCCTTCCTGACCAGCAGGGCCGTGCTGCCGGTGATGCTCGACCAGGGCTGGGGACGCCTCATCAACGTCTCCTCCAACTCGGCGCGCACACCCGGCCCCGGACAGAGCGCGTACGCCGCCTCCAAGGGCGGCATCGAAGCACTCACCCGCGCCCTGGCCGTGGAGGTCGGACGCAAGGGCATCCGGGTCAACTGCGTGGCACCCGGCAAGGTGCGCACCGAGATGACCGCGGCCGTCGCCGACCGGCTCGGCGCGGACGGCGACGGCACCCGGTGGGGTCTGCCCGAGGACATCAGCGGTCTCGTGGCCTTCCTCGCCGGCGACGAGGCCGACTACATCCAGGGCCAGACGTTCACCGTGGACGGCGGCCGCATGGTCATGCGCAGCGGCTCGGGACGGCGATCGCGGTGAGCGGGACCGTGAAGTACTGGGAGGACCTGGCCGAAGCACCCGTACGACGGTTCGGGCCCCTCGTGTTCGGCGGCGCGCTCCTCGACCAGCTCCTCGACCTGATGGGCGAGCGGCATCCGGTGCATGACAGCGACGACTTCGCCCACGGCACGGACCGTCGGCAGCGCATCGTGCCCGGCGGATTCATCCACTCGATCACCTCCGGCTGGGTGGTCCAGCACGGCGCCCCGGCGGCCATCGTCGGCATGCGCCGGCTGAGCTGGGACTTCGTGCGGCCGCTCTACCCGGACACGCCGTTCTGGTTCACCACCCGCACGGACCGGGCCGCGGAGATCGACGACCGGCTCGGCCTGGTGGAGACCACCCGCCGGGTCCTCGACGAGAACGACCGGGTCTACGCCATCGGACGGATGAGCGTCGTGCTGCTGCGGCGGGCCGCCCGGCCGGCCGCCACGACGGGAAGGAAACACTGATGAGCAGTCAGTACCAGCCGCTCAAGGGCCGGGTGGCCCTGGTGACCGGCGGTTCGCGCGGCATCGGCGCCGGCATCAGCCGCAAACTCGCCGCCTGGGGAGCCACCCTGGCGATCAACTACGTCGACCGGGAGGGCCCCGCCAAGGAACTCGCCGCGGAACTGGGCGGGCAGGGCACGGAAGTCACCCTGCACCGCGCGGACCTGAGCGATCCGGCACAGATCGAGAACCTGCTCGCGGAGATCGGCGAGATCCACCACGACCTGCACATCCTCGTCCAGAACGCCGCCGCGACCAAGTTCACCCGGCTGGCGGACGCCACCCTCGGCGACTGGCAGTTCGTCCAGGACACCAACTCCCGCGCCACCTGGCTGCTGGCCAAGCACGCCGTCCCGCTGATGCGGGAACGGCAGGGGGGCCCGCTTCATCACCATCACCAACTCCACCACCACCCGCATCATCCCGCGGGCCGGCCTCTTCGCCGCGGCCAAGGCCGGCCTGGAGGCGCTGACCGACTACCTCTCCTACGAGCTGGCGCCGTACGGCATCGTCGCCAACTGCGTGCGCCCCGGCCTCGTCCAGACCGGCGTCTTCAAGGTGCGCCCCGACTTCGCGCACGGCGTCGCCAAGGAACTGGCCGTCTCCCCGTGGCCGGGCGAGAAGATGACCACGGCCGAGAACAGCGCCGACGTGGTCGCCCTGCTGTGCCTGGAGGAGGCGTCCTGGATCGCCGGCCAGACCGTCACCGTCGACGGCGGGTACCGCCTGTGGGGCGGCATCGGCGGCGGGGGCCGTCGTGGCGAGTGAACGTCCCGGCATCGTCGTCACCGGGGCCGGCGTGATCTCCCCGGCCGGGCCGGGCACGGCCCGGCTGTGGGAGGCCATGGCCGCCGGCAAGACCTTCTTCGAGCACCCGGACGGCGCCGGCCTGCCGTGGCCGACCGCCGCCGTGGACTCCTCGGAGATCACCTGGCCCGCCGGCAAGGCATGGGCCAACGCCTCCAAGTACGCCAACCAGTCGGCCCGTTGGGCGGTCGCGGTGGCCCGCCAGGCCCTGCAGCAGGCGGGGATCACCGGCGAGACGGAGGACGTGCGCGCGGGCACCGTCATGGCCGTCGCCAGCAGCGGCGACGAACTGAGCGACGTCATCCCGCAGCTCGCGTCGGCGTACCGGCACGACTCCCGGCCGCTGGTGAAGTTCCTGCACGACGAGGTGCCGGACTACTCCTACATCCGCGGCATCCCCTCCCAGCTCGGCCAGTTCGTGTCCATGGCCAGCGGATTCCGCGGCTCCAACGTCGCGGCCTACGGCGAGGCCGCCGCCGGCGGCACGGGCGCGCTCGCGCTGGCCGCGCGCCTGCTGGAGTCCGGCGAACTCGACCGGGTCCTGGTGGTCGGCGTCGGGGCGCCGCTCACGGTCACCGGCATGGCCGCCGCCGACCAGGACGAGCCATTCGGCACCCGGGCCACGACCGGGGCCGGACCCTTCGACGCCGAACGGTCCGGCGCCCTGCCCGGACAGGGCGCCGCCGCCGTCCTGCTGGAGCGGGCCGACGCCGCGGCCGGCACCGCCCGGGCCCGCCTCCTCGGCTGCGAGGTGCTGGCCGCCGCGGACCTGCCGACGGCGGCGGGGCTCGCCGTCGATGCCGTGCTCACCGCCGAGGACGCCACGCCCGTCGCCTGGTGGGCGCACGGCGCCGGATCGGTCCGCCTGGACCGCGTCGAGGCCGAGACCGTACCGCCGCGCCTGGGCGCCCTGCCCGTCACCGGTTCCAAGGGCACCATCGGCAACGCCTTCGAGTGCTCGGCGCTCATCGACACCGCCCTCGCCGTGGAGAGCCTTGCCCGCGGCGAGCTGCCCCCGGTGGGCCTCCTGGGTCGCCCCGACCCCCTCCTGCGCGACCTCGACCCGGTCATCGGCGAAGCACGCCCCCTCCCGCCTGCGGCGACGGTGCTGCTGACGGCGCTGGGCCAGGGGGCCGAGGCGACGGCGGCGGGCGCGCTGATCCTCGCGGCGGCCGGCGGACGTACGACGGACAAGGAGAGGGCGACGGCATGACCGACGACATCGTCATCACCGGCATGGGCGTGGTCACCCCCATCGGGGGCGACGTGCAGAGCTTCTGGTCGGCGAACCTCGAAGGCCGCTCCGGGATCGTCCTGGAGGAACGGATGGACACCACCGGACTGCCCTGCGGCTGGACCGCCGGGCTGATCCCCGAGGAGGTCAAGGAGAAGGTCGCCGCCGGCCATGGCGCCCCGCACCGCTCCTGGGGCGACACCCTCATGCACGCGTCGGTCGAGCAGGCGCTCACCGACGCCCGTCTCGACGCGCAACCCGCCGCCGAGGGCCCCGCCGCCCTGGTGTACGCCAGGGTGTGGCCGGGCCCCACCGGATCGTTCCCGCAGGACTATGTCACGCACATGAACGACCTCGCCGAACGCTACGACACCACAGGCAACGACCCGGCGGCCGTCCTGCGGCACCTGCGCGGCAAGGACCTCCCGCTGGAGACCCGCGACCTGTCGGCCTACCCGAGGGAGATCGCCGAACGCCTGGGCACGGCCGTGCTCCCGGTCCGCCTGGAGGCCACCTGCTCCGGGGGACTGCGGGCCATCGCCGAGGCCGCCCGGCTGCTGCGCTCGGGACGCGCACGGTACGCCGTGGTCTCGGCGTCCGTCTCGCGGAACACACCGTACGTCCTGTCCCAGTACGGCCAGCTGATGGCGCTGTCGCGCTGGAAGGGCGACCCGGCCCTGGCGTCCATGCCGTTCGACCGGCGCCGCACCGGCATGGTCATCAACGAGTCGGCGGGCGCGCTGGTCCTGGAGACCGCCGAGCACGCCGCCGCACGCGGCATCGCCGAGCCGTACGCCGTCATCGGCGGCTGGGGTCTCGCCGTGGACACCAGCCACATGACCGCGCCCCGCGCGGAGATGATCGAACGCGTCATGCGCACCGCACTCGCCGAGGCCGGCGCGCGACCCGACGACGTCGACACGGTCAACGCCCACGGCACCTCCACCCGTCTCAACGACGTCACCGAGGCGCGTGCGCTGCACCGCGTCTTCGGCGAGCGGATGGCCGAACTGCCCGTCAGCGCGGTGAAGTCGCTGACCGGTCACGGCTCGGCCGCCTCCGGTGTCGTGGAGACGGTGGCCTCGGCCCTGACCATGCGGCACGGGATCGTACCGCCGGTGCCGACGTGCACCGAACCCGACCCGGCCTGCGCGGTCCGCACCTCGCTCACCCCCGTGGCACGGCCGGTCGGGGCCGTGCTGAAGAACTCCTTCGGCTTCGGCGGCCAGTACGCATCGATGCTGCTGCGCCGCCCCGACGCGTCGCGGCCGGCGCCCGAGGCGGTGTGAACGGGCCGTGAAACGGCGAGAGTCGGAGTCTTCGCACCACAGCTCACCGAACCGGCCGCACCCGGTGGACGAGCCACCCGAGTACGAGGAGATCGAACCCGGCGGCCCGCACCGCGGCACCGTCGTGTGGCTGCACGGCATCGGCCAGGTGCCCGGCGAACTGGCGGCCGTGGCCGACCGGCTCCGCCTCGCCGAGGCGGGCGTGCGCGGGGTGTTCCCGCGCGCGCCCGTCACGGCGCCGAGCCTGCTGACCGGGCTGCCGGTGCCGTGCTGGTTCCCGCAGAGCATCCTCGCGCTGGACCGGATCGACGTCGAGGGACTGTTCGCCGCGCTGCGCCCCCTCACCGCCCTGCTCACCGCGGAGACGGAACGGATCGGCGCCGGGCGCACGGTGATCGCGGGCTTCTCGCAGGGCGCCACGGTCGCCCTGAGCCTGGCGCTCGGGCATCCCGAACCGCTGGCAGGCACGGCCCTGTACGCGCCGTACCTGCCACCCGACCCGACCGTGCTGCTGCCCGGCGGACGCCCGGCGGAGGCCAACGCCCGGCTGCCGGTGTGGATCGGCCATGGGGCCCGGGACTGGATCGTCCCGGAGCGCAGCGGCACGGGGATGCGCGATCTGCTCACCGCCTGGGGCCATCCGGTGACCTTTCAGCGCTATCCCGGCGGGCACGAGCCCTTCGGCGGGGTCCGGGCCTCACTGCCCGACTTCCTCGGCGCGGTCCTGGGCACACCCGTGCCGGGCGCCCATGGCACCGACCCGGCGACCCGGGCGCGCTGAGGGGCGCTCCATGACACAGGTGCTTGCGCGCTCCCCGGCCCCGCGGATCCACGCGGAGGGCACCCTCCCGCTGCCGGCACCCGGACTCCTGCACGTCCGGCGTCGCCCTGCGCACCGCGACCAGCCGTGACCGCGCGCTGCTCGCCGAGTGCCGTGGCGTGCCGGTCGGCGCGGACCTTGAGTACCCCGGGGCGGGCCCGGCGGGCGACCGGGACCCGGACGGCCTGGTCGCCGCCGTGCTCGCCCCGCCCGAACTGCATGGCGACGGCCGCGGGGTGACGCCGCGGGCCGCACGCCGGCTCGTGGTCCCCGAGGACACCGGGGCGCCGTTCGGGCTTCCGGGCGACTGGACCGTCCCGCGCCCGTGTCCGGGCGGCGGATACGCCGCCGCCGTCTGCGTACTGGGAAAGGACTGGACCGTTGTCTCCACCGACTGCACGGGCCCTGACTTCACCGGCCCCGACCTCACCGGCCGCACCCCCGGCGACCGCCCGCCCACGGAGCGCGGGACCGCCCCGCACGGGCCTGCTCTTCCCCGGTCAGGGGGCCCAGCGGCCCGGCATGGGTGAGCCCTGGCGGAACACACCGCACTGGCGGATCGTCGACCTGCTGTCCGAGTCCTGCGGCCGTGACGTCGGCGCGCTGCTGCTGCACGCCGACACCGAGCGGCTGACCCGTACGGACAACGCGCAGATCGCCACCTTCGCCCTGGAGATGGTCGTCCTCGACGCGCTGACGACCGCTGTGGGCCCGCTGTCGCCCGCGGTGTGCGCGGGACACAGCCTCGGCGAGTACGCGGCACTGACCGCCGCCGGGGTCCTGTCGCCCGGGGACGCCGGACGGCTGGTCGCCGAGCGCGGCGCGGCCATGGCGGAGACGGTACGGCTGGCCCCGGGCACCATGACGGTCCTCATCGCCCCGGGCGTCGCGCGGACCGCGTCTTCTCTGGCCGCACGGCTGCGCGCCGAGGACGGGGCCCAGGTGTGGGTGGCGAACGTCAACGGACCCGACCAGGCGGTGGTCTCCGGCACCGCCGAGGCCGTCGCGGCGTTGGCCGCGCGGGCGGCCGGGGACGGCGCGCGGGCGGTGGGCATTGCGGTGGGCGGCGCCTTCCACACCCCGATGATGACGCCCGCCGGACCCCGCCTCGCCGCCGCCGTGGCCCGCGCCCCGCTGCACCGCGCACGCTGCCCGGTCATCGCCAACGTCGACGCCCGCGCCCGTCGGGGGGACGCGGCGACCTGGCGGGAGTTGATGGTCCGTCAGCTTGTCCTGCCGGTCCGCTGGTCCGACTCCATGCGGACCCTCGCCGGCATGGCCGAGCGGGGGCCCGGCGGCCCGCTCCGCCTGGTCGAACTCGGCCCGGGCAGCACACTGACCGGCCTCGCCCGCCGCCTGCTGCCCCCGCACCTCCAGGTCCGCCCCGTGGCCACACCCGCCGAGGTGGACGCACTGGCCGCCGAATGGTGGCCGCGCCCTTGAGCGGGACGTACGAGGGAGGTGTCCGCCGAAGCACAGGGGAACGGTCGGTCAGGCAAGGAACGTCGTGGTTGCCGCGAGCGCGGCACGCCCGGTCGTGACCCGGTTCACCGGCGCGGCCTCGTCGGCGTAGCCGAAGGAGACACCCACGAGCAGCCTTCCGCCGGTGACGCCGAGTTCGGCGCGGACGGTGTCGGCGTAGAAGCTCAGCATCCCCTGCGGGCAACTGCCCACGCCGTACGCGGTCATCGCCAGCAGCAGCGTCTGCATGTACGCGCCGACATCCGCGGCCAGTCGTGGCTCGCCGTCACCGTCGACGAACAGGAACGCGGCGTGCGGCGCGCCGTAGAAGCGCAGGCTCTCCGCGTCGTAGGCCGCCCGTGCCGTGTGATCGTCACGGCCGATGCCCAGCGCTCCGTACAGCTTGGCGCCGAACGACGCCCGGCGTGTCTGATGCACCTGCGAGTACATGCCTTCGTCGTACGGAAAGTCCACGGAGACGCGCTTCTCGGCGTGGGCCGCTTGCAGAGCGTCCGCCAGACGCTCACGCGCCGCGCCGCTGACCACCATCACCTGCCACGGCTGTGCGTTGGAGGCGGACGGCGCCGCGCCGGCCAGCGAGAAGATCGCACGGATCGTGTCCGCGGGCACGGCCTCGGGGCGGAAGGCGCGGGTCGCGCGGCGGCCACGTATCAGCTTCTCCGCGTAGCCGCTCTGCTCGGTGAGGTCCGGTGTGCTCATGGGGCTCCTCCCATCAAGTAAACGCGATCGTTTACACGGGGGCCCACCCTAACGGAGTCCATTGACGGAAGTAAACGTGACCGTATACTTCCTTTGTGAGTACAACGGCCACGGCGCCTCAACGGCGCGGACGTGGCGGCCGGGAGCGCATTCTGGCCGCCGCCGCCCATCTGTTCGCGACCCAGGGGATCAACGCGACCGGCATGGAGCAGGTCGCGGAGCGGGCGCCCGTGTCGAAGCGGACCCTCTACGCGCACTTCAGGACCAAGAACGATCTGGTCATCGCCCACTTGCAGGGACTGGTGCAATCGGGTGCCACCCTGGAGAGCGCGCTGACCCGCGAGGACATCCCCCCGCGGGAACGGATCCTCAAACTGTTCGACCAGCCCGTGACGGAGGCGGCTCCGGTGCGCGGATGTCCGTTCATCGACGCCGCGGCGGAGTTCCCCGACCCGGGGAGCGCGGTCCACTCCTACGCCCGTGAACAGAAACTCCGGATGGTGCGGCTGATCGCCGCCCTGCTGACGGAGCTGGGCTGCCGCGAACCCGTCGTACTCGCCGAACAGCTGGCCACCCTCGCGGACGGGGCGGCCGGCCGCGCCATGGTGCTGGACGAAGCGGACTACGGCCGGCACGCACGGGCGGCAGCGGAGATCCTTCTCGAACGGGCCCTGCCGGACGTGAACTGACCACGAAGAGGCCGGCGCGAACAGTCGGGTCCGTCGACATGTGTCCGGCACGGGCCGGCCCAGGCGACGACAAGGGCCGGCGAGCCCGAGTTGACCCTCCCCTTACGTCAGGCTTGAGGCTGTACGCCGACGAAAGGGCAGACGGATGAGCTATTCCGTGGGGCAGGTCTCGGCCTTCGCCGGGGTGACGGTGCGTACGCTGCACCACTACGACAAGGCGGGGCTGCTCTCGCCCAGCGGCCGCAGCCATGCCGGCTACCGGCTCTACAGCGACGCCGACCTGGCGCGTCTGCAGCAGATCCTGTTCTACCGCGAACTCGGCTTCTCCCTCGACGAGATCGCCGCGATCTTCACAGACCCGCAGGCGAACGCCCTGGAGCAACTGCGGGCCCGGCAGCGGCAGCTGAGCGAGGAGATCGCCAGGCTGCGGCGCTTGGCCGAGGTGGCGGAACGGGCCATCGAGGTCCAGCAGACAGGGGTGTCCCTGACCCCTCAGGAACGTTTCGAGGTCTTCGGTGAGATCACCTTCGACCTGAGCTACGCCACCGAGGCCGAGGCGAAGTGGGCACACTCGCGGGGACAGCGCGAGGCGATGGCGCGCGCCGCCGCCCACACCAAGGAGGACTGGCGGCAGCTCATGGGCGAGGCCGGTGCCTGGCGCGCGGAACTGCTCGCCGCCTTCGACGAGGGGGAGCCGAGCGACGGCGAGCGTGCCATGGACCTTGCCGAGGAGCACCGCCTGCACATCTCACGCTGGTTCACCTCCTGCCCGCCCGACATGCACCGGCGCATCGCGGACGACTTCGTCGCCGACCCGCGCGCCTTCGC
Organism: Streptomyces sp. NPDC102462; assembly: GCF_044765425.1. Lineage (NCBI taxonomy): Bacteria > Bacillati > Actinomycetota > Actinomycetes > Kitasatosporales > Streptomycetaceae > Streptomyces > Streptomyces sp. NPDC102462. The sequence goes on along the minus strand of NZ_JBIWKB010000044.1, from coordinate 35,245 downwards.
CCTGGTGGTACCGCCGTCGCAGCAACGCCCGGGCCTGGCCGCCTATGTGTGCAGGGCGGTCCACGCCAACGCGGACCGCCGCACAGGCGGCCGCGCCGCATCCGAGGAGGACCGATGAAGATCCTGATCGCCGCGGCCGGATCGCGCGGCGACGTCGCGCCCTACACGGGTCTGGGCGCCGAACTGCGCCGCGCCGGCCACGACGTCGCCCTCGCCACCACCGACACCTTCGCCCCCCTCGTACGCGGCGCCGGCCTGGAATTCCGCACTCTGCCCGCCGACCCCAGCTCGCGCGGCGGCGTCGAGAGCAAGCGTGAACTGATGCGTACCGCCGCCGCGTTCATCACCGAACTGGGCCAGGGGTTCGCCGACGCGATGGCCGACGACACGGATCTGCTCCTGCTGTCGACCACCACGGCCCCGCTCGGCTGGCACCTCGCCGAGGCCATGGGCACACCGAGCCTCGGCGTGTACCTCCAACCCACCGCACCGACCGGCGACTTCCCGCCCGTCGTCACCGGCTCACGCTCGCTGGGCCGCCCCGCCAACCTCATGGCCGGACGCTTCGCTCTGCGGATGGCCGACCGCGTCTACGCGCAGGCGGTGGCGAAGCTGCGCCGAAGCCTCCAGCTGCCCCCGCTGTCCGCCCCCGCGATGCGCCGACGGCAGGAACGGGCGAACTGGCCCATCCTGCACGGCTTCAGTACGGCGCTGGTGCCGCGCCCCGCCGACTGGCGTTCCGGCCTGGACGTGGTGGGCAACTGGTGGCCCCATCACGATGCGGCCGAACGGCTGCCCACCGGCCTGGAGGACTTCCTTCAGGCCGGGCCCCGGCCGGTCCTCATCGGTTTCGGCAGCATGGCGGCCGGCGACGGGGAGCGGCTGAGCGAGATCGCCGTGCACGCCCTGCGACGCGCCGGACTGCGCGGCATCCTCCAGGCCGGCAGCGCCGGGCTCGCCGCCGACGGCGACGACGTCCTCACCGTCGGGGACGTACCGCACGCCCTGCTGTTCCCACGGCTGGCCGCGGTGGTCCATCACGCAGGGGCCGGCACCTCGGCCGCCGCGTTGCGCGCCGGAGTGCCCGCGGTCACCGTGCCGGTGAGCGCCGATCAGCCGTTCTGGGCGGCACGACTTGCCGCCCTCGGCGCCGCCGCCGACCCGATCCTCTTCCGATCCCTCACCGCCGAACGACTCGCCGCCGCACTCGACCAAGTCGTGAGACAACAGACCTTCACACGAGCGGCCACGAGCGGCGCGCGCCACATGACGACCGAGGACGCAGCAGCCCGAACCCGCGAAACCATCCAACACCTGACCAACACCTGACACCAGCCCGCCCCCGTCTCCCCTCACCCGGGTGCCTGCGGCCACCCTGGCGCGAACCGGACCTTGCACAATCGCACAAAGTTGAGCGCTGTGCCCCGTCCCCGGGGTCAGACGCCCCTTGCGGGACGCGTCGGCCGCGGGCTGCACTAGGCACGTCACCGCGCCGTGCCCATGCTCGTGGGGTGCGCCCGTACCAGCACAAACGGGGGAAGGGACGTCTTGTGAAGAGTGCCGTCGTCATGGGCTCGGGTGTGGCCGGAATCCTTGCGGCCGAAGCCCTCTCACGTCACTGTGAAACAGTCACAGTGATAGAACGTGACCGGCAGTGATCGCGGCCGTGCCGGTGTGCCGCAACACCGTCACGTTCACATCCTGTGGCCCGCCGGACAGCAGGTCCTGGAGTCCTTCTTCCCGGGTGTGCTGGACACCCTCTGCGCATCGGGAGCGCCCCGCCTCTCCTTTCCCGCCGATGCACGGTGGCTGAGCACGGTGGGATGGCTCCCGCGCCTTCCCCTGACGAGTGTGTTCACCTGCAGCCGCTCCGTGCTGGAGACCGCCCTGCGGCAGCGCCTCACCAAGGTGACGATCGTGGACCGCACCACGGCCACCGGCCTGCTCACCGACGCGGCCGGCCGCGTTGTCGGCATCCGGGCTCGCACGGCCGATGAACAGAAGACGCTGTACGCGGACCTGGTGGTGGACGCCACCGGACGCTCGTCCCGACTCCCCACCTGGCTGGCCGAGCTGGGACACACCCTTCCCGAAGCGACCGTGGTGGACGCCCACATGGGGCATGCCACACAGGACTTCGACATCCCGCCCGAGCACACCCCTGACTTCAAGGCCATCGCTCTGCAGCACCGACCCCCTGTCACACACCGCTGTGCCTACATGTTTCTCCAGGAGGACAGGACATGGAGGTGCACCCTTGCCGGCTATGGAGGTGACTACCCACCGAACACCCCCGAAGGCTTCCTGGAATACGCCCGCACCCTGCGTGATCCCGCGCTGCACGCCCTGCTGACAAAGGCCAAGCCCGTCGGCAGAATATCGGCCTTCAGACAGGCCGCCAATCGCCACCATCACTGGGAGAAGATGTCCACGTGGCCGGCCGGGCTCATAGCATTGGGCGATTCCGCCTGTGCCTTCAATCCTGTCTACGGCCACGGCATGAGCGTCGCTGCGCTCTGCGCGCAGGCCCTGGAGGGCTGGCTGGCCGGCGGAGCTTCATCCACCGCCGAGTTCCAGCGAGCCGTCGCCCGTGCGGCGTCCGGCGCGTGGACCGTGGCCACCTGCGAAGACCGGCGCTACCCGGAGACCACCGGTGCTCGACCCAACGCCGTGGGGCGGCTGTTCATCAAGTACTACGTCCATGCCCTGACCGCTGCCACGAAGGACGTCAAGGTGTGCGCCGAGCTCATGAACGTCCTGAGCCTGCTCAAGAAGCCCCGAGTGCTGCTACGGCCCGACATGGTCATGCGCATCGTGACAAGGTCCCTGTTGCGAAGCGGTGCTACACGTAGCTGACTACGGGCCCGGCGGCGAGGCTCCCGAGGCATACGCCCGGTAGCACACCCGACGGAGCCGCGGGCGCCCGCCGTCAGGCGCCCGCGGCAGCTTGGTTGTCTCCGGGAAGGGCCGGTGATGCGGGGAGCGCGCCTGTTTGTGCGGCCTCACAACCGGCCACGAGAGGCGGCGCGCTCCCGTCGGTCAGAAGGTCAGCACACCGCGCCGTCGATGAAGGCCGCGCGGATGCCGGCGGCGTCGGAGCGCAGCAGGCCCAGTGACTCGGCCGTCCTGCCGTCGGCGGCGAAGTCCCGTCCGCAGAGGGTGCTGCTCACCGCGATGAAGGAGTCGGTCAAGGGCAGGGAGAGCCCGAGCTGTTCGGCCAGCGAGCGCCAGATGACCAGTCCGAACGGGATGTCCTCAGTGAAGTAGCGGTGGGTGACCGAGTCCGGTTCGGGGAAGGCCTGCCGGCCGTAGCCCTGCACGATCCGTTCGACGAAAGTGCCCTCAGTGACACCGTAGGCGGTGGTGAGGAAGTCCCAGAAGCTGGTCGCCTCGACTCCGAGGGCGTGCGCCAGGCTGAGGCGTTCCTTGTCGAGTGCGTCGATGACCTCGGCGATGCGGGGCGTGACCAGGGAGTGCAACGGGTGTCGGTCGGCGTCCTCGACCGTTTTGAAGTTCAGCACCGCCGGCGGGACGTGATAGATGGGGTTGCAGTTGGAGAGCCCGACGGCCAGCGTGTCCCCGCCCGCCGCGTACCGCTGTCCGAAATAGGCCCGCAGGATCTCCAGGGCCCGCGGGGTGTCCGTGTGGGGGACGGCGGCCAGCGGTACCGAGTGCTTGATCGCCCCGATGTAGACATGCGCGGGCTTGCGCAGGCGGCATGTGTACAGACTGGTCGGTGTTTCCGCGATGAGGCAGCGGGTGCGCCCGGCGAGCGAGAACATGCGGGCGAGTTCGACACCGCTGCCCAGCACCCCCGGCTGGAACAGGACGAGTTGGGAGGGTTCCAGGACGGCCGCGAGTTCCTGCGAGATATAGGCGTGTGCGAAGGCCGGCGCGGCGACGACGACGACCTGTGCGCCGTCGACGGCTTCCTTCAGGTCGGTGGTCAGCACGGACGGCCTGCCGTGACCCTCCACCTCGCCGACGAGATCGATGCCGCCGTCATTGGCCCTGATCGGTTCGAGATCGTGGCCCCACCTGTCGAAGAGCCGCACGTCGTGGCCCTGGAGCGACATATGGCCGGCGATGGCCTGACCGACGTTCCCCGCACCGATGATGGCGATGCTACCCATGCGAGACGTTCTCTCTTTCTGTTGCGATCCGGACGTGGCCCCGGCTCGGCCGAGGTGTGAAGTCCCGCAGGGGCTGTGTGGTCGTGAGATTCGCCCCGCGGTCATCAGGCGCCGGCTGCTCGGCAACTTGCCGCCGGCAGCGGGCCCGACGGGTCTACCTGATGGGCACGCCTGGTCCGAGCGGGATGCCGAGCGTGTACCAGAGGGCGAAGAAGGACGCCCATGAGACGAGCACGGTGAATCCGACGGGAACCGTGAAGGACAGCAGCGTTCCGATGCCGGCGCCCTTGCGGAACTGCTGGACGAATCCCAGGGCCAGGACGAAGTACGCGTTCATCGGGGTGGTGTTGGTGACCGAGTCTCCGATCGCGAAGGCGACCATGGCGGCCTGGGGCGCGAGCCCGATGTACATCGCCAGCGGGACCACCACGGGGGCGAGGATGGACCACATGGCCGAGCCGCTGCTGATGATGATGTTGAGGCCGCTGATGGCCACGACGATCACCAGCAGGATGACCACGTGCGGCGCATCCAGGGACTTGAGGAGATCGGCGCCCTCGAAGGTGATCACGGATCCGATGCCGGTCCATGTGAAGTAGGCGAGGAACTGCGCGACCGCGAAGAACAGCACGATCACGGGGGCGATGGAGCGGATACCGTCCGCCATGACGGCCGGGACGGACGACAGGGTGGGGATCGTGCCCACCTGCCTGCCGTACACGATCCCGAGGATCGCGAACAGCAGCGCGATGAACACGGCGATGTTCACGACCACCACGGACTGGACGATGCTGCCGCCCTCTCCGCGGAAGGGGGAGCCCGGCCACAGCAGTGCCGCCACCCCCACGGCGTAGACCACGAGCACCGCGGCGGACAGCTTCATGGCGCGCTTCTCGGTGGCGGTCAGCGCGATGGCGTTCGGGGCGTCACCGAGCCCGGGGGTGTCGGCGTGCCGGGCGTTGAAGACCGTGTCGGCGACCGCCTCGTCCTCGGGTGTCGAGGCGAACTCGGGCCGTTTCGCCAGGAACAGATCGACGGTGAGGGCGATGACGGCGGCAAGGAAGACCGAGGATGCGGCGGTGAAGAAGTATGTGGCGACCGGGGTGATGACGTAGTGGGGATCGACGGTGTGTGCGGCCGCGGTCGCGAGGGAGGAACGTATGGCGTCGGCCGGCGTCACGAGCGGGCTGGCGTTGAAACCGATCGCCGTCGCCGCGTACGCGACCATCAGGCCCAGCAGAGGACTGCGGCCCACGCTGCGATAGGCGAGGGCGCCGAGCGGAATCATCACGATGTAGGCCGAATCGCTCATGACGTGCGCGGTCATGGCACTCAAGGCGATGGAGAAGGTCAGCCAGCGCTTGGGCAGCCGGCCGATCGTGACGCGCAGGAGAGCGGTGAGCAGTCCGCTCTTCTCGGTGACACTGACGCCGAGCAGGACCACCACGACGACCGCCAGGGGCGGGAAGCCGGCGAAGTTGTCCAGCGCGGACTGCGCCGCGAACTTGGCTCCAGCGGCGGAGAACAGGTTCTGCACCGCGACGGAGTCACCCGTCGAGGGCAGCGTGACGGACACATGGGCACCGGCCAGCACGGCACTCGTCACGCCGAGGAGGGCCGCCAGAATACAGAACAGCCAGAACGGATGGGGGAGCTTGTTTCCCGCTCGTTCGATGGCGCTGAGCGCCCGGAACAGCCGTTTCATGGAGGGGTCGGCGACCGGTCTGCTGCTCGCGGTTTGCGTCATCTCAGAGGCCTTTCGGGTCGGTTGCGCTGGAGCCGCTTCAGGGACAACAGGGGATGCATCTGTCCGATGCGTGGTGTTCCGTCCGTCCACGTGCGAGTCCGTACTGAAGGGCCGGTTCGGCGCGTGACGGATCCCGAAGGCGATCGGGCTGGAGAACTGCTGGGTGACACCGCGTTCGGAGAACCCGGGCAGGGTTGGGCAGCGGCCGGGAGCGGGCCGGACGGCGTACTGGTGGGAGAAGCCGCTCGGTGAGTGCGCCGATGTTGCCCCTGACGGGGGCGACGGCACGCTTGAGCAGTCGGTCGCGATGGACCGAGGCCGTGCCTGGCACGCTGCGGAGAGCTGCTTCGTAGCGCGCCGACCGGGCCGGGCGCGCCATGATCTTGGGTCGCGGACCCGTCCGGTACAGGAAGGCCAGGGGCCCGTGCCGGACAGACCGCGTGGGTGGTGAAGGACGTGACCCGGCTCGGGCGAGCGCTGTGCCGTGCTGCCGCGGTGAGCCGGCCGCCGGTCAGATTGTCCGACGGAGCCCGTCGGACCTAGCCCCTGTCGTCAAACCCCCCGCCTGCCTCGCCCTCCGGGCGAACGACGGGAGTTTGACGGCAGGACCTAGGAGCCCGGTCGGGGATCGATGGTTTGCTCAAGGAAGAACTCGACGAGGTCGGGGCGGGTGATGTCCCACCTCGCTTCGGCGAGCTTGCCGTCGGCCAGCCAGGTCAGCCGGCGCAGCCGGATCACCGCCTGGCCCTCGGGCACGCGCAGCCGCGCCGCGGTCGCGGCGTCGAGCGCGATGGGATCGATGTAGATGCGGGATTTGACCGCTGGGATGCCCGTGCGGGCGAAGTAGTCATGTGTCGTCAGGTGGCCGAGATCCTCCTCCTGCAATCGGGGTGCGAGGGCGAACGGGATGACGGACAGTTCGACGGCGATCACGTTGTCGTCGACGTCGTACTTCAGCCGTCGCAGTTGATGCACGGGTGTGTCGCCGTCCACGCCCGGCAGATCCAGACCGGCCTCGCCGGCCTGGACCACCTGTGCGGACTCCACGGCATGCCGCCCGGGGATCTTCGGCCCCGGGAGGGACGTGTTGACGAAGCGCAGCAGATTCTCCTGCCGTGCTCCGTCGGTGACGAAGGTGCCCCGCCGGCGGTGGCGCTCCACCAGCCCGGCCTGCGCCAGCTCGGTCAGCACCCGCTGCGCGGTCGCGCGGCCGATCGAGTACAGCTGCTGAAGCTCGGCCTCAGTGGGAAGCCGACTGCCGGGAGGAAGTGCGCCGGAGCGGATCTGCTGCTCGAACTCGTTGCGGATCCGCAGGTACGCCGGGAATGCCATGGCCAAAAATGTAGAGGCGGCCAAATGACCGGTCAATACCCGATTTTTACAGTCAATTAAGCCGTGAGGCATCTGGTCTTACGGCTGAGGCTTGCCGGCTGCTCTTCTTGGCAGCCACTTGCTGTACCCGCCCGGCAGAGCAGCACGTGACGCCCACTCCTCATGGGTTTGTAACGCGTGTTACTTTCAGCGGGTGAGTGGCGGACCGGTGATGCAATGGGTGGTGCTGATCGTGCGGCTGCCGGTGCGGCCGTCGCGGCATCGGGTCGCGGTGTGGCGGGAGCTGCGCAAGGTCGGTGCGCTGTCGCTCGGCCAGGGCGTGTGGGCGGTCCCGGACGTGCCGGCCTTCGCCGACGGCGTGCGGCGCGCGCTGGAGTTGGCCGAGCGTGCCCGGGGCGAGAGCGTGGTGCTGCGGGCCGCCGGCCGGGGACCCGAGGACGCCGCCCGGTTCGAGGCGATGTTCACCGCCGCCCGCGAGGAGGACTGGGCGGAGTTCACCGCCGACTGCGGCAAGTACACCGCGGAGCTGGACAAGGAGATCGGCAAGGGCAAGTTCACCCTGGCCGAGCTGGAAGAGGAGGAGCAGTCGCTGGAGCGGCTGCGGCGCTGGCACCGGGACCTGAAGGCCCGGGACGTGTTCGGGGCCCGGAGCGTCCAGCAGGCCGACCGGCAACTCACCGAGTGCGCACGGCGGTTCGAGGACTACAGCGAGCGGGTCTTCGCCCACCTGCACGCCTTCTCCAGCGCCGACGCAGAGGGCAAGCCGTGAGCGGGCGGACGGCCGCCGCGATACCCGCCGCGGGGCGGCGGCGGATGTGGCCGTTGTACGCGGCCGGGTTCACCACCGCCTTCGGCGCGCACGGCATCGCGGCCAACCTCGGTGCGGGCGATGCCGACCTGGTCCGGTCGGTGCTGTATCTGGGGGTGCTGCTGGCCCTGTACGACGGCGCGGAGGTCGTCCTCAAGCCGGTGTTCGGCACGCTCGCCGACCGCGTCGGCGCCCGTCCGGTCCTGGGGGGCGGTCTGATCGCGTTCGCCGCCGCCTCGGCCGTGTTCGTCGCCGTACGGGACCCGGCCTGGCTGTGGGCCGCCCGGCTCGGGCAGGGAGCGGCGGCCTCGGCGTTCTCCCCGGCCGCCTCCGCGCTGGTCGCCCGCCTGAACCCGCGGGCCAAGCGCGGGCGGGCGTTCGGCTCCTACGGCTTCTGCAAGAGCATCGGCTACACCGCGGGGCCGCTGCTCGGCGGGGTGCTGGTGTGGGCGGGCGGGCTGACGCTGCTGTTCGCCGTGCTGATGGTGCTGGCCGCGGCGGTCGCACTGTGGGCGGCCCTGGCGGTCCCGGCCGTGCCGCCGCTGCCCAGGACGCGGCAGACCCTCGCCGGCCTGGTGCGCCGCCTGGCGGACGGGTCGTTCGTGCGGCCGGTGGCCGCACTGGCCGCCGCCACCGCCGCACTGTCCGTCGGCGTCGGGTTCCTGCCCCTGTCCGGGAGGGCCGACGGTCTGCCGCCGGTGGCCACCGGCGCGGCCGTGTCGCTGCTGGCCGCGTGCGCGGCGCTCATCCAGCCGTGGGCCGGGCGCGCCCTGGACACGGAGCGGCTGACCACCCGCTCCGGCCTTGTCGCGGGGCTGGCACTGACCGGGTGCGGCCTGGCCGCCGCCGTCCTGCCCGGTGTCGCCGGTCTGCTGGTGGCGGCGGTCCTGATCGGTGCGGGGACCGGGCTGATCACACCGCTCGGCTTCGCGGCCCTGGCCGCGTCGACACCGCCGGAGCGGATGGGACAGACCATGGGCGCGGCCGAACTCGGCCGCGAACTCGGCGACGCCGGAGGCCCGCTCCTCGTCGCGTCGATCGCCTCGACCGTCACCCTCGGCTGGGGATATGCCGCACTCGCCCTGGTGACCGTACTCCTGATCCTCGCCGTGCGAGGACGCCCCACACCCCGCTGACCCGCGGCCCCCGCCCGCCGGCGGGAACCCGCCAACCAACGCGCCGCCCACGCTCCCGCCGGGCTTCGGTGCCGCTGGTCTCCCGCTGACCCGGGGCGCAAAGCCTGGAGCGGGCTTGTGTCAGTCGTGGGCTCCTGGGGCCTGCGCTGTGACGCCGCCGGTGTCGGCTGCCGCCCTGCTCCATTGGGCCAGCAGGCGCAGGGAGGTCTCGGAGGGGCTGCCGGGTTCGGTGCCGTAGACGAAGAGGATCTGGTCCGGGTCGTCTGCGGGGGTGAGGGCCTGGTAGGTGACGGTGAGGTCGCCGACGAGCGGGTGGTGGTAGTCCTTGGTGCCGGTCGTGCGCCGGTGGACCTTGTTGTCCGACCAGAAGCGGCGGAACTCCTCGCTGTGTATGGACAGGTCACCGACCAGGGCGCCCAGGGTCGGGTCGTCCGGGTGGCGGCCCGCGTCGAGGCGGAGCATGGCGGCGGTGTCCGCGGCGACGCGGGTCCAGTCCCGGTACAGCTCGCGCGCGTGCGGGTCGAGGAAGACGAAGCGTGCCTGGTTCCGCTCGGCCGCGGTTAGCGTCCGGAAGTCGGTGATCAGCCGCCCGGCCAGCTGGTTGTGGGCCAGCACGTCGAGGCGCCGCCCGAGGACGAAGCCGGGGCGGCAGGCCTGCTGGAGGGCGTCCAGCAGGTCCCAGGTGGCGGGGTGGACCCGCTGGGGGCGGGGGCGGCGGCGCCGGACGGGCCGGGGCCGGGCGAGGGTGTGCAGGTGGCTGCGCTCGGCGTCGTCCAGGTGCAGGGCGGTGGCGAGTGCGTCGAGGACTTCCGCGGAGGCGCTGCGGCTGCGGCCCTGTTCGAGGCGCGTGTAGTAGTCCACGCTCACACCGGCCAGCCGGGCCAGTTCCTCCCGGCGCAGGCCCGACACCCGGCGCCGGCCCAGGCCGGGGTCGTCGAGGCCGGCTTCCCGCGGGGTGAGGCGCGAGCGGGCGGCGCGGAGGAATTCCGCCATCGGTGCGCTGGTGGGGTGCTCACGGTCCATCCATCCAGGGTCGCGCAGTCGCCGGGGATTCGACGCCGGGAGGGTGGCCCACTTTGTCCCCCGATCAGACGGGCCCTTCTGCGGCCTCTTGTGCCTGCTCAGAGCTGGTTCAGTGGATGCAGGGCCGCGCCGCCGGCAGTGGCGGCCGGGACACCTTCTGAGCACACAATGTGGAGGCATCTCATGTCGACGTGGTTCATCACCGGCGCATCCCGCGGGCTGGGTCTGGACATCGCGCGGGCCGCGCTCCGGGGCGGCGACACGGTCGTGGCCGCCGCCCGGAACCCGCAGAAGCTGCCGGACGACCTGCGGCACTCCGACCGAGTCCTCGGCGTCGCACTCGACGTCACCCGCAGTGAGCAGATCACGGCTGCCGTCGAGACGGCCGTGCAGCACTTCGGCGGCATCGACGTCCTCGTCAACAACGCGGGCCGTGGCCTGCTCGGGGCGCTGGAGGAGATCACCGACTCCGAGGCACGCTCCCTGTTCGACCTCAACGTCTTCGGGCTGATCAACATGACCCGCGCCGTGCTGCCCGTGATGCGAGCAGCCGGAGCGGGGAAGATCGTGCACATCGGCTCCCGCTCCGGATTCGAGGGGGAGCCCGGAGTGAGCCTGTACAGCGCCTCGAAGTTCGCGGTGGCCGGCATCGGCGAGGCGCTGGCGGTCGAGCTGGAGCCGTTCGGGATCCAGAGCATGGTCGTGGAGCCGGGCGTCTTCCGCACCGACTTCCTCGACGCCAGTTCCCTGTCGACCGCGGCCCAGCGCATCCCCGCCTACGACGGCACACCCGCCCACGCGACCCTCGACTGGGTCGACACCGCCAACCACACCCAGCTCGGTGACCCCGTCAAGGGCGCCGCCCTGATCTACGAGGTCACCAGCGGGGACAAGCTCCCCGGGCATCTGGCCCTGGGCCGCGACGCGATCGAACGCCAACTGGTCAAGATCCGCAGCCTTCAGGACGACCTCGCGGCCTGGCAGGACAAGTCCGCCGCCACGGCCTGCGACGACACCGCCTGATCACCCCGACCGATCCCTGAGAAACAGGACGTATCCATGACATCCCTGCTCACTGGACGGCCACTCGACGGCCGCGTGGCCGTCGGGTGAGCGCCGGCGACGCAATGCTGGACGTTGCCGCAGCTGAGCAGGTTGCCGTCGTCGACCATGCGGGCGCCTCTACCGGGACGGCCTTCGTTCCGGCGAGGTCCTGGCCCCGCTCGTGTGTGACCAGCGGCCGGCCGTCCGCCAGTCCGGCGTGCGCGAGGAGGATGCAACGGGAAACCGGTCAGCCCAGCATCCGGCGCAGCGCGTGAGCGCTTGCGGTGACGGCCTTGTTGAACCGGGGGCCGAGACGGACGAACGGCAGGAAGCCGTGCGGCAGGTCCGCTTCGCGGACGGCTGTGACCGGGACACCCGCGGAGCGAAGTCTGTCGGCGTAGGACTCGCCTTCGTCACGCAGCGGATCGAATCCCGCCGTGACGAGGTGCGCCGGTGGCGTGTCCGGGGCGACCTCACCGTAGAGGACCGACACATCCGGATCCCTACGGTCCACTCCAGGGGGAAGGTAGTGGTCGTAGAACCAGCGGATGTCGTCGTCGGTCGGCAGGAATCCCTTGCCGTATGGGTCCCGGGACGGGTGACGAGTGGCCAGGTCCGTGGCGGGATACAGCAACCACTGCCCGGCCGGGACGGGGCCGTGCTTCCGCCCGGCGGCACGACGGGCGGTCACCGCGGCGAGCGTGGCCCCCGCGCTGTCCCCACCGACCACGATCCTGTCCGGGGCGATGCCGAATTCCTCAGCCCGCGCAACGGTGTCGTCGAATGCTGCCAGCGCATCGTCCACCGCGGCGGGGAACGGGTCCTCGGGCGCGAGCCGGTAGTCCACCGACAGCACTCGGTGGCCCGAGTGTTCGGCGAGAAAGCGTCCCACGTGGTCGTAGCCGGCGCGGCTGCCGATCACCCAGCCACCGCCGTGGAAGAACACCAGCGCACCTGACGTTCCAGGGCAGGACGCGGGTACGTACAGGGTTGCTTCCAGGGCGTTCTGTCCGCCCGTCAGGGAGACCTCGGACACCGTCACCGCCCGCGTCGGCCGCCGGCCGGCACGGAGCATCGGTGCGTTGCGCTCCAGCGCCGTCCGGGACAGCTCCGGTGAGTCCTCGACCACCAGAGCCGACTCCTTGCCGGCGAGGGAGCGGATCAGCAAGCGGGCGTCGACGGCCAGCGCTTCACCCTCCACGATGGCGGGAGGCAGGGGCGGGTGCGGTGCCGGCCGGCTCGTCCAGGCAGCCGCCGTACTCCTTCGCCAGTCGCAGCACCACCTGCAGGGTGGGCTTGCTCCGACCGGTCTTGATCCGCGTCCGTGGAGGCCACGGCGTGCGGCGGCCCGGGTAGCGGTCGGCTCGGCCACCCGCAGGGGCAGGTCGGTGTCCGGGCCGGCCGTCGGCTGCGTTCGCCGGGGCGGGTCTGAGGCGCTACTCCGTCGAGTTCGCGGCGGATGCGGTCGCGTGGTTGGCGACGTCCCACAGGGCCGTGCCGAGCTCCTGGCTGTGCAGCTGGACAGAACCCTTGGCGCGGCGGGTGTGGACGAAGTAGGCGCCTGCGAGGGCCTGTTGGCGGGTGGCCAGTTCGGCCAGCCGTTCGGCGCCTTGGCGAGGGGTGCCGATGAACGGGCGGGCTGCGGTCTTCAGGAGGCTGCCGGTGCGGCCCATGTGCCGGCCGAAGTCCGAGGCGACGAGGCCGGGGTGGAAGTCGCCGGCGTCCACGCCCGGGTTGCGGCGGTGGAACTCGCGCAGCAGCACTCCGGCGGCGAGCTTGGCGCGGGCGTAGGTGCGGTGGCCCGACACACGCGGCTCTCCCGCGAGGGCGGCGGCGAGGTTGTGCGGGGAAAGGACGGCGTTGTTGTGGGACCGGGAGTTGGTCAGAAGGACGCGTCCGGTACCGAGCTTCGCGGCCAGCTGTGTCATCAGCAGCCACGGCGCCAGGGCGTTGGCCTGGAAGGTGGCGTCGATCCCGTCGTCGGTGAGGCCCGGGGGCATGACGTCTCCGGCGTTGAGTGCCAGTACGTCGATGTTCGGCACGGCGTGGGCCAACTGCGCGGCAAGACCGAGCGTCTGGGACAGGCTGGTGAAGTCGGCCGTGTAGGTGGGCGCGTGCAGTTCCTCACCGATGGCCCTTGTACGTTTCTCGTCGCGGCCCACGAGGTGCAGTGTGGCACCTCGGGCGCCAAGGAGGCGGGCGGCCTCGGCGCCCAGACCCGAGCTGGCCCCCGTCAGCACGATGGTCTTGCCCGTGAGGTTCATGGGAGCGTCATCCTTTCGGCGCACCGCTGCCCGAGAGGCGGTCGGCGGCGGGGCTGGGGGACTCGACGGCGTCCAGCAGGCACTGGGCCAGGTCGGCGCGGCTGATCGCCAGGGGTGAGGGGGTTTTGATGCCGGGGTGGGCGGACCAGGCGGACGAGGCGGGCCGGTCGGTCAGCGAGCCGAAGTAGGCGATGGTGAAGTCGAGCCCCGAGGCGGCGAGGATCGCCTCCGCGGTGTCGAAGTCCTGGTAGTCGCGGCGGATGAGCAGCCGGGTCAGCGTCTTGAGCGGCCACGCGGTGTGCTCTCGTGAGGCGCCGCTTCCCCAGGCCAGTGGCATGGCGATTCGCCGTACCTGATGCAGATGCATGGCGGCCATCAGATGCGCGGTGGCCCGGGCCATCACCGCTGAGCCGGTACGTGCCTTGAGCCAGAGCGGATTGCCCAGCGCGCTGACCATCGCGTCCTGCCCGTCGACGGCGCGGCGGACAGCGGCCAGGTCATCGCCCACGGCACCCTCCACGATGCGCAGCCCCGGCGTCTTCGCCTGCCCCGCACTCCGTCGTACGAGCGCGGTCACCTGGTGCCCATGCTCCAGGGAGTGGGTGACCACCTGCCTGCCCAGGCCGCCGTTGGCGCCGACCACGAGGAGCTTCATCTCCGTCATCTCACTTCATCCGGATCACCTGGCATCTGCGGTGATCGTCCTGGGGCGGTTTCGGTCTCCATCGGGGGTGCGGGGGGCACTGCAAGGTCCACTCCGCTCACGTTTCAGCTGGCCTGAAACTCGGGGCGCAGTCCTGCGTCGCGCCTGCTGGGACTGGAGCCTGCCTGGAACTCCAGTTAAAGTCAAACTGAAACCTTTCGAGGAGGAACGAGGAGCCGTGACCGCCCAGCCCCCGCCCACCAGCACCGCCTTCCTGCTCGCCGCCCTGGGACGGCGAACACGCCAGGACGTCGAGCGGGCACTCAAGCCGACCGGCTACACGCTGCGCCACCTCTCGGCCCTCGGTCACCTCTTGCGGGAGCCGGGCATGTCCTACAGCGAACTGGGCCGCAGGGCGGGGATCACCGCACAGAGCGCCCAAGCCACCGTCCGGCAACTGGAGGAGCGCGGTGCCGTCGAGCGCCGTACCGACCCCGGACGAGGCCGCACCGCGGAACTCCACGTCACGGCAACCGGCCAGGAGCTCCTGCGAGCGGGGCGCGCTGCCTACGCCGAAGTGGACGCCGCCCTGGAACGCGTGCTCGGGGAACAACGACGCCAGGACCTCACCGGACTTCTCCTGTCGGCGTTGTCCGCAGCCTCTTCGGGGACGGACTGAGCTCGGGCGATCACCCCCGTTCCGCCCGTCCGGTTGGGATGAGCGGCCTCGCCGACGCCGCTATCGGCCCGGGGTCACAAGACCTGATTCGTACGCCACCACGACCGCCTGCGCCCTGCTGGCCAGGTCCAGTTTGGTCATCGTGCGGTTGAGGTGGGTCTTGACGGTCGCCTCACTGATGTAGAGGCGGTCGGCGATCTCCAGGTTGGACAGGCCACGTGCGATCAGTTTCAGGACCTCCACTTCCCGGGAGGTCAGCGCCTCCAGGCCGACGGGCTGTTCGCCTGCGGACTGACGCGCGTACGCCTCGACCAGGCGGCGAGTGACGCTGGGCGCGAAGAGCGCATCGCCACCGCGGACCGCGGCGACCGCGGCGAGCAGCCGTTCCGGGCCGGAGTCCTTGAGGAGAAACCCGCACGCTCCTGCGCGCAGCGCGCCGTACACGTACTCGTCGAGGTCGAAGGTGGTCAGCACGAGGATCCTGGGCGCGGGGTCGGCGGCCTGGGCGAGGATGCGTTCGGTGGCGTCGATGCCGTTCATGCCGGGCATCCGGATGTCCATGAGGATCACCTCGGGGGCCGTTTCGGCGGCGAGCGCCACGGCCTCCGCGCCGTCGCTCGCCTCGCCGACCACCTCGATGCCCGGTGCGGCATGCAGCAGCCCGACCAGTCCGGCTCGGATGAGGAACTGGTCGTCGACGACGAGCACGGTGGTCATGTGGTCGCGTCGTCCCCCTGCGCCGCGGCCCGCGCGGAGGTCGGCAAGGTCAGCCGTACGGCGAAGCCGCCCTGGTCCCGCGGGCCAATGCTGATCTGCCCGCCGTAAAGCCTGGCCCGTTCGCGCATGCCAATCAAGCCGTGCCCCCCGCCGGTTCGTACTCTGTCCGGAATCACCCCCTCGCCATCGTCCGTGACCGAAACGGTCACCTGATGCGGCTCATACCTCAGCCGTACTTCCGCACACGATCCGGGTGCGTGTTTGAGCACGTTGGTGAGCGCCTCCTGCACCACTCGGTAGGCGCACAGTTCGACGCCGGGAGCGAGCGGGCGCGGGGTACCCTCCACGGTGAGGGTGACCGGAACGCCGCCGGTGCGGATGCGTTCGGCCATCTCGTCGAGACGGGCCAGGTCCGGCATCGGTGCGGCCGGGGCGCCGTCGTCGGCGGCACGCAGCACCATGAGCATGCGGCGCAGTTCTTCGAGGGCTTCCTTGCCGGTGGCGTCGATGGTCTCCAGCGCGGTGCGCGCGGTGTTGTGGTCGGTGTCGAAGACGAAGCGGGCGAGACCGGTCTGCACCGAGATCACGGACATGTGGTGGGCGACCACGTCGTGCAGTTCGCGGGCGATCCTGCCGCGCTCCGCGGCGACCTCGCGCCGGGCGCGCTCGGCCTGTTCACGGCGTAGCTGCCGGGTCAGTTCGGCTGAGCGGCGGGCGACGACGCCGAATCGCCACAGCACCGCCGGGTAGACGATCGCCTGACCGACGACGGACGGCCAGCCGTCGGTGTGGTTCACCGCGCCCGCGTAGATCCAGACCCCGCCCATCAGGCCCGCACACGGCACAGAGATGCGCACAGGGCGCAGGGAGGCGACCGTGTAGACGGCGAGCATGGGGCCGAAGCTGCACACCACGGGCCAGTAACCGGCGGTGATGTACACCAGCCAGCCGGCGTGCACGAGGCAGCAGACCACGACGGGAGCCCGGCCGCGCGGCACAAGCGGCAGGTGGACCAGGACCACCAGCGCATACGCGGTCGCATCGAGCGGGTTCTGCCCCTGGCGCGCGGCCTCCGGCCCCAGCAGCATGGCCACACCGGCCAGCGCCGCGGCGATCAGCGTGTCGACGGCGAGAGGGCGGATCCGCACCGTGGCAGCGTAACGCCGGCCCCGGTGGGCGGACGTCCAACTTCCGCGGTACCGCGGAAGTTGTAGGAGCGGGACGGCTACTGCACCGGTCTGCAAGGGAGTTCAACCCCCTGTGGGACGCGGGTCACACAGCGCGGACCGTACGTTCTGGGATCACGACGGTGCCGGACGACCACCGGCACCACGCTCGGAAAGGGGGAACGTATGAACAGGTCGTCGGAACCCTCGTGGTCTGCATCGCGGCGGCTTCCTCGGCGCACAGAGGAGGGCAAACAGACGAAGCTGCACATCGCTCGCTGGGGAACCGGTGCCGTGGCCCTGGTGTCCGCCCTGCTCTTTGCCGGCACCACGGCCGCAGTGGCCGGTCCCGGATCCGCTGCCGGCACGGCGTCCTCGGCCGGTCAACTTGCGGCGCCCTCCTGTCAGGCGGGGCGAACCTGCCTGTGGCCCCACGCGAACTTCCGCGGATCGGCGTACTTCTTCAAGGACGACTACGCCGACTTCAGGCGGTTGAGCCGACCCGCAGGGTGCACTCACGCGGGGTTCAACGACTGTGCGAGTTCGGCCTACAACGACGGTCGCCAGTGCACCGTGTACCTGTGGACGAGCATCAACTACCGCGGGAGTTACCACAGTCTGTCCCGGGGGGACTACATCGTGGACTTCGGGTCGCGTTCCGGACCACCGGCCGGGTACGGGGACCCGTCGTTCAATGACTCGGTGAGCTCGCTGCACTGGTGCACGCCGAGGTAGGCCGACGGTGAGAAGCGCACGTGGGGGCCGGTGTCTGACACTGATCCTGGCCCTGGGTCTGGCCGGTTGCGTCTCCGCGCAGCCGGCCCGGCACCCGGATGGCACCGCACCGGCCTCGCCCCGCGTATCGGTCACCGACCTGGCGACCCGGTCGGGCGCCTGGCCGGCCTCCCAGCACCTCCTTGAAACGGCGGTCAGCCGACTGGTGCGGCGGTGCCTTGACGCGCATGGATTCGATGTCCCTGACGGGGATCCGCCGCCCCTGCCCGCACCGGAGGACGAGGCCGCAGCGATCGACCTGCCGGGCCGTCGGGATCACGGATACGGTCTGGGAGCAGACCGGGACGGCTCGCCGCCGCGGCAGGCGCAGGAGCGGTACTACGAGCGACTGCCCTCGCGGGAGCAACAACGTTACGACATAGCCCTGTTCGGCCAGAAAGCGGACCGGGTCACCCTGGGCGTCGGTGGGCGGCAGACCGTGGGCATGCCGGGAAAGGGGTGCGAAGCGGACGGGCGTCGGGCCGTGGCCGGCAGTCTTGCCCTGTGGGCGCGCATCGTCTACATCCCGGACCAGTACGACAACCGTCTGGCCGAGCAGGTGGCACAGGCGCCCACTTATCGTGCGGCGCTTGCCGCTTGGCGGAGGTGCATGGCCAGCCGCGGTTACCGGTACGACACGCCCTCGGCCGCGCAGAGCGCGCTGCAGGAGCAGTATCAGCGCAACGGCGCCACAGCAGCCGTCCGCCGACAGGAAAAAGCTGTGGCCGTCGCCGACGGCGAATGCGCTGCCCAGGTCCATCTGCCGTCAACCGCCCTGGCCGCGCGGCGGACTTCAGTGGCCTCACTTTCCACAGCCGACCACAGATCCCTGGAGGATCTGGCGTCTCACCGTGCTGCGGCGGTGCGTCGAGCCGCTGCAGTGCTGGCTGAACTCTCCAGTGGTCCCGCGCCGAGACCCCACCCTCAGTGAGAAGGGGCGGCCCTGGCGGTCCCGGCCGTGCCGCCGTTGCCCAGGCCGCGGCGGGCAGAGAGGCTGGTCGGCGCCGTCGGAACCGCGGACCGAAGCCGACGCCGACATGGCACCCTGCCGGGCCGGAGCCGGAGCCGACGCCGCAGCCGCAGCGGATCGTCGTGCGGAGCATCATCCATGGCTCCGCTCGACGACCCGGCGCCTTCTGGCTCACTGGGCGAGGAAACCCCCGTCGACGGGCAGTGCGATGCCGGTCACGAAGCCGGCGTCGTCCGATGCGAGGAAGGCGACGCCGGCCGCGATCTCCTCCGGCTTGGCGAGACGGCCCATCGGGATCGGCGCGGCCAGCTTGGCCTTCTCGGCCTCGGGGTCGGCCGCGTCGCTGATCAGCGCGTTGAGCAGGGGAGTGTCGCAGTCGGACGGACACAGGGCGTTGACACGGATGCCCTTGGTCGCGTACTGGATCGCCATGTGGCGGGTCAGGTTGAGCACGGCTCCCTTCGACGCGTCGTAGGCGCATTCGTCCGGCAGGGCGGTGAACCCGAACACCGAGGCGATGTTGACGATCGAGCCGCCGCCGGAGTTCAGGATCGCGGGAACACCGTGCTTGCCCGTCAGGAACTGGCTCTTGACGTTGATCGCCATGACACGGTCCCAGTCGTCCTCCGAGCACGCGACGACGTCGCCTTCGGCGGCGAGGATGCCGGCGGCGTTGACGATCACGTTGAGGCCGCCGAAGGCCTCGACGGTGCGTGCGACGGCGGCGGACACCTGCTCGTTGGACGCGACGTCGCACTCGACCGCGACGGCCTGCCCGCCGGCGGCTTCGATGGTCTTGGCGGTCTCTTCGGCGGCAGGGAGGCGGATGTCCACGACGGCGATCTTGGCGCCCTCGTCGGCCAGACGCAGCGCGCAGGCCTGGCCGATGCCGGAGCCGCCGCCGGTGACGAAGGCCACTTTTCCATTCAGTCCACGCATGATGTCTCCTTGTCGGTAACGGGGTGTCCGGGCTCCTGAGGGGGAGCCGCGGCCTTGGGTGGGTGCTGCCGGAGCGTGTCCGGTGAGCGGTTGCAGGTGCCGGAGGCGGCTGTCAGTACTTGATCCAGGTCGTCTTGAGTGCCGTGTACTTGTCGAGGGAGTGCAGCGACAGGTCCCTTCCGAAGCCGGACTGCTTGAACCCGCCGAAGGGGGTGACGGGGTTGAGCGCGTCGACGGTGTTCAGCGAGACGGTGCCGACCCTGAGCCGGTCGGACATGCGGTGTGCGCGGGAGAGGTCCTGTGTCCAGACCGAGGCGGCGAGACCGTAGACGGTGTCGTTCGCCATGCGCAGTGCCTCGTCCTCCTCGGTGAAGCGCTGGACGGCGAGCACCGGGCCGAAGATCTCCTCGACGGCCAGGGCCGAGTCGGCGGGGACGCGGTCGAAGACGGTGGGCTCGATGAAGCTGCCGCGGCCGTCGACCTGGACGAGGTTGCCGCCGTGCAGCAGGCGGGCCACGTTCCGGCCGGCGTCGATGTGGGCCTTGACCCGGTCGGCGTGCTTGCGGTCGACCATCGCTCCCATGGTGGCGTCGGGGTCGAGGGGGTCACCGGGCTTGATGTCGGCGGCGCGCTCGATGATGCGGGTCAGCAGGTCGTCGGCGATGGTGTCCTGCACGAGGAGCCGGGAGTTGGCGGAGCAGACCTCGCCCTGGTTGGCGAAGATGCCGAAGCAGGCCATTTCGGCGACCTCGTCGAGGTCGCGGGCGTCGGTGAAGACGATGTTGGGGCTCTTGCCGCCGCACTCCAGCCAGACCTGCTTGAGGTTGGACTGCCCGGCGTAGCCGAGGAGCAGTTTGCCGACCTCGCCGGAGCCGGTGAACGCGACGCAGTCGATGTCCGGGTGGAGTCCGATCGCCTTGCCGGCTTCCTCGCCGAAGCCGGGGACGACGTTGAGGACGCCTGCCGGGATGCCCGCCGCTATGGCCAGCTCGCCGAGCCTGAGGGCGGACAGCGGCGACTGCTCGGCGGGTTTGAGAACCACACTGTTTCCCGCCGCGAGCGCGGGGGCGAGCTTCCACGCGGCCATTTCCAGGGGGAAGTTCCAGGGCACGATCGCTCCGACGACGCCCAGCGGCTCACGCCGGACCAGGGCCAGGTTTCCGGGGCCGGTCGGCGCCACCTCGTCGTACAGCTTGTCGATGGCTTCGGCGTACCAGGCGAAGACGGCCGCGGTCCCCGGCACGTCGATCGTGGCGGCGTCGGCCACCAGCTTGCCCATGTCCAGGGACTCGGTGAGGGCCAGCTCTTCCAGGTTGTCGCGGATGAGGTCGGCGAGGCGCAGCAGGGCGGCCTTGCGGTCCTGGGGGTCGGCGCGCGACCAGTCCCCGCGTTCGAAGACGTCGCGGGCCGAGCGGACGGCGTCGTCGACGTCGGGCGCCTCGCACCGGGCCACCTGCGCGATGGTGGTGTCGGTGGCCGGATTGACCGTGGAGAAGGTGCGGCCGGAGAGGGCCGGGCGGCGGGCACCGTCGATGAAGGCGTTGCCGTCGGGGGCGAAGCCCGCCGCGAGCTTGGTCCACTGCTGGTAGGTGTTCGCAGCCGTCATGCCTGGGCCTCCGGTGAAGCGGTTCGCGTGGTCACGCCCTGAACCGGACGGAGGCGGACATGCGGCTCTCCGTACGGCGGGGAACGGGGCGATGAATAGACAGAATCAGCAGGTGAGCCACCTGTAAAGCAGATATTTTAGAACAGCGTCATCGCTTTTGATGATGTGCTCGATGGGGTGTAGTGCTGGCCCGCCCCGTCCGGCTGCGTCAACCCGCTGCGTCTCATGGCCGGCCATATGCGAAGAACAGGGGAACTGGATCGCAAACATCTATTGGACAGGGGACATCCGTGGGCCCAACGTTATGGCAGTTTCGAGCCATACCTTGAGCGGAGGGCCGTCCCATGACGCAGGTTGAGGTGCCTCAACGCCTTGAAGACAAAACGATCCAGCCCATACCGCCGTCCGAGCGGCACGGCAGCGCCCGTGACCTGTTCACCATCTGGTTCGGTTCCAACATCATGGTGCTCACTGTCGTCACCGGAGCGCTGGGCACCGCTGTCTTCCAGCTGCCGTTCTGGCTGACCGTCGTCGCCATCCTCGTCGGCAACCTTCTGGGCGCCGTGCTGATGGCCCTGCATTCCGCGCAAGGCCCCCAGCTCGGTGTGCCGCAGATGGTGCAGTCACGCGGCCAGTTCGGAAGCTACGGGGCGCTGCTGGTCACCGTGCTCGTGGTGCTGATGTACATAGGGTTCTTCGCATCGAACCTGGTCCTGGCCGGCCAGTCGCTCGTCGCCGCGGGACTTCCGGTCGGAACGAGCACAGGCATCGTCGTCGTCGGTGTGGTCGCGGTGATCGCGGTGATCTTCGGGTACGACCTGATCCACACCTACACTCGCATCCTGACCTACCTCTCCGGGGCCGCCCTGCTCCTCGCCTTCGTCTGGATCATCGGCGTGCACGGCCTCCCGGAGGGCTTCGCCTCCCACGGCTCGGTCTGCATCGCCGGTTTCATGGGCACGGTCACCGCGTCCGCGCTGTGGCAGGTCGCCTACGCTCCGTACGTGTCGGACTACTCGCGCTACATGCCCGCGGACACCGGCGCCCGCCCCGCCTTCTGGTCCAGCTACGCCGGCTGCTCGCTGGGCTCCATCTTCCCGATGATCCTGGGAGCCATCGTCGGCGTGGCCGTCGGCGAGGACGTCGTCGCGGGACTCGACCAGCTCACCGGACCCGTCGGGCCCGCCATCATCCTGATCTTCTCGCTCGGTATCGCCGCCACCAACTCCATGAACCTCTACTGCGGCGTGCTGTCCACCCTCACCGTCGGGCAGACCTTCGCACCGGCCTGGTCCCCGGGAAGAGTCGTACGGGCCGTCACCGCCGTCGCCCTGTTCCTCCTGGCGCTGATCGCGGCGCTGGCGGGCCAGAACAACTTCATGGCGAACTGGCTCAACTTCATCACCCTGCTGATGACCGTGCTCGTGCCGTGGACCGCCATCAACCTCGTCGACTACTACCTGCTGCGCCACGGTGACTACGACGTCGAGTCGTTCTTCCGCGCCGACGGCGGCATCTACGGGCGCGTCAACGTACCCGCGGTCTGCTGTTACCTCATCGGCGCCGTCATCCAGCTGCCCTTCGTCTCCACGACCATGTACACGGGGCCCGCGGCGACCGCGATGGGCGGCGTGGACCTGTCCTGGATCGTCGGGCTGGCGGTCATCAGCCCCCTGTACTACTTCTGGGCCAAGGCCGCGCTGCGGCGTTCCGCTTCCGTCGTCGTGCCCTCGCCGGAGAGCACCGATGCGGCGCTGATCTGACCCGGCAACAGCCAGGCGTCTGTGTTGTCGTGCCCCGGCGGCACAGACGCCCGCGGCAACGGTTTGCCCGCACCCTCTCGGGCCGGGCAGCGGGGGACAGCGAACTCGGCCCCCGGCCGGCCGCCGCCGGGAGCGCTGCGAGGAGACCTTCCCCAGTTGCCGTCACCATCCCCGGGCCGCGGCTGCCTGCGCGGCGGCGCCCCGGCCGGCGCCACGGTTGGCGCTGCTAGTGGGAACGCGACCGACGGCCGGCCCGCGGCTTCGTCGACGAGCCGATCTCCCGGAGCAGGTCGATCACGGCCTGAGCGCGCATGGTCTGCCGGACGCCGTCCATCAGCGCGATCGTCACGTCGAGATGCGGATGGTCGTCGATGAGTTCCAGCGGGACGACGTCCCTGCCCGCGTAGGTCTGGCTGGTGGCCGGCCGCTGATTGAGGACCGAGTACCCGAGCCCGTGAGCGACCAGGGACCGCACCGTCTCATAGCTCTGGGTCCGGTAACGGATGTCGGGGGCGATGCCCGTGGCGGTGACCAGTGCCCGGAAGTAGTCGCGACTGTAGGGGAGGTCGAGGAGGACCATCGGTTCGGCGGCCAGTTCGGACAGCTCCACCGACTGGCGGTCGGCCAACCGATGCGTCTCGGGGATGATCACGTACGCCGAGGCCTGGTCGATGACGTCCCGGCGCAGAGCTGGGGTGGCGGACATGCCGAGATCGTAGGTGAGCGCGAAATCGATCTTCCCGCTCTGCAGCGCCTGGGCCAGCTGTTCTGCCTCCGCCTCCACCACGTTGAGTTCGATCCCCGGATGCTGTTCGCTGCAGGCGGCGAACAGCGCAGGCAGGTAGTAGGGCGCCAGCGTGACGAAGCAGCCCAGCGTGACCGGGCCGGCCAGGGAACCGCCGCTGCCGCGGGCCTCCGCCTCCACCTCGCGTGCACGAGCCAGCAGCTCACGGGCCTGGTGCTGCAGGCGCTCGCCCGCCGAGGTCAGGGTCAGCCCCCGGGCCCGGTGGCGGACGAAGAGCTGCACCCGCAACTCGTGTTCCAGGTTGGTGATGGCAGAGGACACGGCAGACTGCGCGATACGCAGCCTTTCGGCCGCCGCCGTCATCGACCCGCATTCGGCGGCCGTCACGAAATAGCGCAACTGGACAAGCGTGAAGCCAACCGGCGGTGTCATAACAGACCCTTGCATCAGTTATCGAGGCGTGCCTACCCGACTGAATCCAGCAAACAGATTACAGGGGTGGGCGGCACCGGTACAGCGGTCCTGGACGACGCCCGGCCGGTCAGGGCGCGAGTCGGCCCGTCAGCATGGCAGGACTGGTGAGGGCGCGCAGCTCCGCCTCGGTCAGCAGCGCGCGCTCACGCACCAGGTCCAGCGCGGGCCGGCCGGTACGGTGCGCCTCCAGGGCGATGGCGCACGCGGACTCGTACCCGATCGCGGGGCTGAGCGCGGTGACCAGTCCGGTGGAGGCCGCGACGGTCTGCGCGAGCCGGTCCCGGTTGGCGGTGATGCCGCGCACACACCGCTCGGTGAGCACGGTGATCCCCGCGGCGAGATGATCCAGGCCCGCGCTCAGACTGCGGTAGATGATCGGCTCGAAGGCGTTGAGCTGGAGCTGTCCGCCCTCCGCGGCGAACGTCACGGTCACGTCGTTGCCGATGACCTCGAACGCGATCTGGTTGACGGCCTCGGGAATCACCGGGTTGACCTTGCCGGGCATGATGGACGAACCGGCCTGGCGCGCCGGGAGGTTGATCTCGCCGAGGCCGGCCTGCGGCCCCGACGACAGCAGGCGCAGGTCGTTGCAGATCTTCGAGAGTTTCACCGCGAGCCGCTTGAGCACACCGGACAACTGCACGAACACGCCGACGTCCTGGGTCGCCTCGATCAGGTCAGGGGAGGACACCAGCGTCGGTATGCCCGTCAGCCGCCGCAGGTGCTCCACCGCGAGTTGCCGGTAGCCGGGGCGTGCGTTGAGGCCGGTGCCGATCGCCGTGCCGCCGAGGTTGAGTTCGTGCAGCAGCACTCTGGCCTCGCCCAGGCGCTGCTCGTCCTCGGCAAGGGTCGCGGCGAACGCCGCGAACTCCTGGCCCAGCGTCATGGGCACGGCGTCCTGCAACTGGGTGCGGCCCATCTTCAGTACGTCGGCGAACTCCGCCGCCTTGTCGGCGAAGGCAATACGAAGCCCGGCCAGCGCACCGAGCAGCCCGGCGATGTGCGCGTCCAGGGCCAGTTTCACCGCGGTCGGGTAGACGTCGTTGGTGCTCTGTCCGAGGTTGACGTGGTCCAGGGGGTGCAGGGCGGTGTACTCACCGCGGGAGAGGCCGAGCAGTTCCAGGGCGCGATTGGCGATCACCTCGTTGGCGTTCATGTTGGTCGACGTCCCCGCGCCGCCCTGGATGAGGTCGACCACGAACTGCTCGTGCAGCGCTCCCTCACGGATCTCCGTGCAGGCGTCGGCGATCGCCGAGGCGAGATCCCCGTCCAAGGCCCCGACCTCCGCATTGGCCGCGGCCGCGGCCTGCTTCACGGCGGCCAGGGCTCGGATCAGGTGCGGGCGGGCCGACAGGGTCTCTCCCGTGATCGGGAAGTTGACCACCGCCCGCGCCGTGTGCGCACCGTAGTAGGCATCGCCCGGCACTTCGACACTGCCGAGCATGTCGTGGTCCCGGCGAGAAACCGAGCCGGTCGCGACGTGTGCGCCGGGACGCCCGGCCGCTGATGGTGCAGACATGATGTCCTCAAGAGTCACAGGAGATGAACGAGAGCGGGGAGCGGATCCGGGGAACGGCCTCGACACCTGACAGCCACTCCGCAAGAGCGTGACGACCGGGCACAGGGCGTGAACCGACGGGGCCCGGGCCGGCCTCCGCGCCCGCGGTCACACTGCTGCGGTGGCCGCCGCGCCGCGGTCCACTGCGGTCCAGGCCAGTGCGATCGCCCCGTCCAGCAGGGCACGCTGGGCCTTGCCGCCCACGCAGTACGCGGCGAACTCGTGCTGGTGGTTGGTGGCGGGCAGGGAACCGATGCCGATGTAGGGGTGGATGGCCGGCACCACCTGTGAGACGTTGCCCATGTCGGTGGAGGCGCGGTTCATCCGGGCGGCCTGGCCGGGCGGCGCGAACTCCCGGCCCAGCGCGAGGGCGTTGGCGCGGTAGTACGCCAGGGCGGTCTCGTCCGTGCGGAACTCCGCGTACGGCTTGCTCTCCGGTTCGATCTCCAGCGCGCAGCCGGTCGCGAGGGCCCCCGCTTCGAAGGCCCGCATGACGCGGGGTTCCAGCTCGGCCAGTTCGGCCAGCGTCTCCGCCCGTACGTACCACCGGCCGGTCGCCCGCTCGGGGATGGCGTTGGGCGCGTCCCCGGCGTGGGTGACCACACCGTGCACGCGGGCCGAGGCCGGCAACTGCTGGCGCAGCAGGCCGATGGCGACCTGGGCCACGGTGAAGGCGTCGGCCGCGTTGACCCCGGCCTCCGGGTAGGCCGCTGCGTGTGAGGACTTGCCGGTGTAGGAGATCTTGGAGTGGCTGACCGCGAAGGGGCGGGCCTCGGCGACGTCGACCGGCGCGGGGTGCACCATCATCGCCAGGTCCACCCCGGCGAAGGCGCCACGCTCCAGCATCTCGATCTTGCCGCCGCCGCCCTCCTCGGCCGGGGTGCCGTAGACCTCCACGGTCAGGCCGGCGTCGTCCGCCACGGCGGCCAGGCCGAGCGCCGCGCCGATGGAACTCGCCGCGATCAGGTTGTGCCCGCACGCATGGCCCAGGCCCGGCAGCGCGTCGTACTCGGCACACACGGCGATGCGGGTGGGCCCGCTGCCCAACCGGGCGTAGAACGCCGTCTCCAGGCCGAGATAGGTGGAAGTGACGTCGAATCCGGCGCGGTCCAGCAGCTCCGGCACGGTGGCCGCGGCCCGGTGTTCCTCCCAGGCCGTCTCCGGGTCGGCGTGCAGCCGCTCGGACAGCCCGATCAGTTCCTCCGCGTGCCGGTTGACCGCGCTCCGGGCGGCCTCCTTCAGCGCGCCCATCACAGATCGCCCGGCACGCCGTAGGAGGGGGAGCCCGCGGGGTCGAGGCCGCGCCGCACGTAGTCGTCCCGTTGCGGCAGCCACACGTCCAGAAGAGCAGCGAGCTGTTCGATCGGATCGTCGGCCCAGTCCACCCGCAGGTCGGTCACCCGCCAGCCCACGTCCGCGACGACCGCCAGGCCCGCGGAGCGCACCGGCCCCGCCTCACCGCCGACCGCGAGGGCAGCGCGCAGAGCGGAGACCAACCGCTCCTCCAGCTCACCCGTCGCCGCGAAGTAGGCGTCCAGGAGAACATCGGGGATGTGCGCGCCGGCCAGCAAGTTCCCCGCGGCGACAGCACCGTCCGCGGTCGCCGACGCGTATGTGCCGAGCGTTCCGGAGCCACTGAAGGCATGTCCGGGCCCGGTGTGCCCCAGAACGGTCAACTGCCGATATGCGATGGTCGGCGCGTTGCGGTCCGCGCCGGTGACATCGGTCAAGGCGCGCTGGGCGTCGCCGTGTTCGGCGAGCCGGTCGAGCAACTCGGTGCCGAGGACAGGATGGGTGATGTTCTGTGAGGCGGCGGCGCCGACGCCGGGCCGCAGATGCGCGCACCGGGCCGCGACGGCGGGACTGGACGAGCTGACCGCGATGCCGAACCGCTCGCCGTCGCGGACCACCAGGGAGAAGGTCATCGCCGCTCCTCCTCGGGGATCACCGCGATCGCGTCGATCTCGCACAGCCACTCCGGGCGGGCGAGGGCGGAGACCACCAAACCGGTGGAGATGGGGTGCACACCCTTGGTCCAGCGGCCCACGGTGCGGTACACCGCCTCGCGATAGCGCGGGTCGACCAGGTAGATCGTCAGTTTGACCAGGTGTTCCATCCGGCTGCCCGCTTCTTCGAGCAGCATCTTGATGTTGGCCATGGCCTGCTCGGCCTGGGCCTCGGCGTCGCCGATGCCCACGGACTCACTGGTGTCGAGGTCCTGGCCGATCTGACCCCGGACATACACGGTGTTCCCGGCGACGACGGCCTGGCAGAGGTCGTTGTCGAGGTTCTGCTCGGGATAGGTGTCGCGCGTGTTGAACGGCCGGATCCGGGTGTGTCCGCCGGCGACGATCGGGGCCTTGACCGGTCGGTCCTCGCTCGTGGAGGTCATCGTCTGTCCCTTCAGTTCTTTCCGGTCACTGGCGCGGCGAGCGGCCGTTGGCCGCTGCCGTAGGCGAGGTAGCCCCGCTGGGTCACGATGTGGTCGGACACATATCTGGCGTCGTGCCACACACCCCAGATGAAGCTCGACCCGCGGCGGGACAGCCAGGGCAGGCCCAGGAAGTAGACGCCGGGCTCGGTGGAAACTCCTCGTCGCTGCTCTGGCCGGCCGTTCTCGTCGAACGCGTCGACCTGGAGCCAGCTGTAGTCGGCGGAGAAGCCCGTCGCCCAGACGATCGAGGTGACACCCGCCTCGGCCAGGTCCAGTTCGAGTCGGGGCTCGGTCACGCATTCCGGGTCCGGCCCGAGGACGTGGGCCTCCGGCTCCTCGGGGAGGTCCAGCCCGTTGCGCTTGACGTACGCGTCGGCCGCCTGGAGAAGTGCCAGGTACTGGGCGTCGCCGAGGGCGATGTTCGTGGCGAGATCCGGCGCGAAGCGCAGTACGCCGTCGTCGTAGGACATGGTCAGACCCACGAGCTGAATGCCGTCGGCGGCCAGGTCACGGAAGTCCACGGTGTGGCCGCCGCGGGCGCCGCTGACCGCGATGGTGACATGTTCGGCACCCTGGGGCGGTGTCTCCGCGTCCCAGAGCCCGAGCACACCGAGCCACCAGCAGAAGTCACGTCCGCGGTACTCGCGGGGAGGACGGTCGTGCGGACCGACGGAGAGGAAGACCTGCCGGCCCGACCGGCGCAGTTCGTCGGCGATCTGCACGCCCGAGGAGCCGGCCCCGACTACGAGGACCGCGCCCTCGGGCAGTTGCTCCGGGTTGCGGTAACCGCTGGAGTGGATCTGTGTGCAGACGGCACCGTCCGGGACGATCGGCGGGATCACGGGCCGCTGGAACGGCCCGGTCGCCGCCACGACGAAGCGCGCGTCGATGGCGCCCTTCGACGTCTCGACCCGGAAGCCTGCCCGACCGGCGTGCCTGCGCACCGACGTCACCTCGACACCGCACCGGACCGGGGCGCCGATCTTCTCGGCGTACGCGACGAAGTAGTCCGCGACCTGATCCTTCGAGGCGAAGGCGTCGGGGTGGACGTCGGAGAACTCCAGTCCCGGGAAGCGGTCGTGCCACGCGGGCCCGTTCGCGACCAGGGAATCCCACCGCTCCGAACGCCACCGCTCGGCGATGCGGTGCCGCTCCAGCACGACGTGCGGTACGCCGTGGGCGCCCAGGTGCTCGCTCATCGCCACACCTGCCTGACCCGCCCCGACGACGACTACCTCGGTCTCTTCACTCGACATGTCAACCTCCACTCAGGCGGTAGGCCACTGCACTGTCGAATCGACCCGCTACCGCACAGGAAATCCTCTGTGCACCCCAATAGTTCTGTCCAACAGGGGTTTTCGTTGTGCGGCATCTGATTTACAGATACAAGAGGTGGCGCAGGCCCCGGCGGAGGGTGCAGGGCCAGTCGTGCCGTCCCGGGCCGTCTCGCCCGGGCAGGACTCAGGGCCGCTGGGTCAGGGAACGATTTCCAGCGCGGACCGCACCTCTTCGTCCACGGGCGCCATTCACGGGGCCGACGGCTGCTCCGTGTCCCACGCCGAGGCCTTCGATGAGCGGGGTGGTCGGCACCGTCACTCCGCGTCGAGGTCGGTGGCCAGCAGCGTGGCGAGGTCGTCCAGCACCTGGTCGGCGCCGGGAGCCTCACAGGAGAGGACGACGGCCTCGTCGTGCTTCACCGCCAGCCCCATGACCTGAAGGACGCTGGACGCGTCGATCGGGGCGCCGCCTTCGCGGCCGATGAGCACGGGCACGCCGTACCGGAGCACGGTCTGGGTGAACTGGGCGGCCGGGCGAGGACACGGACGAGCAGCAGCGAGGTGTGGCCGCCGGAAAGTCGGGGCGGGATGTGAAGCCGGGTTCAGGCCCGCGAGCGATGCCCAGGCGCACGGCAGCCACCTGTATTCGCCGGAGCGGGAGCGGCACGACTGCTGCTGATCCGCCTCTGTTAGGCTCGCGACGCCTCCCGCGGGGGAAGTCCGGTGAGAGTCCGGCGCTGACCCGCAACGGTGTGCGCGGCGACCCCTGGTTGTTCGCGTGAGCCCGATCGCCTGTGGGTGGCGCGACCCGTTGACTGCTCGCCGTGGACTGCGAGAGGGGACCGAGCGGCCTTCGTGTCGTACGGGCTCTCTCCTAGCGTGAGGTCCGACCGGCGGCTCTAGGCGAAGGACCGCCCTGACCGTGCGCCGCAGCCCCACCCCCGGACGAATACCCGTACCTCCCTTGGCACTTGGCCTCGGATTGCTTCTCCTCGTGTCGCTCGTGTGCGGTGTCGTGCTGGGGGCCGCGGGGATCGGCTGCGCGGATGTGTTCCGCTTCCTGTGGGCGGGGACCACCGGCGGCACCGTGCATGCCGATGACGCCGCCGCGTACATCATCGTCTGGGAGATCCGGCTGCCGCGCGTCGTGCTCGGGGCCGTCGTGGGCGCGGGGCTCGCGGCCGTCGGGGTCGCCGTGCAGGCCATGGTGCGCAACGCGCTCGCCGATCCGTTCGTGCTGGGCATCTCCTCGGGTGCGGCGGTGGGCGCGAACGCGGTCATCCTGCTCGGGGCGTTCGCCGGGCTGGGTGTGTGGGCGCTGTCGGTGTCGGCGTTCGCCTCGGCGCTCGCGGCCATGGTCCTCGTGTACGCGGTGGCTCGCTCGGCGCACGGGCTGACCCCGCTGCGGCTGATCCTGACCGGGACGGCGCTGGCGTACGGCTTCGAGGCGGTCACCACGGTGATGGTGTTCGGGGCGGCCCGGGGCGAGGCGGCCCGTTCGGCGATGATGTGGCTGCTGGGCAGCCTGGGCGGGGCGACCTGGGCGCAGGTGCCGCTCGCCGCGGTGACCGTGGCCGCCGGGTGGGCGTGGCTGCGGTGGCGGGCCGAGCCGCTCAACGCGCTCGCCATGGGCGACGAGACGGCCGCCGCGCTCGGCGTCCAACCCGCCCGGCTGCGCAGGGTGTTGTTCCTGGTGACGGCAGCTGTGACCGGCACGGTGGTCTCGGTCAGTGGAGCCATCGGTTTCGTCGGGCTGATGGTGCCGCACGTCGTACGGATGCTCGTCGGCGCCGACCACCGGAAGGTGCTCGCGGTGGCACCCCTCGCCGGAGCCGTCCTGCTGGTGTGGGCGGACATCCTGTCCCGACTCCTGCTCGCGCCCGCGGAGTTGCCGGTCGGCGTGATCACCGCAGTGGTCGGAGTCCCCGCCTTCCTGCTGCTGATGCGGCGCGGCGGCTACGCGTTCGGAGGTCGGTGACAGATGAGGCTCGACATCGAGGACGTGACGGTCGAGGCTGCCGGGGTTCGGCTGGTGGAGGACGTGCGGCTCGCTGTGGACAGCGGGGCGTTCGTCGGGCTCGTCGGTCCGAACGGCAGTGGCAAGTCGACGTTGCTGCGCTGCGTGTACCGGGCACTGCGCCCGGCCGGGGGAGTCGTACGCCTCGACGGGGACGACCTGCACACCATGGAACCGCGGGCCGCCGCCCGGCAGTTGGCCGCGCTGCCGCAGGAGTCGTCCGCCGAGTTCGACTTCACCGTCGCCGAAGTGGTCGCGATGGGACGCCTGCCGCACCAGGGCCGCACGGCCGCCGAGGACCGCGCCGTGTGCGCTGCGGCCATGGAACGCACCGGCGTCACGCACCTCGCCGACCGCGGGTTCCTCGCCCTGTCCGGCGGCGAGAAACAGCGCGTCCTCATCGCCCGTGTCCTCGCCCAGCAACCCCGCGTCCTCGTCCTGGACGAACCCACCAACCACCTCGACATCGCCCACCAGCTGGACGTGCTCTCCCTCGTCCGCGACAGCGGGCCGACCGTGCTCGCCGCCCTGCATGACCTCAACCTGGCCGCCGCGCACTGCGATGTCCTCTACGTCATCGCCGGCGGCCGGATCGCCGCCTCCGGACCACCGCACGACGTACTCCAACCCGCCCTGCTCGCCGAGGTGTTCGGGGTGAGCGCGCATCCGGTGCGGCACCCGGAGACCGGCGCGGTCCAGCTCCTGTTCGACCTGCTTCGGCCCGCCAAGTAAGGACTTCCATGCGTAAGTTGCTTGCCGCCGCCCTCTGCCTCGCAGCCACCGTCACCGCAACCGGGTGCGGTGCCAGTGTCGAGTCGTCCAAGGAGGCGAAGTCCCATGCCGTCACGCTCACCAACTGCGGCAAGAAGGTGACGTACGACAAGGTCCCCCGGCGGGTCGTCACCAACGACGTCGGCATCACCGAGCTGATGTTCGCTCTCGGCCTGGAGAACCGCATGGCCGGGTTCGCCATGCCCGACGACAAGGGCGACCTGACCGACGTGCCCTGGAAGGACGCCTACGACAAGGTCAAGTGGCTCTCCAAGGACCGGCTCACCAAGGAGAACGTCCTCGACGCACGCGCCGACCTCGTCTTCGCCGGCTGGAGCTACGGCTTCCGCGAGGACAGCGGCTTCACCCCGGAGGCTCTGAAGAAGCTCGGCATCCCGACGTACATCCTCACCGAGTCCTGCCGCAACGGCCGCACCAAGACCTCGCGCGGCATCGTGCCGCCCCTGGACGCCCTGTACGCCGACCTCACCAACCTCGGCAAGCTCTTCGGTGTGGAGAAGCGGGCCGCCGCGCTGATCGCCGACTTCAAGAGGCAGATCGCCACCACCGAGGCGAAGGCGCCCGCCCACCGGCCGAAGGTCTTCCTCTACGACAGCGGCCAGAACCAGCCTTTGTCGTCGGGCCGTTACGGCGCCCCTGACGAGATCATCAGCAGGGCCGGCGGGGACAACGTCATGCACGACATCGACGACTCCTGGACCACCGTCGGCTGGGAGTCCGTCGTCGAGCGGAACCCGGACGTCATCGTCGTCTGCAACTACGGCGACCTGAGCGCCGAGCAGAAGCGGAAGTTCCTGCTGTCGTACGCCCCGCTCCGTGATGTCTCCGCGGTCAAGCACAAGCGGATCTTCGTCCTCGACTACGTCGACCTGGTGGAAAGCCCCCGCAACCCGTCCGCCATCGCCCGGCTCGGCACGTATCTGCGGACGGTGGCCCAGCAGCGGTAAGGACCGTCAGCGGACCGTGCTCCCGCCCGGAATCATGCCCGCCCGGCCGATGCAGACCACGTCGACTACGACGGGCACCCCGCACAGGACGGCAAGAGCCTCGTCGCGGGCGGGGGTGTTGTGGCCTGGTTCCAGCGGGTGCGTGCAGCGGTCAGGTCGGCGAGGGCCCGCCGGCTGCCGGTGATCAGCTGGGGTGGGGTGGTGGCGTGGTCGTCGGCGTATACCTATGCGTCGCGCTACATGGTGGGCAGGGAGCACTGGAGGATGTCCTCGCCCCACTTCTACGGGAAGGCGGCCACTTCTGTGAGAAGGGGGAGCACGTCGGCGGAATCGGTGCCCCGCGGGGCACCGCGGCCGGGGACGGGGATGAGCATGCCCTTGAGCTTGTGATGTGCCCCTGTGACCTCCGCCATGCCGGCATTCCCTTCTGGTTGGCCTCCGGTGCTGACCCTGCCGAGTGCGCGCGTCGCGCAGGGCATAGCATCCAAGCCCCCTTCCGTTACTACGCCAAGTTCCTGGCGGAGGCTTGGCCCGGAAGTGCCCCGCGCGCTCCTTAGGCGAGCCCGGTGAAGGGCGCCTGACGGCGGTCTTGCCTGGTCAGGCGCCCTTCTTTCGTGGCTAGAAGAAGCCCAGTTTCTTCGGGGCGTATGACACCAGGAGGTTCTTGGTCTGCTGGTGGTACAGCGCTAGCAGCTCGCTTCGATGTCGGTCGGGCGCGGCGGCCGGTGGCGAGCAGCAGCCGTTCCTCCTACCTGGGCGGCCTCTTCGTCGCCGTGCAGGGGCTTGTGCGGGGATGCGGGGCAGGGATCCGGAGCGGGTTCGGGGCCTGGGCGAGGGGTTCCGGGGAGCGGTGCAGGAACGCCCGCACAATCAGCCGACCCGCCGCACGAAGGCACTTCCCGGTGCGAAATACTCTCCCGATGAGTTCACGCACTTCCCCGATCAGCCAGCCGGTCACGATACGGAGGGCCGTCGCGCGGGATGCCAAACGGCTCACGCGGCTCGTGCGTGGCTCAGGCGCCTACCAGGGTAAGTACGCAGCCGCAGTCGCGGGCTACCGGGTCGGTCCTGATTACATCGAGGCCCACCGCGCCTTTGTGGCCGTCGGCGCCTACGAGCATGGAGACCGGGTCCTCGGGTTCTACTCGCTCGTCCTTGCTCCACCGGAGCTCGACCTGCTGTTCGTCGCCGACGAAGTGCAAGGGCGGGGTATTGGACGGCTGCTCGTGGCGCACATGCAGTCCGAGGCCCGTGCTGCCGGGATCGACCGTCTCAAGGTCGTGTCGCACCTTCCCGCCGCGGACTTCTACCACCGCGTCGGTGCGGTGCGGACCGGGACCGCGTTCGCGAACCCGCCCGCCGTGCCGTGGGACCGTCCCGAATTCGAGTTTCGCATTCCTTCGGAATGACGCGGTGTGCCGGTTGGCGGGGCACCGGCTTCGCTGCATGGCGGCCGGCTTGCAAGGCCCGGACGCGCCAGGTCAGGGCCCGGGCGGGATTTTCACAGAGATCTGCCAGGTAGTGAGCGAGAGAGCAGCGGTGAAGCGGGTCGTCCGTGACACCGACCGCGGACCACAGGGTCAGAAGCTTCTGGCGGGCAGAAGCGATGTCACCGGCTCGGCCTTCGGTGACGGCTTGCCTTATGGCTTCCCTAGCCTCGATCATTCATGAGTCCCCGTCAGCTTGCTGACGGGGACTCTGTGTCTGTGCGGTGGGGTCTTTTCGGGGTTGGGGCAGGCTGAGGGCCCGGCTCTCGCGTCGGGTGGGCGCCGGGTTCCACTTCGCCGGTGGGGTGGTGCGGGTTGTCGGAATGGTCGAAGTTGCTGGTCATCCGGGGTTCGGGAGGGTGTGGAGCCTGTCCATCGCGTGGGTGATGACGTCGGTCCAGGGCCAGCGGGCCCTAAAGCGCAGCCAGCGGCGGCGGCCGGTGTTCACGAGCTGGGCGGCGGCGGAGAACAGCCGCAGGCGGAGCTTCTTGGGTTCCCAGCGGCGGGTTGTGCCGGTCAGAGCGAGCATGGGCATCCAGGCGAGGAGGTCGAGTGCGAGGGAGACGATCTCCAGCCAGATCCGGTTCTGCGCGGTGTCGTGCAGGGGCAGGTTGCGCAGGCCGGTGTCGCGGGCGCCTCGGATGCGGTCCTCGCATCGGGCCCGGCGGCGGTGACGCAGTTCGAGGTCGGCGAGCTGGCCGCCTTTTGTGTTGGTCGCGAAGCAGGTCAGCCGCAGCCCGTCGAGGTCGGTGAACCGCAACTGGGCGCCG